>JADGRJ010000361.1 GCA_017881025.1 Rhizobacter sp. | reverse complement strand
TGCCATGAGCTGGGTTTCGCAACTGGCCCGGCCGCGCATCGTCGCGGGCGCGGCGTGACGATCGCCGTCGAGTCCGGATCGGCCGCGCTCGCCGATCCCGAGCTGCTGATGCCGCGCATCGCTGCCGCCGCGAACGACGCCGCGCCGGCCACCGACGCGGCGCCAGGCGTGCTCGACGACGACACCCGCTTCGCGCGCCAGTTCACCGCCGAGTGGCTCGCCCTGCTGGTCGGCCTGGTCGTGCTGGGCATGCTGATCGGCTGGTCGCTCTTCAAGGCGCACGAGGCGCTCGACGCGACCGAGCGCGACCGCCTGCGCGTCCAGGCGCGAGTCGTCGACGACAACGTCGGCCAGCAGCTCGACGGCATGTACCGCGCCCTCGCGAGCGTGCGCGGCGAGTTCCTGGCGACGCCCGTCTACAGCGTCTCGACGCTGCTCTCGGTGCGCCTGAAGGCGCTCAGCGATGCGATCCCCGGCGTTCGCTCGATGGTGCTGCTCGATGCCGACGGCACCGTCGTCGCCAGCAGCGTCGACACGCTCCTCGGCCGCGACTTCTCGGACCGCGACTACTTCCGCAAGGCTCGCGACGGCCACAACGGGGAGACGCTCTACGTCGCGCCGCCGCTCAAGACCGTGATCAATTCGTACACGGTCGTCTTCGTGCGCGCGATCTACGCGCCGAACGGCAGCTTCGCTGGCGCCGCCGCCGCCGCGCTCGAGCCCGAATATTTCAAGGTGCTGATGCGCTCGGTGCTCTACGCGCCCGACATGTGGGTCTCGCTGGGGCACGGCGACGGCAAGGTGTTCGTGACGATGCCCGAGGACCCGCGCCGGGTCGAGGGCGAATCGCAGCCGGCGATCGCGGCGATGGGGCAAAAGCGCGGCGACTCCGGCGCGTCGACGCCGATCGTGATCGGCCCGATCGGCGGCTCGAACGAGACGCGGATGACTGCGCTCAGCCAGATCTCGCCGCCGTCGCTGGCGATGGACAAGCCCCTCGTCATCGCCGTCAGCCGCGCGATGCCGGAGCTGTTCGCGCCCTGGCGCAAGCAGGCGCTCGCCGACCTGACCTTCTTCGCGCTGCTCGGCGCCGGTGCCGCCTTTGGCCTCTATCGCGGCCAGTGGCGCCGCAAGTCGTACGCGCTGCTCGAGGCGAGCGCCGAGCGCGAGCGGCGCAAGACCGCCGAGCAGCTCGAGCTCGCGCTCGAGGGCGCCGACCTGGGCCTGTGGGACTGGGACGTCCGCAACGACCGCTTCAACCACAACGAAGTCGTGCGCCGCCAGCTCGGCTACGCGCCCGGCGAGCTCGGCGCTTCGGGCTCGGCGTGGCGCGACATCGTTCATCGCGAAGATGCCGAGCGCCTGATCTCGTCGATCGAGGCCCATTTCCGGCGCGAGAGCGCGGCCTACGAATGCGAGTTCCGGGTTCGCCACAAGGCCGGCCACTGGGTCTGGCTGCTGAGCCGCGGCAAGGTCGTCGAGCGCGACGGCCTCGACACGCCGGTGCGGATGACCGGCACGCACATGGACCTGACGCGCAGGAAGAGCGCCGAGGCCGAGGCGGAGCGCAGCGCCGAGATGCTGCGCCGCACCGGCGAGCTCGCCCACATCGGCGGCTGGGAGCTCGACCTGACGACGATGCGCTACGACTGGACCGAGCAGGTCTTTCGCATCCACGAGCTCGAGCCGGGGCCGACGCCGCGCCTCGACGACGCGATGAACCACTACCCGCCGGAAGGTCGGCCGTCGCTGCTGGCGGCGATCGAGGCGGGAGCGCGCGAAGGCACGCCGTGGGACCTCGAGCTGCCGTTCGTCACCGCCAAGGGCAATCCGCGCTGGGTGCGCGCGCAGGGCCTCGCCGTCTGCGAGGACGGCCGGCCGGTGCGCCTGCTGGGCGCGTTCCAGGACATCACCGAGAAGAAGAACAACGCGCTCGAGCTGCACCGGCTGAACGAAGAGCTGACGCGGCTGTCGACGACCGACGCGCTCACCGAGATCGGCAACCGGCGCCTATTCGACCAGACGCTGAAGTCGGAGTGGCTGCGCGCGGCGCGCCGCCAGGGGCCGATCGGCCTGCTCATGATCGACGTCGATCACTTCAAGGAATACAACGACCACTACGGCCACCCGGCCGGCGACGCCGTGTTGCGCCAGATCGCGCGCATGGTCGGCGAGTCGGTGCGACGCGGCGGCGAGCTCGTCGCCCGCTACGGCGGCGAGGAGTTCGCCCTCCTTCTGCCCGGCGCCGACCTCGACGCCGCGTGCGCCGTCGCCGAGCGCTGCCGCCAACGCGTCATCGACGCCAAGATCGAGCACCGCGCCTCGACGACGTCGGCGTGGCTCGGCGTCAGCATCGGCGTCGCCAGCCAGATCGCGACGCCGGCCGTCGATTGCGGCGTTCTGGTCGAGATCGCCGACGCCGCGCTCTACCGCGCCAAGCGCTGCGGCCGGGGCCGGATCGAGTTCTGAGGACGGCGCGCGCCGACCGTTCGTCGGACGTACGAAGACGTCCTACAGCGGGCACGGAAAGGCGCTGACTGCCGCGCACGCGGCTTGCCGTTGTAATGACGACAGTTCCCGATCCGACTCGCTCCCAAGGACGCGTCATGTCAATGCTCGATGGCCTCGGTTCGACCCTCGCGGAGATGGGCTTCGTGCAACTGGCGCTCGTCTTCCTGGCGCTCGGCGCGTACTCGATGGCGATCAACGGCGCCTTCGGCGCGAACGCCCGCAGCGGCGCGGCCAGCGCAGCGTTCGCCGCGGCGGTCGGCTTCGCGGCGCTGACGCCGTCGTGGATCAGCGGGATCGTCCTCCTCGCCGTCGCGGTGCTCGCGGTCGCCGCCTTCGCGGGCGCGGCGTGGTCGATCTCGGCCCTGCTCGGCCTCGGCGCAGAACGCGGCGGCGGCGTCGCCGTCGAGGAGCCAGAGCGCGCGCCGTTCCGCTTGCCCGTGCCCCAGGTCCTCCGCGCCCTGGCAGCGAGCGTCATCCGCTCGCCGCTGTAGCTTCCCCGACGGCGCTTCGGCGCGCGCGGTGCGCGCCGGACGTCAGTACGCGGCGAGGACCAGCGCCAGCGCGACCACTGCCGGCAGCGCCTGCACGAACAGGATCTTCTTGCCGACTGTCGCCGCGCCGTAGACGCCTGCGACGATGACGCAGGCGAGGAAGAAGACCTTGACGCTCGTTCCCGCCGCGCCGAGCGAGAGACCCCAGGCGAGGCCGGCGGCGAGGAAGCCGTTGTAGAGGCCCTGGTTGGCGGCGAGCACCTTCGACGACGCCGCCTCGGCGGCGCTGTGGCGGAACGTCTTCAGGCCAAGCGGCTTGTCCCAGAGGAACATCTCGAGGACGAGGAACCAGACGTGGAGCAGCGCCACGAGCGCGACCATGACATCGGCGGCGAGCTTCATGCGTTCCCTTCAGCGCGCCGCGGCGAGCGGACGCGACTTGCGCGGCTTCGCCGCCTTCACCGGCTTGGGCGGCGTCGCGCGCGCGCCGGTGGCGACGACGCGCAG
>JADGRJ010000360.1 GCA_017881025.1 Rhizobacter sp. | reverse complement strand
CATCCACGGCGGCACCGGCTTCCCGCCTGACGCGATCGCGCGTGCGATCGCCGCAGGCGTGGCGAAGTTCAACGTCGGCACGGTGCTGAGAAGCGCGTACCTGCGAGGCCTCACCGGAGCGCTCGCACAGCTGCCCGACGAGCCGGACGTGCACGCCGCAATCGGCTCCCACGGCCCGGCCGACGTGCTCGAGGCCGGCAAGGCGGCGCTGGTCGAGACAGTCCGGGGCTCGATCCGGCAGTATGGCGGCAGTGGCCGAGCAGCCTGACGAGAGAACGCTCGCCCGGCTCTACCGGCAGATGCTCCTCATCCGGCGCTTCGAGGAGACGGTCTACTACCTCTTCCTCGAAGGCGAGATCCCAGGGACGCTGCACCAATACCAGGGCCAGGAGGCAGTTGCCGTCGGCATCTGCGACGCGCTCCGGCTGACCGACTGGATCACCTCCACGCACCGGCCGCACGGCCACGCACTCGCCAAGGGCGTGACGCCGCGCGCCGCGATGGCCGAGCTCTACGGCAAGAGCACCGGCTGCTGCGCCGGCAAGGGCGGCTCGATGCACCTCGGCGATCCGGCGGTCGGGATGCTGCCCGCGCTCGCGATCGTCGGCGCCGGCAACACCGTCGTCACCGGCCTTGGACTCGCCTTCGCGCTGCGGCGCAGCGACCAGGTCGCCGTCTGCTTCTTCGGCGAGGGAGCGAGCAACGAGGGCGCCTTCCACGAAGGGATGAACTTCGCGGCCGTCCGCCGGCTGCCGATCGTCTTCGTCTGCGAGAACAACCTCTACGGCGCCTCGACGCCGTTCGACGCCGTTTCGGCCCTGGTCGACGTCGCCGACCGCGCCGCCGCCTACGGCATCCCCGGCCGCGTGGTCGACGGGATGGACGTGCTCGCCGTCCGCGAGGCAGGCGTCGAGGCGGTGGCGAGCGCGCGCGCCGGCGACGGCCCGACGCTGCTCGAGTGCAAGACGTATCGCTTCGTCGGCCACAGCCGCAGCGACGCGCGCGGCTACCGCGCAGACGACGAGGAAGCGTCCTGGAAGGAGCGCGACCCGATCCCCCGGCTGCGCGCCGTCCTCGCAGAGCGGACCGCCGCGGCAATCGAGCGCGAGGTCGAGGCGGCGATCGAGGACGCCGTGGAGTTCGCGCGCGCCTCGCCCGACGCCGACCCGCAGGAGGCGCGCACCGATGTCTACGCCTGAGCCGTCACGCCGCCTGACAATCGGCGAGGCGCTGCGCGAGGCGATCGCCGAGGAGATGCGCCGCGACGACGACGTCTTCCTGATCGGCGAGGACATCGGCATCGAGGGCGGCTTCGGCGGCGCCTTCGGCGTCTACCTCGGCCTGCCCGAGGAGTTCGGCCACGACCGCATCGTCGACACGCCGATCAGCGAAAAGGTGATCGCCGGCGCAGCCGTCGGCGCCGCCGCGCTCGGGATGCGCCCGATCGCCGACATGCAGTACTCCGATTTTCTCTTCGAGTGCATGGACGAGCTCGTGAACCAGGCCGCGAAGCTCCGCTACATGTCCGGCGGCAAAGTCTCGGTGCCGCTCGTGATGCGCGCGCCGGTCGGCGCGACGAACCGCGGCGCGCAGCACGGCCAGAGCCCCGAGAGCTACTTCGTGCACGTGCCGGGGCTCAAGGTCGTCTGCGTCTCCGACGCCTACCACGCGAAGGGGCTGCTGAAGAGCGCCGTCCGCGACGACAATCCCGTTCTCTTCTTCGAGCACAAGCTGCTCTACGGCAGCAAGGGGCGCGAGCAGGCGGGCGGGCTCGATCTGACGGCGGAGGTGCCGCGGGAGGAGTATCTCGTCCCGATCGGGAAGGCGGTCGTGAAGCGGCCCGGCAGCGACGTGACGGTCGTCGCGACACACCTCGCGCTCTACCGCGCGCTGGCTGCAGCCGGGGAGCTCGCCGCTGAGGACGGGATCGAGTGTGAGGTGATCGACCCGCTGACGCTGCTGCCGCTCGACACCGAGACGATCTGGGCCTCGCTGCGCAGGACGGGGCGGCTCGTGATCGTCCACGAGGACACGCTCACCGGCGGCTGGGGCGCAGAGGTCGCCGCACGCGCGGCCGAGGAATGCCTCTTCGACCTCGAGGCGCCGATCCGGCGGATCGCGTCGCACGACGTGCCGATGCCGTCGGCGCCGTCGCTCGAGGACGCGATCGTCCCCTCCGTGGAGCGGATCAAGACCGTGATCCGCGAGCTGCGCGACTGATGGCGCGTCCGGTGCGCATGCCACCGCTCGGGGCGACCTCGGACGAGCTGCAGATCGTGCAGTGGCTCAAGGAGGTGGGCTCGGTCGTTCGGCAGGGCGAGCCGCTGCTCGAGGTCGAGACCGACAAGGCGACGCTCGAGGTCGAGGCCGCGGTCGCGGGCACGCTGCTCGCCGTGCTGCACGGCCCGGGCGAGACCGTTTCGGTCGGCGAGGTGCTCGCGTACGTCGGCGCGCCCGGCGAGGACGTCCCAGTTGCCGAGCCGTCCGCACCACCGGCGGCGAAGCGGCAGGCCGTGCCGACCGCGCGCAGGCTCGCGCAGGAGCACGACATCGATCTCGCGTCCGTCCACGGCAGCGGCCCCGGCGGGCGCATCGAGAAGCAGGACGTGCTCGCGCTGATCGATGTCGCCTCGCCGGCCGAGGGCGAGCTCGAGCTGTCGCGGCACCGGCGCGCCGTGGCGGAGCGATTGACGCGGTCGGTGCTGACGATCCCGCAGTTCAGCGTGGCCGTCGACGTCGACATGAGGAGCGCCGCCGCGCAACTCGCGCAGGCGCGCGCCGACGGCCTCGCAGGCCTCACCTATACGCACCTGCTGCTGCGGGCGACGGCCGGCGCGCTGCGCGAGCATCCCGCCTTGAACCGGCTGTGGGTGAGCGAAGGGCCGCGCCTCCGTCAGCTCGAGCGGGTCGACGTCGGCCTCGCCGTCGCCGGCGAGGACACGCTGCTCGTGCCGACGATCGCCGAGCCCGACCTCGTCGAGCTGTCTGCGCTCGTCGAGGTGACCGCGGAAGCCGAGCGTTTCGCGCGCGAGGGAAAGGTCACCGGCGGGGCGGCTGCGATCACGCTCAGCAACCTCGGCATGTTCGGCGTCGACCGCTTCTCGGCGATCGTCGACCCCGACCAAACCGCGATCCTCGCCGTCGGCGCGGTGACGGAGCGGGTGAGCGCCGCCGCCGGCGAGGTGCGCGTCGGCCCCTGGGTCGAGCTCACGCTGACGGTCGACCACCGCGTCGTCGACGGCGTGCTCGCGGCCCGGTTCCTCACCGCGATCCGGGCGCGGCTCGAGAGCTAACTCCGGAGCGCCCGCAGCCGCTCGGACACGAGCTCGATCTCGCCGGTGGGGATGAGCCGCGGCGTTCCGAGCAGCGTCGCCCGGAAATACAGCGCGGCAAGCCACTCGAGCAGCACGCTGCGCCAGTACGCCTGTTCGAGCGAATGGCCGATCGTGAGCGTGCCGTGGCTTCGGAGGAGTACCGCGCTCCGCCCTGCGAGCGCGTGCATGACGCTCGC
>JADGRJ010000120.1 GCA_017881025.1 Rhizobacter sp. | reverse complement strand
GAGCAGGTGGGTCGGCTCGATCGCGGTCATTCCCGGCGGCACCTCGCGGAACATTCCCGGCGAGCGCTTCAGCTGCAGGCTGGAGACGAGGCTCGTCGGCGGCTCGCGCAGCGGTGGCACCTCGCGCGGCGCGCGCTCGTGCAGGAGCGATGCGACCGCCTCGATGCGCGCGTCGCCCATGCCCCAGTGGCGCGCCACGCCGTCGAGGAGGACGTTGGCGATGGCGACGATGCTCATCCCCTGGTGGTGCGACATGAACGTGCTGACGCGGGCGACGCCTTCGGCGCCCGACTGCCGACCGGGCGAGTAGTCGAGCGCTTCGATGAAGCCGTAGCGGCCGCGCGCGCGTGCGTGCTCGAGGCGGCGCAGGTTGGTGGCGGCGCGATGCGGCGAGACCTGCGCCGCGAGGGCGGTCGCGTACGGCGCGACGACGAGCTCGTCGTTCGGCGTGCGCCGCAGCGCCAGGCGCGGCACGCCCTGCGGCGCGTACTGGTAGGCGAGCGTGTGGTCGCTGCCGGCGTACGCCGACTCCGAAATCCCCCACGGCACGTGGTGCTCGCGCGCGAAGGCGATGTGCTCGAGCACCGCCGCCTGCGCGGCGCTGTGCAGGACGCTGCCGTACGGCTCGTCCAGGACGAGCGTCGGCATCAGGTACTCGAACATCGATCCCGACCACGAGCGCAGCCCGGCGAGCTCGCCGACGGCGTAGAACGGCCGGCCGAGCGCGACCCAGTGCGCGGCCGGCACGTCGCCCTTGGCGATCGCCCACAGGCTCGTCGCGCGCGCTTCCGAGGCGAGCAGGTCGTAGAAACCGCCGTCGAGCTGGTGCTCGGCGGCGCGAAAGCCGATGTGGAAGAGCCGGCGCTTGCGGTTGAACAGGAAGGTGAAGTCGGGCTCGGCGGCGAGCGCGCGGCAGGTCGTCGCGATGCGCAGGAGCCGCGCCGCAGCGTTCGCGTCGGCGATGCCGCTGGTCGCGTCGCGCAGTGCCGAGCGCAAGGTCGACAGGTGATCCTCGATCGCCCAGGCGAGCCGGTTGGCGGGGCTCGGCGTCGCCTCGTCGATGCTCGGCGGCGCGCTCGCCGCGAGCTCGGCCACAGCGGCGCCGAGCAGCGCGTCGAAGCGCGCCGGGTCGGCGCGGATCCGCCCGAGCGGCGCGGCGCCGGCGAGCACGTCGGCGAGGGCCTCGCCGCCGAGAGGCTCGGTGCTCGCCGCGCGCAGCAGGGCGATCCGCAGCGACGACGCGGCGAGGGCGCGCTGCAGCGATGCGGTCGCGAGCGGCTCGCGGCAGAGCGCGAGGCACGCCTGGGCGAGGGCAAGCAGGTGGGTGCAGAGGTTGCCGCTGTCGACCGTCGAGACGTAGAGCGGCGTCAGCGCTTCGGCCGACTTCGTGTCGTACCAGTTGAAGAAGTGGCCGCGATGGCGCGGCAGCGTCGCCAGGGTCGCGAGCGTCGCTTCGATGCGCTCGATCGTCTCGACCGTGCCGATCCAGCCGAAGCGCTGCGCGCAGGCGGTGGTGAGGAGGTAGAGACCGATGTTGGTCGGCGAGGTGCGGTGCGCGACCATGTCGCTCGGCACGACCTGCAGGTTGTCGGGCGGCAGATGGTGGTCGTCGGCGCCGACAATGCGCTCGAACAACCGCCAGGTGTCGCGGCCGACGTCGTGGAGCAGGGCGCGATCGTCGGGCGAGAGCGCGCCGCCGCGCTGGCGCGGCCTCGGCCTGCTCACCCACCAGGTCCACACCGGCGACATCGCCCAGACCAGGCAGAGCAGCGTCGCCGACGCCGGATGCGCCGTGCCCGCCGCCATCAGCGCTAGCCACAGCACGGCCGCGGCGACGGGCGCGCCCCAGTGCTTGCGGACGAGGACCGCGAGCTCGGTCGTCGCCGCGGCCTCGGCCGCCGCCGCCGTCGTCCATTCGAGCAGGTGGCGTCGGCTGATGAACTGGCGGTAGAGCGCACGCACGATCGCGTCGGTCGACATCAGTGCCAGCTGGAGCAGCTGGGCGAGCAGCCAGGCGGCGCTCGCGAGTGCGCGGCCGAGATCGGCGAACGCCTGGCGATAGAAGTGGAGCCGGGCGATGTCGTCGCGGCTCGGCGCCAGGCCGGCGAGCGCGCCCATCAGCGGGCCGCCGGAAAAGGCGAAGGCGACGAGCAGGAACGACGCCCACGGCGAAACACCGCCGGTCGCGAGGGCGAACGCGAGCAGGGCGAGCGAGAGCGGCGCGACCAGCGAGCGGCGCAGGTTGTCGAGCATCTTCCAGCGGTTGATCGCGCGCAGGCGCCAGCGCCTGGCGTGCCAGAGGAACGGCAGCAGCTGCCAGTCGCCGCGCGTCCAGCGGTGCACGCGCGACGCGGCGACGTCGGCGTGGAACGGCGCGTCCTCGATCACGGTGATGTCGGTGACCGCGGCGCAGCGCGCCACCGATCCTTCGAGGAGGTCGTGGCTGAGGATGCGGTTCTCGGGCAGGCGGCCGCCGAGGACGGCGTGCATCGCCTGGACGTGGAGCAGGCCCTTGCCGGCGTAAGTGCCTTCGCCGAAGACGTCCTGGTAGACCTCGGAGCTCGCGGCGCTGTACGGGTCGATGCCGGGCTGCCCGGCGAAGAGCCAGTGGTACAGCGTGACCTTCTCGGGCTCGGGCAGCGGCGTCGCGACGTGCGGTTGCAGGATCGCGTAGCCGCGCTCGACGCGCTTGCCGTCGGCCGAGAGCTGCGGCCGGTTGTGCGGATGCGCGGCGACGCCGACGAGCTCGCGCAGGCGCCCCGGCGGCAGGCGCGTGTCGCTGTCGAGCGTGACGACGTAGCGCGTTGCCGCGGCGACGGCCGAGGTGCGGCCGAGGTCGAAGAACGGGCTCGGCCCGCCCTCGGCGAGCAGGGTGATCAGCTGCTCGAGCTTGCCGCGCTTTCTCTCCCAGCCGATCCAGCGTTCCTCCGTCGGCGACAGGCGCCGCTCGCGATGCAGGACGATGAAGCGCGCCGGCTCGTCGGCCGGCGCCGGGTACAGCGCATTGAGCCGCTCGACCTCGGCGACCGCCGCGCCGAGCAGAGCGGCGTCGGCGGCGTCGCTCGCGCCTTCGGCATCGGGCCAGTCGGTGACGAGCGCGAACTGCGCGTGGCGCTCGGGGTTGGCGAGGTAGTGAAGCTCGAGGTCGTGGGCGAGATCGCGGCCGCTCTCGGGCGAGGTCAGCATCGCCGGGATCGCGACCATCGTTCGGTGCTCGGGCGGGATGCCGCCGGTCAGGCCGAGACGCGGCAGCCGCACCGGCCGGGTCGATTCGCTGATCAGGCGGTTGACGATCGCGACCACCGCCTCGGAGGCCGGGAAGATCATCAGCAGCGCCGCCAGCGCCGCCAGCCAGGGCGTCGCGTGGCCGGGCGCGAAGACGGGGCTGTGGCGGACGAGCATCCAGAAGACCAGGGCAGCGGTCGCGACGCCGATCGCGCTCAGGTAGGCGGGAAGCGCGGCGCGCTGCAGGCGCCGGTGCCAGGCGAGCGAGCGGTCGTCGGCGAGGCCGAGGGCGCGGCGCAATTCGCCGCGTCCGGCGGCGCGCAGCCAGTAGTTGGCGACGGTGCGCGCGTCGATGTCGCCGCTCTCCGGCGCCGATTCGGCGCCGTGCATGAGCTCCAGCAGCGTCGTCGCGACCTCGCGCTCGCTGTGACCGCTCTTCCTCGCCAGCAGCTCGATGGCGTGCAGCGTCTGGTCGCGCGTGTCGTCGCGCTCGGCGGCGAACGCCGGCGAGGTCAGCATCAGCCGCGTCAGCACGCTTGTCGCGGCGACGATGTCGGGCCAGTCGGCATCGCCGATCGATCGCAGCGACGTGATCGCGTTGCTGACGCTCAGGTTGTCGGCGGCCTGCGCCGCCGGCAGGCGGGTCTGGATCTCGGCGAGGTGCGGCGCGACCCGGTCGAGCCACTCGAAGAAGCGCACGTTGGCCGGCGTGCGGTGGTCCTGGAGCTGTTGCGCCATCTGCGCCACGAACGACTCGCCGACGGCGCGCTGGTTGAGGAGCGCGAGGATGGCGTCGAGCTGCTCCGGGCTGTAGCTCTCGATCCGGTCGCAGCACAGGTTGGCGATCTCGCGCGCCGCCTTGTTGGCGGCGGCGCGCTCGGCGAGCCGGCGCAGGTTCTCGATCAGGACGACGCGCAGCGTCGTCGGCAGCGCCCACAGCTCGCCGAGCGTCAGCTCGCGGATGTCCTCGTAGGCGCGCAGGAAATGGACGAGCAGATCGTCGTCGAAGGCACTGTCGGTGTGGGCGACGAACGCCCAGGCGACGCCGTAGATTCGCGGCAGGCCGACCAGCGGCTCGTCTTTCAACACCGGCAGGTCGCGGAAGTAGCGCCGCGGCAGGCCGTCCTTGATCTCGCGCGCCTGCGCTTCGATCAAATGAAAGTTGTCGAGCAGCCACTCGGCCGCGGGGCTGACCTCGTAGCCCGTCGTCGCGTAGCGGGCGATGTAGCGCTGCGCCTCGCGCAGGATGCGGATGTTCTCGCGCAGGCGCGGGAAGAAGGCGCTCGAGCGCTTGCGCGCGAACGCCGCGGCATGCGTTTCGGCGAGGCTGCGGCCGTGCTGCGCGAAGCGCTCGGGCCCGAAGATCTCGGAGCGGTTCGGCCGTTCGAGCGGGCCGCGCCTGGCATCGAGGATCTCGCCCAGCTCGGCCGGCGCATCGGGCACCAGCCGCAGCAGGTCGGGCGCGGCCATCTCAGAAGCTGTGAAGCAATCTACCGTGACCGCGTGTGCCTCGGGAACAGGCCCAATCAAGGCGCAAAGTGCAGCCGGGTTGTCTGACCCGGCGAGCATTTGCAACGCCGAGTGGGCCTGTTCCCGAGGCACACCCTGCGGGCCGGGGCGGCCAAGGGCGCTGGGCGGCGTTGCGCCGCTTGCGCAGGCGCCCGGCCTGCGCCGCGCGTCGCGCCTCGCCCAGCGCCCTTGGCCGCCCCGGCGCGGGCACGATTGACTGCTTCACAGCTTCTCTAGACGATGAGCGAGGCCACCCCGAAGACGAGGGCGACGATGACGGCAGTGGTCACGAATCGCGGTGCGACGAAACCGATCATCGCGTCGGCGGCGCACTGGAGGCGGAACATGCGACCGCGCGATCCGTTGCAACGGTCGACGTGGGCCCCGAGCGCAGAAAGCTCCATCGGCGTCGTGTCGGCGGTGTCGGCGAACGACGCTGTCGCCCATGCACGGCGCGGCCCGCGGTCGGCGATTTGGGCGATGGCTTCGGTGGTCATGGGCTTGGCGTGGAGGCGGTCCGGTAACTATAGGAACGGGCGGACAGTCTGTCTGTCGGACGGCACAGGCGACGCTGTAGGATATGTCCGATACAGCAAGATCCGGACCGCGTCGCGAAGATAAAAAAAACGCGCCGAGGCGCGTTTTCAAAGACCCCACGGAGGGAGACCGGTCGGGTGCCGCGCGAGGCGGATCGACAAGGGGCCGTTGGGAGGTAACCGTTCGATCGCCTACGGCAATCCGGATGCCTGCGCACCGGGCGCCGTCGTCGTCGCTTGAGTCGGAGCGGCGCGCCGCGAGCCGGCCACGCTGGCGATCATCTGCACCCACGATTCGGTCGGCATCCGGCGCAGGGCATGCGACGCCAGTTGCGGCAGAAGGCCGACGAAGAGCGCTGGCTTCAGCGCCCAGCGCCACGGTTTCGCCAAGACCAGCAACGCGCCGACGCCGGCCGCGCCGAGGAGCAGGCCGAGCGGATTGCGCTCCGCGATCGGCTGGACGATCCTTGGCAACGCGCTCTCGGCGACGTGGCTGGCAGTGCGCAGCGGATGCTCGCGCCACCAGCTCTCGAGCACCTCGAGGAAAAGCGATGCGCCGGGCAGGTCGCGCGCGCGGTTGAGAAGGCGGTTGCCGAGATCGCCGATACGCCCGCCCATGAGCGGCGCTCGTGGCGGCGGATGCGCGATCTCCATCATCGCGCTGCGCAGGCGGTTGCGCGAGGCGGCGAGGCGATCGAGCGCGGGAACTTCCCTGGCGGCGCCCTTCGCGGCGTCGGCCTTGACGCCGGCATCGCGCTGGGTCGATGCGGCGGTGGCCGTCTCGCTCGCGACGGTCGTGCGGATCTTCGCCGCCGCCGCGGCCGGATTCTCTTCGGCTCGGGCCGTGCCCATCGGCGGTGACATCACAGTGCTCATGACGCGCTGACCTCGCGCAGCATCGCCATGTCGGCGTTGAGCTGCTTCTTGATGGCGTCGAACGCCTTCTCGGTCGGTTTGGATCGAGCGAAGACAACGCAGCCCGCGGCGAGGACGAACGGCGCCAGCGGCACCACGAACATCGCCCACGGCGCCGGGTAGCCGGCCGCGGGGACGGCGGCGTAGAGGAGGAGGGCGACGCCGACCAGTACCAGGCCGACGGCGAGCATGCACAGCGCCGCGGCGTACAGGGCGACGCGAGTGATCAGCGAGGTGGAGACCTTGCTCACCTCCTCGCCGACCAGGGCCGCGTAGGCCTCGACGTGGTCGCCCAGGAGATGAGGCTCGGTCGCGGCCAGCCGCAGCAGGGGGTGGATCATGATGTCGCGGCGCTGCGGCCCGCGCTCAGTCGCGCGAGCGGCCGAGCATGCTGATGATGCCCATCAGCAAGGCGCCGGTCGCGGCGGCGATGAGCATCGCCTTGATAGGCTCGTCCTTGACGTAGGCGACCGTCATGTCCTGCGCTTGCAGGGCCCGCTCGCGCAGCTGCTGCGAGGTGTCGCGGACGGCTTCCATGCCGCGGCGCGCCGCGGCTTCGGCCTGCGACGTCACCTTGTTGATCAGGGGTGCGGCCTGGTTGCGCACGTCATCGACCTTGTCGGAGAGGCGGTCGAGCGCCTGGTCGGCGGCGCGTTGCGTCGACCGGATCGCGCCCTGCGCCGTGTTGGCGGCGTTGTCGGCCATGTCCTGACCTTGCTGGGCCATGGGCTTGTTGGGAGTGCTGGTTCCGATCGTGTCCATCGATTTTCCTTTGCTGGTGGGTGGCGGATTCCGCTTCTCGTGCCCGCAGGCCGGAAGAGACGACAACGGCAGTGTGCTGCCGCCGTCGAGTTCGAACGATAGGTGCTGCGCGCGCTGCCCTGTCGGGGGACCCTCCCCGAACCGGTAGGACGCGACCGACAGTGGCACGCGGCGTATTCATGCCTCTGCCGCCGCCGGTAGCGCCGCGACGCCGTCGTCCCTGTCGTCGCTCGTCGCCTTGGCCGGATGCGCTGGCAGCGTCGCCTCGATCAGCGTGCCCTGGCCGGGCTTCGACGACAGCCGCATCGTCCCGCCTTCGGCCTCGACGCGATAGCGCATGCCGAGCAAGCCGTGGCGGGCCAGGCGCGGCACGTCGGTGTCGAAGCCGACGCCGTTGTCGCGCACCGAGACGAGCGCGCCGCCGCCGCTCGGCTCCTGCAGCGTGACGACGACCTCGGTGGCCTTGGCGTACTTGACGACGTTGGTGAGCGCCTCCTGGACGAGGCGATAGATCGTCAGCTGGGCGGCCGGGCCGACCTCGACGGGCTCGAGCTGGTCGACCACCGAGATCTCGCTGCGGGCGGAGAACTCGCGCAGCTGGATCTCGAGCGCGGCGACCAGGCCGAGGTTGCTCAGCGACGACGGCCGCAGGTCCTCGATGATCCGCCGCTTCAGGGCGATGCCGCTGTTGAGCAGCTCGTTCAGGTGGGCCAGGCGTTCGGCCGCGTCGGCGCTGGCGCTCGCGCCGAGGCGCGACTTGAGCCGGGCGACGTCGAGCTTGGCGGCCGTGAGCAGGGCGCCGAGCTCGTCGTGCAGCTCGCGCGCGAGCCGGCTGCGCTCGTCCTCGCGGATCGTCTGCAGGTGCTGGGCGAGCTCCCTCAGCTGCGCGGTTCGCGCCGCGACCTCCTGCTCGAGGCGGTCGCGCTCGCCCGCCATCCGCTCGGCCTCGTCGGCGAGGGCGCGGTCGAGGGTCGCCGTCTGGCGCAGGTACATGAAGAGCGCGAGCAGGCTGACCGCGGCCATCGCCGAGACCCCGATCCGGTTCAGCCAGAGCGTCTGGTAGACGCTGCGCCGGCCGACCGCGACTTCCGCGGTCTCGTGCTCGATCAGCTTTTCGCCGAGCGTGCGCACGTGCTCCATCTTCTCGCGGCCGATGTCGGAGAGCATGAGCTCGCGCCAGCCGTTCTCGACGCCGCGGTCGTGCAGCTCGATCGTCGTCGCCAGCTCGCTCAGCTTCGATTCGGTCTCCTTGGCGACCTCGAGCATCGTCGGTGCCGTCTTGGCGTCCTTGGCGTAATAGGCGGTGAGCCAGGCGAGAAGGTTGCGCGTCTCCTTCTGCGCCTGGTCGTAGGGACGCAGGTATTCGCGCCGTTCGGTCAGCAGGTAGCCGCGCTGGGCGATTTCGGCGTCGAGCAGCGAATGGACGAGCTCGTTCAGGTTGGCGCGCGCGGTGGCGCGCTCGCCGAGACGGTCGAGCGACGAGGTCGCGTCCTGGTACGACGCCTCGCTGATCGCGAGCATCGCCAGCGCGGCGAGCGCGGCCAGCGGGAAGGCGATCACGTTGCCGCGAAAACGCGAAAGAAAGCTCATCGTCCGGCCATGCCTCTAAACTTGCCGCATCGAGAAAATCACGCACCCCCGCACGGTGCTGCCGCCATGATCCGAATCGCCATCATCGACGACCACGCCATCGTTCGCACCGGGCTGCGTCAGTTCTTCTCCGAGCAGGTCGATCTCACCGTCGTGGCCGAGGCGTCGAACGGCCGCGAAGCCGTCGACATCGTCAGGAAGGGCCAAGTCGACGTCCTCGTCATGGACCTCTCGATGCCCGACCAGAGCGGCGTCGACGCGCTCGCCGCGATCAAGGCCCGCGCGCCCGACCTGCCGGTGCTGATTCTCTCTGGTTTTCCCGAAGAACACTACGCGACGACGCTGCTGCGCCAGGGGGCGAGCGGCTACCTGAACAAGGAGTGCGACCCCGAGGAAATCGTCAAGGCGATCCGCACCGTGTACCGCGGCCGCAAGTACATCACCGCCGGCGTCGCCGAGCTGCTCGCCGACGGCCTGGGCGGAGGTGGCGACAAGCCTGCTCACGAGCAGCTTTCCGAGCGCGAGTTCCAGGTGTTCCTGCGCCTCGCCAAGGGCGAGACGATCGGCCACATGGCCAACAGCATGTCGTTGAGCGTCAAGACGGTCAGCACCTACCGCACCCGGGTGATGGAGAAGATGAAGCTGGAATCGAACAGCGATCTGACCTACTACGCGCTGAAGAACGGCTTGATCCAGTGAGGCGCGCCGCGCCGCGGCGCCCTATGAGAGCGGGTTGTATTCGGTGTTGCCGGTGCTGCCGTCGGCGAGCCGGCAGCAGTAGAGGATGAGGGCGTCGATCTCGTTCGACTTGTCGAAGACGCGATCGGCGCCGAGCTCGAGGCACTTGCGGCGCATGTCGGGCGTCGCGTAGTTGCTGAGGACGACGAGCTTGGCCAGCAGGCCGGCACCGGCCGCCGCCTTCAGGACGCCGAGCCCGGAGCCGCTTTTCAGGAAGATGTCGACCACCACCAGATCGCACCGGTTATCCGACGCCGCCAGCCAGGACAGCGCGCCGATCTCGTCTTCCGCCGTGCCGACGACGTCGATCGGCGCCATCTCCTCGAGCGCGGCGACCAGGTTCTCGCGGATGACAGGGCTGTCCTCGACGATGAACGCTCTCAGCTGGGTCATTGGACGCCCTGCGAGGGCAGGCGAAGGCTGCGCTTCGGCCGAGATCTCCGCGGAGCTCGCCGTCGCAGCAGTGGGAGGCAATGAGTGGGCACGCTTCAGCAACACCGAAGCGCCGAGTGTCAGGGAACACGCTGAGCGGAGCAGACCGAGAAGCAGCCTTCGTACCGTAGGCGACTTCCTACGAGGAGCCTGCGTCGGGCTCGCCGCCACGTCCTTCCTGCTTTTCGCGCACCCGGTCGACGCCGCCGAGCCGACGACCCTCGCTGTCGGCTCGAAGCGATTCACCGAGTCGTACGTGCTCGGCGAGATCCTCGCCCAGACGCTCGTCGGCGCCGGCCGTCCCGCGCTCCACAAGCCCGGCCTCGGCAACACCGGCATCCTCGAGCAGGCGCTCGCCAGCGGCGCGGTCGACCTCTACCCGGAATACACCGGCACCATCGTTCGCGAGCTGCTCAAGCGCGAAGGCAATCCTTCGCTCGACGAGCTGAACCGCTGGCTCGCGCCGCGCCAGCTGAAGGCGGCGGTGCCGTTCGGTTTCAACAACACCTACGCGCTGGCGATGACCGCCGCGAAAGCGCAGGCGCTCGGCATCCGCCGCATCTCGGACCTGTTCAAGCCGGCGGCGGCCGGCCTCACCCTCGGCCTCTCGCACGAGTTCCTCCAGCGTGCCGACGGCTGGCCCGCCCTGAGCAAGGCGTACGGCGAGCGCGCTGCCGCGCCGATCGGCCTCGACCACGGCCTCGCTTACGACGCCGTCGCCGCCGGCCGCGTCGACGTCATCGACGTCTACTCGACCGACGCGAAGCTCGGCCGGCTCGGCCTCACCGTGCTCGACGACGACCTCGGCTTCTTTCCGAAGTACGACGCCGTCGTCCTGATGCGCGCCGGCGTCGACGCCGCGCCGCTGGCCAAGCTCGCCGGATCGATCGACGCGGCGACGATGATCGCGATGAACGGCGAGGTCGAGCTCGACGGGCGCAGCTTCGCCGAGACGGCGAAGAAGTTCCTCGCCGGCGGCTTCGCGGCGACCTCGCCCAGGGCGCCGGCGAGCGGTGCCGCGAGCGCGCCACAGCGACCGCAGGCGACCCTCCTCGAGCGTGTCTTCGCGCCCGACTTCGCCCGCCTTGCCGGCCAGCACCTGCTCCTCGTCTTCGTCTCGCTCGCCCTCGCGCTCGCCGTCGGCGTCCCGCTCGGCGTCGCCGCCTGGCGCTGGCCGCGCAGCGAGCCGATCCTGCTCGGCGCCGTCGCCCTGCTGCAGACGATTCCTTCCTTGGCCCTGCTCGCCTTCCTGATCGCCCTCGTCGGCACGATCGGCGTCGTTCCGGCGGTGCTCGCTCTCTTTCTCTACGCGCTGCTGCCGATCGTTCGCAACACCCACGCCGGACTGCAGAGCGTCTCGGGCGGGATGGCCCAGGCAGCGCTCTCACTCGGCATGACGGCACGTCAGGCGCTGCGCCATGTCCAGTTGCCGCTCGCGGCGCCAACGCTTCTCGCCGGTGTCAAAACTGCCGCTGTCATCAACGTCGGCACGGCGACGATGGCGGCGTTCATCGGCGCCGGCGGCTTCGGCGAGCGGATCGTCGCCGGCCTCGCCGTCAACGACAGCAGCGTCATGCTCGCCGGCGCCTTGCCCGCGGCTGCGCTGGCGCTGATCGTGCAGGGCGCGTTCGACCTCGCCGAGCGCTGGTCGAGGCACGGCCGACCACGCTGACGCGGCGCCGGCCGCGGCCGGCTGAAGGCCCGGCCCCGCTGCGACAATTGGGCATGCATTTCGACTGGCTGGTCCCGGCGCTTCTCGCACTTCTCGTCGTCATCACTTTCTGGATCGCGCTGCGCCGCCCGCCCGTCGACTCCAGCGCCGAGCGCCAGGCGCGCGAGATGCGCGACGAGGTGACGCGAAGCGCGCAGGGAACGCGCCAGGAGCTCGGCGCGACGCTCGCGCTCTTCCAGCAGACCCTGCTCGCGCAGCAGGGCGACACCGCGCGAACGCAGAACGAGCAGATCGACAGCTTCAGCCGCCAGCTCGCGGCGATGCAGCAACACCTCGCCGAGTCGCTCGTCCAGGCGACGTCGGCGCAGGTCGAGCAGGCGCGCCTGACGCGCGATTCGCTCGACGCGACGCAGAGCACGCAGGGGCTGCGCCAGGCGGCATCCCTGAAAGAGCT
>JADGRJ010000015.1 GCA_017881025.1 Rhizobacter sp. | reverse complement strand
GGCGATTCGGCGCCGACCGGCGCGCAACGGGTCGCTCCCGACCACTCGCCGCGCGCCCCCGCCGGGACCGTCGACAGCGCGGCGCAAGCCCTGCCCAAGACCGGCCTGGTCGTCGCCGGCGCGACCGACGTGCAGCGCGAGGTCGAGCAGTTCCTCTACCGCCAGGCCGAGCTGCTCGACGGCAAGCACTGGCAGGCGTTCATCGACCTCTTCGCCGACGACGGCGTCTACTGGATGCCGGTGACGCGCGAGCAGACCGAGTGGGAAGGATCGCCGTCGATCTTCGCCGAAGACAGGCTGATGATGGAGATCCGGAAAGGCCGCGTCTCGCATCCGAACGCGTGGTCGCAGGCGCCGATGTGGGAGACAAATCACCTCGTCAGCCACGTCGCCCTGGAGTCGGTGACGGCGACGACGATCGAGGTGCGCTCGCGCTTTCACATGATGGAGCTCCGGCGCGACAGCGTGCGCCACTTCGGCGGCAGCTACCGGCACACGCTCGTTCGCGACGGCGCCGGCGCGCTGCGCATTCGGCTGCAACGGGTCGACCTCTTCAATTCGCAAGCGCCGTTCGACTACGTGCTTCAGATCTGGGTCTGACGGCGTTCGTCTGCTCGATTGCGTGGGTGGCAGCTTTCAACCCCAGGCCCCTGGCGCGCTGACGATGCGCTGGTTCACCGACAGGAGGGTCCGATGAAGGCGAGGAAGATTGCGCTCGGGCTGCTTGCCGCTCTCGTGGTGGCCGGGTTGGCCGGATGGTTCAGTCTCGACAAGGAGACGCGCGGGCTGCTGGCGACGCTGCCGACCAACCGCGACGTCCTGTTCTGGAGTCAGCCGCAGCGCGATGCGGCCTTTCGTGCGCTCGATCGGCTGCCCGTTCTGGCCACGTCGCGGGTCGTGCCGGCCGGCGGCACGCCGATGCCGCTGCCACCGGGGCCGCCGCTGAAGCTGGCGCTCGACGTCGACGCCTACATGGCCGGCCAGCGCAGCGCGGCGCTGCTGATCGTGCACGACGGCAAGCTGCGCCTGGAGCGCTATGGCCTGGGCTTCGACAGCAGCGGGCGCTGGACCACGTTTTCGGTCGCCAAGTCGATCACGTCGACCCTGGTGGGCGCGGCGATCCGCGACGGCTTCATCCGCAGCATGGACGACAAGGTCAGCGACTACATCCCGGAGATGAAAGGCTCGGCCTACGACGACGTCAGCATCCGCCAGCTCCTGACGATGACCTCGGGGGTGCGGTGGAACGAGGACTACGCCGACCCGAACTCGGACGTGGCGCAGTTCAACAAGCACCAGCCCGAGGAAGGCGTCGACGCGCTCGTGAGCTACATGCGGCGCCTGCCGCGCGAGGTGCCGGCGGGTACGCGCTGGCACTACAGCACGGGCGAAACCAATCTCGTCGGCGTCCTGCTCGGCCGGGCCACGAAGAAGAATCTGTCGACCTACCTGTCCGAAAGGATCTGGGTTCCCGCCGGCATGGAGCAACAGGCCACCTGGATCGTCAACCGCACCGGGAACGAGATCAGCGGCTGCTGCATCCAGGCCGTCACTCGAGACTTCGCCCGTTTCGGACTCTTCATCCTGAGCGGTGCCCGCGTCGACGGGCAAAGCATCGTGCCGGAAGGCTGGCTGGCCGACGCCACGACCCAGCGCACCGACACTGGCCGGCCCGGGCGCGGCTATGGCTACCAGTGGTGGACGTACACCGACGGCTCCTTCGCCGCCCGCGGCGTCTTCGGTCAAGGCATCTTCATCGACCCGAAGCGCAAGATCGTGATCGCCTCCAACGCCAACTGGGCAGGAGGAGCGACCGACCGTGTCGCCAGCGACGCGCGAGAGGCGTTCTACCGCGCGGTTCAGAAGGCCGTCGACGACGAGGCCGCAGGCATGCCGAACTCCGCGTCGGGGCGATGACGGCTCCCGCGCGGCATCTGCGCACCGAGCACCGTTAGCTCCGCCCGCCGTCGCGGGGTGGGTTCTCGACCGCCGCCTGTCGGGGTCCGGAAGCAGCCCTTCGTGAAGGACAGCCCCTGCGAAAGCGGATGATCAGACCTGACGGAGGCAAACCGATGGAAGCACCGCAGATCCGTTTCGACGACGGCGCCGCGTACGAAGAGTTCATGGGCAAGTGGAGCCAGCTCGCCGGAGACATCTTCCTGCGTTGGCTCGACCCGGCCACCGGCTGGCGCTGGGTCGACGTCGGTTGCGGCAACGGCGCGTTCACCGAGATGCTGGTCGAGCGCTTCGCGCCCGTGGCGGTGCAGGGCATCGACCCGTCGGCGGAGCAGATCGCCTACGCCCGCGAGCGGCTGGCGATCGGCTCGGTTCGGTTCGACGTCGGCGATGCGATGGCCTTGCCGTACGCCGACGCCGCCTTCGATGCCGCCGTCATGGCGCTGGTCATCTTCTTCGTTCCCGATCCGGCAAAGGCCGTGGCGGAGATGGCGCGCGTCGTTCGCCCCGGCGGCAGCGTCTCGTCGTACGCGTGGGACATCCTCGGCGGCGGCTTCCCCTTCGCGATGCTGCAGGAGGAGATGGCCGCGCTCGGCCCGCCGCCGCTCTGGCCGCCCAGCGTCGAGGCGTCGCGGATCGAGACGATGCGGGCGCTCTGGGCCGGCGCCGGACTGGTGCAGATCGAAACCCGCGAGATCGCCGTCACGCGGACGTTCGCCGACTTCGATTCGTTCTGGAAGATCGCGCAGACCGGGCCGCGCCTCGCGCCGCGGCTGGCGGCGATGGCGCCCGGTGACCTGAAGTTGCTGAAGGACCGCTTGCGCGCCCGGGTCACGCCGGACGCCGCCGGCCGGATCACCTACGGCGCACGCGCGAACGCGATCAAGGGCCAGGTCCCGGCGTAGCGCGGTTCTCGGCCCTCCCTACAATCGTCTGGGTTTGAACGGCGAAGGAGGCGACATGGCCGCTGCGAATCCACTTCCTCCCGGCAGCAGCGGCCTGCCGCTCGTCGGCGAGACGCTCCAGTTCGCGAAGGATCCTTTCGCCTTCATCCGCCAGCGTCGCGCCCGTTTCGGCGATGTCTTCCGCACCAGCATTCTCGGCAAGCCGACCGTGTTCATCGCCGGCCCGCAGCGCGCCGGGCTCTGGCTCGACCCGACGAAAGTCCAGCGCGAAGGCGCGATGCCGGCCAACCTGCTGGCGCTCTTCGGCGGCGACCCGGACATCGTTCCGCTCCTCGACGGCGAGGCCCACGCGCAGCGCAAGCGAAGCCTCCTCGCCGCGTTCTCGCCCGAGGCGATCGAGGCCTACCTGCCGGGCCTGCAGGCCCGGATCGAAGGACTGCTCGCGAAGTGGCTGGCGAACCGCGAGGGCCCGGTGACGGCCGACCTGAAGACGCTCGCGATCGAATCGCTGGCCGGCGCCATCTTCGGCCTGGAGCCCGGAGAAGAGCTCAGCCGCCTGCTCGCCGACAACGCGATCCTCGCCAGCGCCTTCGTCGCGCTGCCGATCGGCCTGCCCGGGACCGCCTACTCGAAGGGCCTGCAAGCGCGCGACCGGATCCTCGCGCTCCTGGAAAAGATCGCGCAGCGCCACATCGATGCGCCGCCGGCCCGGCCGGACGGCCTCGCGCGCATCCTCTCCGCGGCCCGCGAGGCAGGCGCGCCGCTCGACGCGAAGACGGCAGCGCGCGAGATGCACCACTTCCTCCTCGCCGGAATGATCGTCTATGCCGAGCTCGCCGCGACCCTGCGCGCGCTTCACGAGAACCCCGACGTATGCGAGCGCCTGCGCGCAGAGGTGCTTGCCAACGCGCCCTCGGGGCCGATCGGTCCGGCCCGGCTGCGGGCGATGCCGTACCTCATGCAGGTGGTCGACGAAGTGAAGCGGACCTGCCCGAACGTGCCAATGAGCTTCGGGCGCGCCAAATGCGCCATCGACGTCGCCGGCTACACCATCCCGCAGGGCCACCTGGTGATGATGGCGGTCTACGAGAGCAACCTCGATCCGATCTTCACCGCCCCGGAGAAGTTCGATCCCGAGCGTTTTTCTCCCGAGCGCGACGAGAAGAAGCGTGCCCCCGACGCCTTCATGCCGCAGGGCGCCGGCGCCCTCACCTTCCACAAATGCGCCGGCTACGACTTCGCGACGGTGATGATGCAGCTCTTCGCCGCGCTGGCGCTGAGAACGGCCACATGGGACCTTCCCTCCCAGGACCTGTCGCTCAAGTGGGTGGTGCCGCCCGAGCACAAGAGCGGCCTCGTGGTTCGCTGGTCGAAGGCGGCCGGCGCTGCTGGACAAGGCTAGCCCAGCGTCTCCTTCAAGAAGACGCCTCGTCGGCGAGAACGTTCTGCATCGCGAACACAACGCGGAATGCCCGAGGCATCGTCCAGGTCCTCTCGATCAACGTGACACCACGGGAAAGCTGCTCGCGTGTGGAAGTGCCCGGCGCGTTGGCCTAGGCGCTGCAAACACCTGCATCGAATGCCGGCTGCTGAGGGCGATCCCTACAATCCGGCGACACCTGCGGCGCACCGCGACGCTTCATCTGAAAGGTCCTCCGTCATGACCACGCGCCTTTCCCGTCATGCCGCCATCGTCGCGCTCGTCGCCGGTCTCGTGGCGGCCGCGCTGCCCGCTCACGCCGCCGACAAAGTCAAGGTCGGCTTCGTCAGCACGCTGTCGGGGCCGTCGTCGGCGCTCGGCATCGACATCCGCGACGGCTTCCTGCTCGCCGTGAAGCTGAACGGCGGCAAGCTCGGCGGCCTGCCGGCGGAGGTGCTGGTGAACGACGACCAGTTCAAGCCCGACGTCGCCAAGCAGCTGTTCGAGAAGAACATCAAGCGCGACAAAGTCGACTTCATGACCGGCGTCGTCTTCTCGAACATCATGCTGGCGGCGCTGCCGGAAGCGCTCGACAGCAAGACGATCTACATCAGCCCGAACGCGGCGCCGTCGTCGATGGCCGGCAAGGACTGCAACCCGCTCTTCTTCGCCGTGTCGTGGCCGAACGACGCGTACCACGAGGCCGCCGGCCAGTTCGCCAACACGCGCGACCTGAAGAGCGTCTACCTGGTCGCGCCGAACTACCAGGCCGGCAAGGACTCGCTCGCCGGCTTCAAGCGCACCTTCAAGGGCCAGATCGTCGGCGAGAACTACACCAAGCTCGGCCAGCTCGACTACGCCGCCGAGCTCGCCGAGATCCGGGCCGCCAGACCGCAGGCGGTCTACATCTTCCTGCCCGGCGGGATGGGAATCAACTTCATCAAGCAGTACGTCGGCGCCGGGCTCGGCAAGGACACGACATTGCTGCTGCCCGGCTTCTCGGCCGATCAGGACGTCATCAACCCGGTCGGCGCGTCGATGGCAGGGCTCTTCAACACCGCCCACTGGTCGCCCGACTTCACGAACGCCGCCAACCAGAAGTTCGTCGCCGAGTTCGAGAAGGAGTACAAGCGCGTGCCGACGCTCTACGCGTCGCAGGGCTACGACGCCGCGCTCCTGATCGGCGCCGCGGTGCGCGACGTCAAGGGCAAGCTCGAGGACCAGCCGGCGGTGCTGAAGGCGCTCAAGGCGGCGCGCTTCGAGTCGGTGCGCGGGCCGTTCAAGTTCAACAGCAACCAGTACCCGATCCAGAACTACTACGTTCGCACCGTCGGCAACGACGGCAAGGGCGGCCTGATCAACAAGTCGTTCAACGAACCGATCCTGAAGAACCACGGCGACGCGTACGTGCAGAGCTGCGCGATGAAGTGAGGCGCGGCGCGCGCATCACGACCCTGCCGGCGGGACGCTGACCGATGGCCGGCGTCCTCATCCTCGAGCAGTCGCTGAACGGGCTGCAGTTCGGCCTGATGCTGTTCCTGCTCGCCGCCGGGCTGACGCTCGTCTTCGGCGTCATGGACATGATCAACCTGGCGCACGGCTCGCTCTACATGGTCGGCGCGTTCCTCGCCGCCTGGCTGGTCGCGCTCACCGGCTCGTTCCTGCTCGGGGTGGTCGGCGCGGTCGCGCTCACCGCCGTCTTCGGCATGGCGCTCGAGGCGGGACTGCTGCGAACGCTCTACGTGCGCGACCACCTGTCGCAGGTGCTCGCCACCTTCGCCCTCATCCTGATCCTCAACGACGGCGTCAAGATGATCTTCGGCAACGACCTGCCGCTGTCGGCGCCCGCCGCCCTCGCCGGCCCCGTCGAGCTGCTGCCGGGGCTGCAGTATCCGGCGTACCGGCTGCTGATCCTGGGCGTCGGCGTCGCGCTCGCCGGCCTGCTCTGGCTGCTCGTGCAGAAGACGCGAATGGGCGCGCTGGTTCGCGCCGGCGCGTCGAACCGCGAGATGGCGACGGCCATGGGAACCGACATCCCGCGCCTCTTCACGATCGTCTTCGGCATCGGCGCGGCGCTCTGCGCGGTCGCCGGCGCGCTGCTCGGGCCGCTGCTCGCGGTGCAGGTCGGCATGGGCGAGAACATCCTCATCCTCGCCTTCGTCGTCATCGTCATCGGCGGCATCGGCTCGATCCGCGGCGCGCTCGTCGGCGCGATCCTGGTCGGCGCGATCGACACGCTTGGTCGCACCCTGCTGCAGCACGTGCTGCGCGAGTTCCTGCCGCCGCAGTGGGCGAGCGCCGCCGGCCCGGCGATCGCCTCGATCGCGGTCTACGTCTTCATGGCGATCGTCCTCGCGATCAAGCCGCAAGGCCTGTTCCCGGCGCGAACCTGATGGCGCCGACGCGGCCCGGCGCTGCCGCGATCAAGGCCGGCGCCCTCGTCGCGCTCGCCGTCCTGCTCGCCGTCGCGCTCGCGCTGCCGTGGCTGCTGCGCGCCTTCGGCCTCGACTTCTATCTCAGCCTGGCGAGCCGGATCGTCGTCTACGCGATCGCGGCGACGAGCCTCAACCTCGTCCTCGGCTACGCGGGGCTGGTCTCGTTCGGCCACGCCGCGTTCTTCGGCCTCGGCGCCTACGTCACGGGGGTCATGATCAGCGAGGGCGTGCAGAGCGGCCCGCTCCACCTCGCCGCGACGATCGTCGTCACGGCGCTGGTCGCCTTCGTGATCGGCGCGATCTCGCTGCGCACGCGCGGCGTCTACTTCATCATGATCACGCTGGCGTTCGCGCAGATGCTGTTCTACCTCGCCAACTCGGTGAAGGGCTACGGCGGCGACGAGGGCCTCAACATCCGCGCCCGCTCGCTGTTCACGTTCGGTTCCTGGGTGCTCGACCTCAAGAACCCGCTCGCGCTCTACTACGTCGCCCTCGCCGTGCTCGCGCTATCGCTGGTCGCGCTCGCTCGCTTCGCGCCGTCGCGCTTCGGCCGCGCCGTGCTCGCGCTGCGCGACGACGACGTCCGCGCCGAGGCGCTCGGCTTTCCGACCTACCGCTACAAGCTCGTCGTCTTCGTCGTCGCCGGCGCGCTCGGCGGCGTCGCCGGCGCGCTGAGCGTGAACCTGCAGGGCTACGTCAGCCCGAACGCGCTGCACTGGACGCAGTCGGGAACGCTGATGGTGATGGTCATCCTCGGCGGCGTCGCGACCGTCTGGGGCGGCCTCGCCGGCGCCGCCGTCCTGCTGTTGCTGCAGGAAGTGCTGTCGTCGACGACCGAGCACCCCGAGTTCTGGACCGGCTGGGTCCTGCTCGCCGTGGTGCTGTTCGCGCGCCAGGGAATCGTCGGCCTGTGGACGCGGCGCCGCGCGCCGCCGTTGCCATGACGGGCACCGGTTCGGCAGTGCCGCTTCTCGACGTGCGCGGCCTCGAGAAGCGCTTCGGCGGCCTGGTCGCGACCGATCGCGTCGACCTTCGCGTCGAGGCCGGCGAGATCCACGCGCTCATCGGCCCGAACGGCGCCGGCAAGACGACGCTGGTCGCGCAGCTCGGCGGCCAGCTGGCGAGCGACCGCGGCACGATCGTCTTCGCCGGCGCCGACATCACGGCCTGGCCGACGCATCGGCGCGCCCGCCACGGCCTCGCTCGCTCGTTCCAGATCACGCGCCTCTTTCGCAGCGCCAGCGTGCTCGACAACGTCGCCCTCGCCGTCCAGGCGGTGACGCGCGGCAGCCTCGACGCCTGGCGCCCGGCGCGGCGCGACACCGCCCTCTTCGAGCGCGCGCGCGAGCTGCTCGACACCCTCGGCCTCGGCGCCAAGGAAGCGCATGCGATCGACCAGCTCTCGCACGGCGAGCGGCGCGCGCTCGAAGTCGGCATGACCCTGGCCGGCCGACCGCGCCTGATGCTGCTCGACGAGCCGATGGCCGGCATGGGCGCCGAGGAGTCGGCACGGATGGAAGCGCTCATCCGCGTCGTGCGAACGCAGAGCGCGGTGCTGCTGATCGAGCACGACGTCGACGCCGTCTTTCGCCTCGCCGACCGTGTCTCGGTGCTGGTCGGCGGCCGCGTCGTCGCCAGCGGCACGCCGGGCGCGGTGCGCAGCGACCCGGCGGTGATCGCCGCCTACCTCGGCGACGACGGCATCGCGACATGACGACGGCGCTTCTCGACGTCCGCGGTGTCCATGCCGGCCACGGTGCCGCCGAGGTGCTGTTCGGCATCGACCTCGCCGTCGCGCCGGGCGAGATCGTCGGCGTTCTCGGGCGCAACGGCATGGGCAAGACGACGCTCGTGCGAACCGTGATGGGCCTGCTGCGCCCGCGCGCCGGAACGATCACGCTCGCCGGCCGCGACATCACGGGCTGGGCGCCGAACCGGATCGCGCGCGCCGGCGTCGGCCTCGTCCCCGAGGGGCGCCAGGTCTTCCCCAATCTGAGCGTCGACGAGCACCTCGAAGCGTTCCGGCGCGCATCGCCCCGAGGCGCGACGAACTGGACACCCGCGCGCGTGCTCGACCTCTTCCCGGCGCTGGCGGCGCGGCGCTCGCACGGCGGCAGCCAGCTCTCGGGCGGCGAGCAGCAGATGCTCGCGATCGGTCGCGCCCTGGTGACCAACCCCGAGCTGCTGATCCTCGACGAAGCGACCGAAGGGCTGGCGCCGCTCGTTCGCGAGGAGATCTGGCACGCCCTGCGCCAGCTGCGCGACGCCGGCCTGGCGATGATCGTCATCGACAAGTACGTGCAGCGGCTGGTCGCGATCGGCGATCACCACGTGATCGTCGAGAAAGGCCGCGTCGTCTGGCGCGGCAGCTCGGACCAGCTCGCCGCCGATCGCGCGCTCTGGCATCGCTATCTCGGCGCCTAGGGCCGCGCGACGCTACCGAGGCCCCTTCGGTCAGGCGGCTTTCGACGCCTCGACCACGCCGATGGCGCCGCTGCGCGGGAAGCGGGCCGCCGTGAACGTCCATCCCGACTCACGCAGGAGCGCGCGGTACTCCTCGACCGTCCGCTCCTTGCCCGTGCCCCAGCACAGCATGTGCATGTCGAACAGCGCCGCGTAGTCCGGAGCGCCGCCGTCGGGAATCACGTGCTCGATGATGAAGACCCGACCCGACGCGCTCGCACGGCGGCGCAGGTTGGCGAGGATCCGCACGCATTCGTCGTCGTTCCAGTCGTGGAGGATCATCTTCATCGTGTACGCGTCGGCACCGGGAACGTCGACGAACATGTCGCCGGCGACGCTCGTGCAGCGATCGGCGACGCCAAGCCGGGACGCCCAGGGCGCCGCGCCCGGGCCGAGGACGCCAGGGCGCTCCAGAATCGTTCCCTCCAGGTGCGGATAGCGCGCCAGGAGATGGCAGAGCAGATGGCCCTGACCACCGCCGACGTCGCAAAGGTGCGCGATCGCGGCGACATCGCACCGCTCGAGCGCCTCGAGGGCCCAGCCGGTCTGCAAGTTCGACTGGCTGCTCATGCCGGCGTCGAAGGCCTTGCGGTAGGAGGGCTCGCGCGCGGCATGCTCGAACGCGGCGACGCCGAACTCGCGAGCGAAACCGTCCTGACTGCCGTCGCGAACGAGCGCTGACAGGTGCTTCCAGATCGCGGTGTGCTCAGGACCCTCGCGCAGGAGAAGGGCGTCGCGCATCGACTGCGGGTGATCGCCGCGCAGCATCGCACCCGCCTCGGTGATCGAAAACGCTTCTCCGTCGTGCGCGCCGAGCACGCGCAGCGACGCCAGCGCACGCAGCAGGCGGTAGGTCAGCGCCGGATCGAGGTCGAGGTCGTGTGCGACCTGCGCCGCAGTCGCGGGAACGCTACCGACCGCCTCGAAGACGCCGAGCTCGACGCCCGCATGCAATGTCTGGCTGCGCCAGCGGCCGTAGAACAGCTCGAGCACCAGTTCCTGAGCGTCGGTCAACACCGTCTCCTCGATCGAATGGTCCGCCGGCGAGGGGCTCAGTCGGCGGCGCCGTTCGGCAGTGGCAGGCTCGGCCGCCAGACCCGCACGACGGTGTCGATCGGGATCGACCGCTGGCCCGAGTCGCGGCCGAAGTGGTCGGTGACGAGGCACGGCTCGTCGATGTACTTGCCTTCGTTCCACTCGGTGACGATCACCGCGCCGGCACGGCCGTCGCCGTTGCGGCGCACGTCCTCGACGTACGAGACGCGCATGCGCCGGCCCTTGTCCTTGATGTAAGTGATGACGACGTCGCCGGGCTGGACGTCCTTCGGCTCGACGTTGCCGCGCCAGCCGTCGGCCATGCCGCGCTGGCGCTTGCCGGTCCGGAGCTTGATGTAGTCGGTCGAGAAGCCCTTCTTCTCGATCCATTGCGAGCAGTCGCGATCGAAGTTCGCGCCCTGGGCGTGCGCGGCCGGAACCACCAGGGCGCCCAGGGCGATCAGAGCGACGAGGCAGGCGGCGCGCATGAGGCGGATTATCGACGCGCCGGCGGAAGTGTGATGATCGGCGACCTTCACTCCGATCGACCTGGACATGACCCTTCCTTGCATTGCAGTTCGCCGCGCGAACGCGCTCCTCTTCATCGGCGTCGCGACCCTCGCGCTCCTTGCCACGGGCGCCGCGACGGCGCAGACGACCCGGCCCGCCGATGCGGCCAAGGCGGCCGAGAAGACCGCCAAGGGCATCCGCGCGGTCACCGGCGCAACGCCGGCGGCGAAGAAGCTGCCCGACGGCGACCCGTGCACGATCGTCTCGAGCGCCGACGTGCAGAAGGTCTTTCCCGGCGCCAAGGCCGAGCGCAGCAAGCGGCTCGAGGAGTACGGCATCACCGAGTGCGGCTGGAAGGCCGCGAACGGCCAGGTCCTCCTGGCGGTGCAGGAGTCCTACAACGGCGGCAAGAGCGCGCACGAGGACGCGCTCGGCATGGCGCAGGGCTTCACCAATCCGCTCGACCAGCGCGCGCTGAAGAACGTTCGCATCGAGGCATTTCCGTCCCTCGGCGTCGATGCCGCGGCGTTCGTCGAAACTGCCGACAAGGCAAAGGGCATCCTCGGCGACGGCGCCCTCCTGGAGCTGCGCAAGGGCGAGCACAACATCTCGCTCGGATCGGCCGAGCTGCCGCGGCGCGACCGCGCGGCCGCGCTCAAGGCGTTCGAAGAGCTGGGGCGGGCCGCGGCGAAGCGGCTCTAGCGGAACGACGGGTGGATCCGCGCCGGCCCGCGCGGCCTTCGCGTCAGGCCGCGCGCGAGGGCTCGGAATAGCGCGCGTGCACGACGGCGAGCGCGCGCTCGTAGGCGACGCCGGCGTCGTCAAGCCGGCTCACCGTCATCGTCAGGTCCTTGAGCAGGCCGTTGTGCAGGCGATAGACCCAGCCGTGGACGACGATCTCCTGGCCGCGCTGCCACGCTTCCTGGACCACCGTCGTCTGGCAGACGTTGAGCGCCTGCTCGACGACGTTGAGCTCGCAGAGGGCATTGACGCGATCGGCGGGGGCGACCGTCTCGAGCCAGGCGCTGTGCCGGTTGCGAACGTCCTGGACATGGCGCAGCCAGTTGTCGGCGAGGCCGACGCGGCGGTCCTCGAGCGCGGCGATGACGCCGCCGCACTGCGAATGGCCGACGACGATGATGTGGCGCACCTTGATCACGTCGGTCGCGAACTGGATCACCGAGAGGCAGTTCAGGTCGGAGTGGACGACGACGTTGGCGACGTTGCGGTGGACGAAGAGCTCGCCCGGGTCGAGGTCGACCAGCTCGTTGGCGGGAACCCGGCTGTCGGCGCAGCCGATCCACAGGTATTTCGGCCCCTGCTGCTGCAGCAGGCCAGTGAAGAAGCCCGGCCGCGCCGCTTCCATCTTCTCCGCCCAGCGGCGGTTGTTCTCGAGCAGTTCGGGAAGGAGGGGCACGGCGGCGCTCGGCTGGGCTGGCGACGGCGGGCGGTGGGCGCCGTCAATGGGCGGCAAGTTTACGGTGATAGACGAGCAGCCGTCCCTTGTATGCCGCACCCGTCGCGGTGGCGGCGACGTCGAGGCGTTCCTCGCTCCGTTCGAAGCCGTCGGCGGCCATGCGCCGGTTGAAGGCCGGCCGATTGCTCCGGTCGGGATCGACGATCCACACCTCGCACGACGCCTTCGCATGACGACTGATGAACCCGGCCAGCGCGCCGCTCGCATCCCGCTCGTAGAGCAGGTCGCTGCCGACGATCAGGTCGAAGCGGCCCGGCGCGGGGGCGGCCGCGTCGGCGTCACCCTCATCGGCGGCCGCGTCCCAGTCGCCGTGCAGGTACTTCATCGGCAGCAGGCCATTCAGGCGCAGGTTCTCCGCAAGAAAGAGCTCAGTCAGCGGATGGCGGTCGCTCGCCGTCACGTCGACGCCGCGGCGGTGCCCGACCAGGCTCGCCAGGGCGAGGCCGCAGCCGATCTCGAGGATTCGCTCGCCGGCCGTCACCGGCCGCGCGCCGAGCCGCGCCGCGAGCAGCGCGCCCGAGGGCCAAAGCAGGCCGAACAGCGGCCACGCCGCCGACGAGATGCCGAGCCGCTCCGCGGCGCCGTCGCGGTCGGCGAACTGCTGGCGGTCGAGGAGCGAGCGGATGACGAGGTCGTCGACCCCGGCGATCGAGACCCGTTCCTGCTTGGTCTGGTAGCCGGGCATCGGCGGGCGCGAAGCGGCTTGGGTCGCTTCGCGCATTGAGGCAACGCCCAAGTATGCGCGCCGCCGATCACGACACCAGCCGGTTCGTCTGCGTGCACGCGCGCGCGAGCCGATGACGCAGCTGCAGGGGCTCGTCGTCACCGGCGACACGGTGATCGTCGTCGAGCACGAAGAGCGCGTGATCGCGGCGAGCGACTGGGTGATCGAGGTGGGGCCCGGTGCGGGCAACGAAGGCGGCAGGGTCGTCCGCGCAGGCCGGTCGCAAGTCACGGACTGACCGTTCCTCGCCGCTTCGACCTCAAGGGTCGAGCACGCGCGCCGATATCCCGGAACCTCATTTACCGGAGCCGTGATGAAGCGCCTGCTCGCCCTCGTCCTCTGTGCATTCGCCATCGGCGCTGCCATCACCTCCTGCGGCGGCGGCGACTACGACGCCACCGCCGACAAGCTGACGATCGTCGGCGCCGGCAGCTGACCCGCCCGAGGCCACGATCATGAAATCACTCAAATTCGCACTCGTCGCCGCCGGGCTGTTTTCGGCGAACGCCCTGGCGCTCGACGCGAGCTCGCTCAAGCTCCAGGTCTACTCGGTGATGCTGTCGACGAGCGCTCAATGCACCAGCCCGGTCACGGTGTTTTCGAGCGCAACGGCGACCGAGGTCGACTTCCTGGCGACGCCGACGCTCGGCAGCGGCAACCCGCCCGACGCGACCTACAACTGCGTCATCATCAAGATGTCGGACCTGATCAAGTTCACGCCGAGCGCGACCGCCGGCCTGTGCACGGCGGGGACGCAATACACGGCCGACGTCTGCCGCAGCGACAACGGCGGCACGACCCAGGCGCCGGATGCCGTCGGCGCGCCGAACGCCTGCAACGGCACCGACGCGGCGCCGGTCTCGGACACCGTGTACCTCTACCTGACCACGAACGCGTCGGCAGGCACCGGCGGCAGCACCTTCATGCAGCCGACGGGCCCGACGAGCACCAACGGCCTGAACCTGACCGATTCGCTCGTCATCGCCGGCGCGGCGAAGTCGAAGTTCATCGTCAACGCGACCGGCAAGGTCGGCGACGACGGCGTCAGCTGCGGCATGAACCCGCCGGTCTTCGGCTTCCAGAAGCTGCCGTAACGCGGAGGCGCCGCGCCGTGACGCGCGGCGCCCTAGCGTCCGAAAGTCGCGGTGAACGACGCCTTGCCGAGCAGCGCGGGGCCAACGCCCTTGTTGATCACGAAGCTGTACAGCGCCGCGGTGCCGGTCTTCGGGATGCCGCCGGCGGCTGCCACCTTGTCGACCGCCAGCGCGTAGAGCGTGAACACGTAGCGGTGCGGCTGGTCGCCCTGCGGCGGACACGGCCCGCCGTAGTTGCCGTTGCCGCCGGTCGCGCCGGTGTCGACGAAGTCGGTGTTGCCGCCGTACGCGCCCGGCGGCAGCGAGCCCGGTGCGTTGCCGGCGCCTTGCGCCAATCCGGCGGTGGCCGGCGGCATGTCGTAGACGGCCCAATGCCAGAAGCCGCTGCCGGTCGGCGCATCGGGGTCGTGGACCTGCAGCGCCAGTGATTTCGTTCCCGCCGGCACGTTGCTCCAGACCAGCGCCGGCGACGTGTTGGCGCCGGTGCAGCCGAAGCCGTTGAGGATGAACTTGCCGGGGAAGACGTTGCCCGGCAGGTCGGGGCTCGAGAGTGTGAAGGCAGCCGCCTGCGCCTGCGCGTCGTTGGCGCTCGAAGCGAAGAGCGCGAACGTCGCCGCCGACAGGGCGATGACCATCGAGGAAGGCTTGTAGTTCATGCGTTGTCTCCGGGGCTCGTCATGAGCGGAGGCGAGTATCCGCGTCCCCATCCCGCGTGGCAATCGCCAGTGCCCCTCACCGCTCTTCCAGCGCATCGCCCCGGCACGATCGCCAGAGCGCGAGGTCGTAGCAGATCTTCAGCACGCCGCAGGCGACGAGCGGCGCCGAGATCCAGCCGGCCGCGAAGAGCGCGCCGCTCAGCGTCGGGCTGAGCGCGCCGGCCAGGCTGCGCGGCACCGCCGTGAAGCTGGCCGCCGCCGGCCGCTCGGCGGGGGTAACCACCGCCATGACGTAGGCGGTTCGCGTCGGCACGTCCATCTGCGACAAGGCGCTGCGAACGAAGAGGAGCGCGAGAGCGACGGGCAAGCTCGGCGCCCAGGCCGCCAGCACCAGACAGACGTTGGCGGGGATGTGCGTGAAGACCATCGTGTTCAGCAGGCCGATGCGGCGCGCGACCATCGGCGCGGCGAGTTGCGAGACGGCGCTCAGGAGCCCGGCCCAGAAGAAGAACGCACCCGCCTGCGCGAGCGACAGCCCGAACCGCTCCAGCAGCCAGAGCGCCATCAGCGAATTCACGACCAGACCGCCGGCGAATGCGTCGACGCTGAACAAGGCAGCGAGCCTGACGACGACGGCGCGCGACGGGCCGAGCGGCGCGGGCGGCGACGCGTCGGGCTCGGCGTCGGCGGCGGCCAGCGGCTGGCGCCGGTAGATCAGCCACACGATCACGCCGACGACGGCGTAGAGGACGAACATCGCGCGCAACGCCGCGATGGTCGACACCCCGAGGCCGACGAGCCAGGCGGGGACGGCGGCAGCGAGCGCACCGAGCGCCGCCGAGACCGCGCCGAGCAGGCTGTAGCGGGCGAAGAGCACCGTCCGCGCATGACCGCGCGCCGCGCCGGCGAGACGCGCGTGCTCGAGCGGCAGGAAGACGCTGACGTCGCCCGAGCTCGGATTGAGGGTGCCGACGAAGGCGACCACGAGCAGCGGCCAGAGCGACGAGAAAGCAGCGAAGCCGACCCCCGTCAGCGCCATCAGCAGCGCCGCGCCGCGCAGGAGCCGGCTGGACCGGAAGCGATGGCCCCAGGCACCGACTGCGACGGTCGCGAACGCCGACCCCAGCATCGTCGCCGTCGCGATGACGCCGACCTCGAGCGTTCCCAGGCCGATCGCGAGCAGGTACGCCGGCAGGAGGATCGCCATGTAGCCGTCGGCGAAGGCGCGCAGCGCGCGGCCGGCGAGCAAGGGCGCGGCGCCCGTGTCCACCCCGGCCGGCAACAGCAGGCGCTTCCAGCTTTTCATGTCGATGACTCTACATCAATGTATCATTCGCTACATGGGTTTCGACGACGCTGCCTGGCGCCTGCTCGTCATCTCGCTGCCGACGGCGAGCGGCACGGCGCGAATGCGCATCTGGCGCGCGCTCAAGGCGTCGGGCTGCGTCGCCTTGCGCGACGGCGCCTACCTGCTCCCCGGCGGCGCCGAGCGCGAGCCGGCGTTGCGCGAGCTCGGCGACGAGTGCATCCGCGAAGGTGGCAACGCCTGGCTCATGACGGTCACGCCGCAGTCGGCCGAGGAAGGCGCTGCGTACCGGCAGCTCTTCGATCGCAGCGCCGACTACGCGGCGCTGCGCAAGTCGTGGAAGGCCGCGCATCGCGGCTTGTCGTCGCTCGCGCCGATCGAGCTCGCGCGCCTGCGCCGGCGCCTGCAGCGCGAGCTCGACGCCGTTCGCGGCATCGATTTCTTTCCCGGGGACGCCGCCGTCGAGGCCGAAGCCGCGTGGCTCGAGTTCAGCAGGCGCCTCGACGCGCTCCTCATGCCCGACGAGCCGCACGAGACGATGCGGCGCCTGCCGCGCCTCGACGTCGCCGACTACCAGGGCCGCGTCTGGGCGACGCGGCGGCGTCTCTGGATCGACCGGGTCGCGAGCGCCTGGCTGATCCGCCGCTTCATCGATCGAAGCGCGCGCTTCCGCTGGCTCGCGAAGCCCGCCGACTGCCCGAAGCGCGCGCTCGGCTTCGATTTCGACGGCGCCGCCTTCACCCACGTCGGCGACCTCGTCACCTTCGAGGCCCTGATGGCGAGCTTCGGCCTCGGTGACGACCCGGCCCTGCGCCGGCTCGCCGCGCTCGTCCACGCGCTCGACATCGGCGGCGATCCGGTCGCCGAGGCGAAGGGCCTCGAGGCGGTGATGGCCGGCGCGCGCGAGCGCATCGGCGACGACGACGTCCTCCTCGCGGAGATGAGCACAGTGCTCGACTCCCTCTACGCGCACTTCCGTGCCGAGGCGCAGCGCGGCGCCGAACCTCGATCAAAGGAATCGCCATGAACCCTGCCTCCATCGGCGTGCTGACCTCGATCCTCTCGACGAGCGTCATCGCCCAGACCGTCGATTTCGAGACCGACCCGGTCGGCGCGGCGCCTTCCGGCTGGACCTGCGGCGTCACCGGCCGCGGCAGCCCGCGCTGGACCGTGGCGAAGGAGCCGGGGGCGCCGAGCGGATCGAACGTGCTGCGCCAGTCGGGCAGCGGCACGTTTCCCTGGTGCGTGCGGACCGGCACGTCGCTGAGCGACGGCTTCGTCGAGGTGAAGTTCAAGCCGGTCTCGGGTCGCGAAGACCAGGCCGGCGGGCTGGTCTGGCGCTGGAAGGACGGCGACCACTACTACGTCGCCCGCGCCAACGCGCTCGAGAACAACGTCTCGCTCTACTACACCGAGGGCGGCAGCCGCAAGACGATCCGCTACGTCGACGCGCCGGTGCCCGCCGGGGTCTGGCACACACTGCGCGTCGAGTTCGTTGGCGCGCGGATCGCCGTCTCGCTCGACGGCAAGCGCTGCATCGACGTCGAGGACGACCACATCGCAGGATCGGGCGCTGTCGGTGTCTGGACCAAGGCCGACAGCGTCACCGCCTTCGACGACTTCGCCTATGGCGCGGCGCGGCGCTGACGGCGCTGCCGGTGGCGATGCAGATGGCGCAGCAGCGCCGTCGCGACGACCCGAGCGCCGCGGCCGCGCTGCCCGCTCAACGCGCCGTCGACCTCGAACTGACGGTGCTCGATCGCGTGCAGGACCGACGGATAGGCGCGGCCGAGCTGGGCCGCGAGGAGCCCCGGCGGATAGCCTTCCATCGCCGCCGCCATGCGCCGCGCATAGAGCCTGTAGGCAAGCGCGTTCATGGGCGCGCGACCGTTCTCCATCGCTTCGAGGCGGGCCGCCAGGTCGGCGATGTAGAGGCGCTTGCCGGAGAGTCGGACCGAGAGGGCATGCATGGCGAAGCTCGGAGAAGAGATTCAGCGAGGATGCCCGCAGAGGCCGACGCCGGTCGCATGATCAGCCGGCGCGAAGGCTCCTTTTTCGAGTGAAGAGACACGCCGGGACGATCTGCCTCGTCGCCGCCGCGACGGCGCGCTCCGCTTGCACCATCGGCGCGGTCGTCGGCGCACCGGCAAGAACCCGCATGCGCTCGACGCGCCGCGCGTTGCAGAATCGCCGCACCTCGCGCCGCGCAGCGGCCGCACCGGAGACTTCGATGACCTTTTCGATCGCGCGCGCCTGCGCACCCTTGGCCGGACTGGCCCTCGCCTTCGCCGTCCAGGCGCAGAACATCTCGATCGCCACCGGCGGCACCGGCGGCGTCTACTACCCGATGGGCGGCGGCATCGCCGCCGTGCTCTCGAAGCACGTGCCCGGCATGCAGGCGACCGCCGAAGTCACCGGCGGGTCGGTCGACAACCTCAAGCTGATCGGCAGCGGCAAGCCCTACATCGCCTTCGCGATGACCGACGCGAGCCAGGACGCGTTTCGCGGCGAGGACAAGTTCAAGGGCAACAAGGTGCCGCTCAGGACCTTGATGGTCCTGTATCCGAACCGGATGCACGTCGTCACCGTCGAGGGCCGCGGCATCAACAAGATGGCCGACCTGAAGGGCAAGCGCGTCTCGACCGGCTCGCCCGGCAGCGCCACCGAGGTGATGGCGTTTCGCCTGCTCGAAGCGGCCGGCCTCGACAAGGACAGCGACGTGAAGCGCGAGCGGCTCGGCGCCGCCGAATCGGTCAACGCCATCAAGGACGGCAAGATCGATGCGTTCTTCTGGGTCGGCGGCCTGCCGACGGCGGCGGTCACCGACCTCGCCAACACGCCCAACACCAAGGTCAAGCTGGTCGACCACGCCGACGCGGTCACGGCGATGAACAAGAAGTACGGCAACCTGTACGTGCAGGACACGATCCCGAAGGAGACCTACAAGGGCATGGACGCCGACAACAAGCAGGCGACGGTGATGAACATCCTGGTCGCGCACGAGAGCATGGACGACAAGACCGCCTACAACATCGTCAAGACGATCTTCGACCGCAAGGACGACATCGTCGCGGTGCACAAGGAAGCGCTCAACTTCAAGCTCGAGAACCAGAAGGCCGCGGCGACGCCGATACCGTTTCACCCCGGCGCACTGAAGTACTACGCGGAAAAGGGCATCAAGGTCAACTGACGCCGGCGAACGCGCCGCGACATGGGTACCGATGAGCCGGCCGTCGTCAGCGCAGAGGCGCTGCTTCGCGCCGAGCAGTACGTCGAGGAAGAGGAAGGCGCGGCCAACAAGCTGAAGGGCTGGCTCGGCGGCTTCGTTCGCCTCGTCGCCTTCGTGATGGCGGCGTTCCATCTCTACAGCGCCTACGCGATCGTGCCGACGCAGGTGCTGCGGCCGGTCCACGTCGCCTTCGTCCTCTTCCTCTGCTTCCTGGTCTTTCCGGTCACGCGGCGCTTTCGCCACCGCGTCATGTGGTGGGACTGGCTGGCGGCGGCGCTGGCGATGGCGGTCGTCGTCTACGCGATCCTCGGCGGCGACGACTTCACCGACCGCAACACCTCGCCCGACCCCTGGGACATCGTCTTCGGCGTCGGCCTGATCGTCCTCGTCCTCGAGGCGATGCGGCGAACCAGCGGCTGGATCATGCCGGTGATCACGCTCGCCTTCGTCGCCTACGCCCTCGCCGGCCCCTACCTGCCGGCGCCGTGGACGCACAAGGGCTACGAGGTCGGCCGCCTGGTCGGCATCCTCTACATGACGCTCGAAGGCATCTTCGGCGTCGCCGTCGACGTCGCCTCGTCGCTGATCATCCTGTTCACGATCTACGGCGCGTTCCTGCAGCACTCGGGCGCCGGCAAGTTCTACCTCGACTTCTCGTTCTCGGCGATGGGCGGCAAGCCGACCGGCGCCGGGCGCACCGTCGTGCTCGCGTCGTTCCTGCTCGGCGGCCCGTCGGGCTCGGGCGTGGCGACGACGGTGACGCTCGGCGCGGTCGCATACCCGCTGCTCGAGAAGGTCGGCTACGAGAAGAACGCCGCCGGCGGCCTGCTCGCCGCCGGCGGCCTCGGCGCGATCATCTCGCCGCCGGTGCTGGGCGCCGCGGCCTTCCTGATCGCCGAGTTCCTGAAGATCTCGTACCTCGACGTTCTCCTGATGGCGTGCATCCCGACGCTGCTGTTCTATCTGGCGCTCTTTCTCATGGTCGAGATCGACGCGCGCAAGTACGGAATGCGTGACGTCGCCTTCGAGCGCGTCGACACGGTCTGGAACCTGAGCAAGCGCTACTGGTTCCACTTCCTCTCGCTGGTCTCGATCGTCGCCTTCATGCTGTGGGGCTTCTCGCCGGTGCTCTCGGTGTTCTGGGCGACCGTCGTCGCGCTCGCGACCAGCATGCTGCGCCCGGAGACGGCGCTCTTTTCGTACGACCTCTTTCGCGGCAAGGGCTCGGTCAAGGACCACCTCCTTCACTCCGGCTTCGCCAAGGCAATGGAAGGCGGCGCGATCGGCATGCTCAACGTCGGCGCGACCTGCGCCGGCGCCGGCATCATCGTCGGCGTCGTCGCCCTCACTGGCCTCGGCCTGAAGTTCAGCTCGATCGTCATCGACTACGCCGCCGGCTCGCTCCTCCTGACCGCGATCTTCACGTCGCTCGTCGTCTGGGTCGTCGGCCTCGCCGTGCCGGTGACGGCGTCGTACATCATCTGCGCGGTGATCGCCGCGCCGGCGCTGATCAAGCTCGGCGTCCCCGACTTCGCCGCGCACATGTTCATCTTCTATTACGCCGTGCTCTCCGAGGTCTCGCCACCGACGGCGCTGTCGCCGTTCGCGGCCGCGGCGATCACCGGCGGCGACCCGTACAAGACGACGATGCAATGCTGGAAGTACACCGTTCCGGCGTTCCTGCTGCCGTTCATGTTCGTCCTCGACCCGGCTGGCCAGGGCCTGCTGCTGATGGGCTCGACGAAGGCGCTCGCCGCCGCCAACTGGTGGTCGATCGCGCAGGTGACGCTGACCGCGGCGCTCGGCATCGCCGCGATCGCCGGCGGCTTCCAGGGCTGGGCGTTGCGGCGCGCCACCCCACTCGAACGCGTCATGCTGATCGTTGCCGGCGTCGCGCTCGTCTATCCGGGCGGCATCGCCGATGCGGTGGGCCTGTCGCTGATCGTCGCCGTGCTCGCGATGCAGCGCTTTCTCGCCGCGCCCGCGGTGGTGCTGGCCAAGGACGCCTAGCCGCCTCACCGCCCCGCGCATCGCCGTGCCCCGCCTGCCCTACAAGCCGGACGACGACGCCGGACCGGAAGAGGTCGTCGCGCCGATCCGCGCGCGCCGCGGCGGGACGCTGCTGAACCTCGACCGCCAGCTGCTCTACAGCCCGCCGCTCGCGATCGGCTGGAACGCGCTGATGGGCGCGGTGCGAACCGGCCTCGGCCTGCCGGCTGCCCTGCGCGAGATCGCGATCTGCACGGTCGCGACGCTCAATCGCGCCGCCTACGAGTTTCATCACCATGCACCGCTGCTTCGCGCCGCCGGCGCGACCGAGGCGCAGGTCGACGCGCTCCGCGACGTCGATCGCGCCCTCGCGACGCCGGAGCTGTTCGACCGCGCCGAACGGGCGACGATCCGGCTCGCGCTCGAGATGACGCGCTCGGTCGAGGTCGCCGAGCCGACCTTCGCGGCAGCGCGCAGCGCGCTCGGCGACGATCGCCATCTGGTCGAGCTGATCGGCACGATCGCGTCGTACAACATGGTGTCGCGGGTCATCGTCGCGCTCGGCATCGAGCCGGAGTAGCCCGATCGCGTCGACCGCGCTCCGGAGCTAGCCAGACGCCGCCGACGCGGCCGGCGGCGCTGAAGCCGGTGACGCGGCCGACTCCGCTTTCGCCGGCTGGGGAACGCTACGCAGGCGAAAGAAGCGCGGGTCTCCGGCCGGCAGTGTCAGCCGGCGGACCCCGAAGCCGGCCACCCGCACGGCGCGGATCGGCTGGAACGGCCCGATGCTGCTGCGCGACGCCTCGAGGAGGTAGTTGCCGGGCAACAGGGCACGGGTCGCGATCACCGTGCCGGCGGACGACTGGCTGACGCGGACGCCGCCGAAAGGCCGCGCCAGCGGGTCGCCGACGAAGACGCCCTGCCCCGGCATGAGGACGCTCTTCCAGTACGCCTCGACCAGCGTCTCGCCGGAGAGGTAGTGCGCCATGACGACGCCGACATCGGGGAACTTGGCGCGATAGCTGCACGGCTCGCTGCTCGTGCCGTAGCTCCCGGTCGCGCCCGCCGAGAGCCATTCGAGCGCCGTCGTCTGATCCACGCCCGCCAGCAAGGCGCCGCCGAACGACGTCAGGTGGTCGGCAATCGCGCCGTCGACGAAACGGTTGCTCGGAATCGCCGCGACCCGGGCAACGCCGGTGAACTCGAACATCACGTCGGTCCGGCCCTCGAGGGCATCGGCATCGACCTGCTCGATCGGGTACGCCGATCCCAGCACCGCGCGAACCCGCTCGTACGTCTCGGCGCGGACGTTGCGCGCGCCGTCGCTGGTGTTCATCAGGTAGGCCTTGCCTTCGGGCCAGGTCTCGTCGGCGCGCAGGCCGCGATCGATCAATCGCTTGGCGCTCTCGACGTCGCCGCCGGCGAGCAGCATCGCCGGGCGCACCCGGTGGTCGGTGAACGGCGCCCGGCTGGTGCTGTTGAAGTAGGGCGAGGCCTTCGTCGTCTGGCAGCCTTCCGCGCAATACGACCCGGGATCGAAGCCGAGCGCGAACGCCGCCGTCACCGACATGCACTCGACGCGAAACGGCAGCGTCCACGCGAGCGCGAGCGCCTGCACGTCGGCGCCGACCTTGGCGTCGAGAACCGCCTGGACGCGCATGAAGTCGGCGAAGGCCATCACCTGCTGGCCGGCCGGAAAGCGGACGTGGATGACGCGATCGGCAGCGATGCCGCGCTGCGCCGCGTAGTAGCGGCCGAGCTCGACGCTGGCGGGATCGGCGTCGTTGACGACGACGGCGAGGTCGCGGGCGCGCAGGCCGACGCTCGGCAGGGCCAATCTCGAGATCTCCGCGTCGTGCGCCGCCGGGCGCTGCCCCTCTGCCGCGCCGCACAGCGCGAGGGCGATGATCCAGATCGCTCGGCGCGCGGCCGCACGCGTCGACGCCAGGGTCAACGGCACGGCGCGACGCGGATCAGCGACATGGGGCGATTCTCGCGCCCCGGCGCCGGCTGGACGCTCGCGCGACCAGGCTCTATGCTCGTCGCCATCGAGTGTCCGTGGGGAAGTTGCGATGCGCGCGTGGACCGTGGATGCCGATGACATCCGGGTGGCCGAGGATTTCGACGAGTCGCTGCTCCACCGCACGCCCGAGATCGACGCCTTCCTCACGCCGGGGCGCGACGACAAGTTCGTCGTCATCGGCACCAAGGGCTTCGGCAAGACCCTCCTGCTCAAGGCCAAGCGGGTCCTGTACCAGAGAGAAGGCCACGCGGCCTGCCTGCCGAGCGGCAACCTGCTCGACAAGCCGATCGGCGACAAGATCTTCGGCCGCGAATCGATCGCCCTGTTCTCCGCTTCGCCGCTGCCGTGGTCGAAGGTGTGGCTGTCGGCGATCGCCATGGCGGCGCTCAAGCACTTCGATGCCATCGAGGACCTCAAGGTCGGCGCCCGGCTGGGTGGCCTGATCGCCGATTCGCGCCTGCACAGCGTCATCGACCACTTCGTCCGCCTGCTCGACTTCACGCCGAGCGAGCTGCAGCGCTGCGCCACCGAGACCGACGGGCACCTGGTGCCGCGCCTGCGCGCGCTCAACGCGCCCCTGGCGATCTTCATCGACGGCATCGACGAGTATTTCAACAAGCACGTCGAAGACATGCCGGCGAGCCCGAGCGTGACCGGCGAGCTGTCGCCCAACGTCTGGTACTTCTCGCAGCTCGGGCTGGTCGAGGTCGCCTACCAGCTGCGCCGCATCAACCATCACCTCAAGGTGTTCGCGGCGATCCGCAAGGAGGCCTATGCGCGCTGGCCGCAGCGAACGGCGATGCTCCAGCAGTACCGCGGCAGCGCGGTCGACATCGTCTACACGCCGGAAAGCCTGCGCGAGATCTTCGTCAACAACGTGCGTCTCGTGAGGACCGATCGCATGGTCCTGGCCGAGCGCGTGCGCAGCAACCCGCTCGAGGCCTTCCTCGGCCGCCTCAGCGTCACCGACGTCCACACGCACGAGGAGGAAGACGCGTTCGAATACCTGTGCCGCCACACGCTGCTGCGGCCGCGCGACCTGATGACGATCGGCGAGCGGCTGACGGCGCTGCGCCCCGACGAGCGCCGCAACGAATACCGCCTCAAGGAGGCAATCAACCAGGCGGCGACCGAGATCGCGCACGAGTACCTGGCCGAGATCGCTCCCTACGTTTCCGGCCTCAAGCCCGAGCTGCTCTTCGATCGCCTGCCGGGCCACGTCATCAGCCGCGCCGAGCTGGAAGCGATCGGCGGCGAGGACGAGGTGCACGACGGACAGGATGCGTTCAGCTCGCTCTACCGCGTCGGCCTGCTCGGCTACGTGCAGCACGACCGCGTTCGCGGCGAATGGCGGCAACGCTTCCTGCGCCCCGGCGAGGCGACGCTCGAGACCAACGGCATCCTGCCTCGGGCGACCCACTACCTGATCCACCCGGTGCTGTTCGACGTGATCGCGCGCAACAACACCGCCTTCCTGCAACGCATCGACCGGGTCAACATCGTCGGCTACGACCGGCCGTGGCGCGAGTCGGGCCCGGTCGAGCGGACCCTCGACGTGCGCCAGTCCTGCGTGCTGAAGGCAGACGTGCAGGGCTTCGCCAACCTGATGCGCTCCGGGCTCGACGGCCCGGTCCGCGCTGCCCTCGAGGAAGCGGTGCGGCGCTGGGCACCGCCCGCCGCGATCACCGAGATCCGCGCCGGCGACGCCGCCCTGATCGCGGCCGATGATCCGGTCGCGCTGGCGCAGACGGCGCGCCACCTGATGGACGCGGTCTACCAGGCCCCGGGCCATCCGCGCCTGCGGATCGCACTCCACTACGGCCCCGTGCAGACGGACCGCAGAGGCGCCAGCCAGCGCACGGTGATCGTCGGCGGCGACGCGATCCTCTGCGCGGCCCGCGTCGAGCCGCGCGTGGAAGCCGGCCAGATCTGGGCGACCGAGGAGTTCCGCCAGCAGTTTCTCGAGCGTCCCTCGCTCTGGCGAACGTCGCCGCTGCAGGCGCCCGACGGCGGTGACCGCTTCAACGTCAAGAAGCCCGGCTCGGCCGAGCCCGACGACTGGATGTGCCTCTACCGGCTCGAGTCCTGAGCGCTCGCGACACCGCCGCAGATCGCCGTGAGCACCGCGCCGATCGGCGCGCGGATGACGACGTCGGCGAGCTCGTCCAGCGCCGTGTCCTGATCGTTGACGATGATGATTTCTGCGCCCGCGCGCGCCGCGATCGGGACCATGCTGGCAACGGGCTGCACCTGCAGCGTCGTGCCGACGGCGAGCAGAAGATCGGCAGCGGCGGCCGCCGCCATCGCGCGATCGATCACTTCCGGGACCAGCGCCTGGCCGAACGAGATCGTGTCGCTCTTCAGGATGCCGCCGCAGTCGAGGCAGTGCGGATCGTCCTCGCCGGCGCGGACTCGCGCCAGCGCCTCGTCCATCGGCGCGCGCCGGCCGCACTGCCAGCACATGACGCGGCGCATGCTGCCGTGCACCTCGACGACGAGCGCGGCCGACTGCCCGGCCCGCTGGTGCAGCTCGTCGATGTTCTGGGTGACGAGCGCGTGCAGCGTGCCGCGCCGCTCGAGCGCGACGAGGGCGCGGTGGCCGACGTTCGGCTCGGCCGACCACGCCGGCGAATCGACGCGCGAGCGCCAGGCGGCCTTGCGCACCTCGACATCGGCGAGGTAGTGCTGGATCGTCGACTGCTTCTCGGCGGCGGGATTCTTCGTCCACACGCCGCGCGGGCCACGAAAGTCAGGGATTCCCGATTCGGTCGAGATGCCCGCGCCGGTCAGGACGACGATGCGCCGGGCGCGATCGACGCGACGCCGGGCGTCGTCGACGAGGGCTTGCGGCGCTTGCATCGCCGGCGCTGGCCTAGGCCCTAGCGCCTCGCGACGAACTCGATCTCGACGCGCGCGCCCTTGGCGAGCGCGCTGACGCCGACGCAGGTGCGCGCCGGCCGCCGCCCTGCGGGAAAGTAGCTGGCGTAGACCGCGTTCATGGGCGCGTAGTCCTCGTCGAAGCGGGTGAGGAAGATGCGCGCCGAGACGACATGGCCGAGGCCGAGGCCGAGGCCGCGCAGCACGGTGTCGAGGTTGCGGATCACCTGATGCGTCTGCGCCTCGATGCCCTCGGGGTAGGCCTCGTCGACCGAAGTCGACGGAAAAGGCATCTGCCCGGTCAGGAAGATCCAGCCGTCGGCCTCGACCGCGTGGCTGAACGGCGCGACCGGATCGGGCGCGCCGGCGACGAGGTGGAAGACCGGCTTCATCGGCGCCGGACGAAGCTCAGTTCTTCTCCGCCAGCTGCTCGAGGATCGCCGGGTTCTCGAGCGTCGACGTGTCCTGGGTGATCTTCTCGTCGTTGGCCACCGAGCGCAGCAGCCGGCGCATGATCTTGCCGCTGCGCGTCTTCGGCAGGTTGTCGCCAAAGCGGATGTCCTTCGGCTTGGCGATCGGGCCGATCTCCTTGGCGACCCAGTCGCGCAGCTCCTTGGCGATCTTCTTCGCCTCCTCGCCGGTCGGGCGCGGACGCTTGAGGACCACGAAGGCGCAGATCGCCTCGCCGGTCGTCTCGTCGGGTCGGCCGACGACAGCGGCCTCGGCGACGAGCGCCGTGTGCGCGACAAGCGCCGACTCGATCTCCATCGTCCCCATGCGGTGGCCGCTGACGTTGAGGACGTCGTCGATGCGGCCGGTGATCGTGAAGTAGCCGGTCTTCTCGTCGCGGCTCGCGCCGTCGCCGGCGAGGTAGTACTTGCCGTGGAACTCTTCCGGGTAGTAGCTCCTGGCGTAGCGCTCCGAGTCGCCCCAGATCGTGCGGATCATTCCCGGCCACGGCTTCTTGATGACGAGGATGCCGCCCGTGCCGTTCGGCACGTCGTGGCCCTGCTCGTCGACGATCGCCGCGTCGATGCCCGGGAACGGCAAGGTGCACGAACCCGGAACGAGCGGCGTCGCGCCCGGCAGCGGCGTGATCATGTGGCCGCCGGTCTCGGTTTGCCACCAGGTGTCGACGATCGGGCAGCGGCCGCCGCCGACATTCTTGTGATACCACTCCCAGGCCGCGGGGTTGATCGGCTCGCCGACGGTGCCGAGGATGCGCAGGCTCGACAGGTCGTAGCTCTTGGGGTGGACCTTGTCGTTCCCTTCGGCTGTCTTGATGAGCGCGCGGATCGCCGTCGGCGCGGTGTAGAAGACCGAGACCTTGTGCTTGGCGATCGTCTGCCAGAAGCGGCCCGCATCGGGGTAAGTGGGGATGCCTTCGAAGACGACCTCGGTGCCGCCGAGCGCGAGCGGCCCGTACGTGATGTAGGTGTGGCCGGTGACCCAGCCGATGTCGGCGGTGCACCAGAAGACGTCGCCGGGCTTGAGGTCGAAGGTCCACTTCGTCGTCAGCGCCGCCTGCACCAGATAGCCGCCGGTCGAGTGCTGCACGCCCTTCGGCTTGCCGGTCGATCCCGACGTGTAGAGAAGGAAGAGCGGATGCTCGGCGAGCACCCATTCCGGCTCGCACGTCGAAGGCTCGTTCCCGACCAGCTCATGCAGCCACTTGTCGCGCGGCGCGACGAAGTCGACCTTGCCGCCGGTGCGCCGGTAGACGATGACGTCGCGCACCGCGTGGCCCGGACCGCTCAGCGCCTCGTCGACGATCGCCTTCAGCGGCAGCGCCTTGCCGCCGCGCAGCTGCTCGTCGGCGGTGACCACCAGCACGGCGCCGGTGTCGGCGATGCGGTCGCGCAGGCTCTGCGCGGAAAAGCCGCCGAAGACGACCGAGTGGGGCGCGCCAACGCGCGCGCAGGCGAGCATCGCGACGACGCCCTCGATCGACATCGGCATGTAGATGACGACGCGGTCGCCCTTGACGATGCCGCGCGCCTTCATCGCGTTGGCGAGGCGGCAGGTTTGCGCCAGGAGCTCGCTGTACGTGACCTTGGTGACCTTGCCGTCGTCGGCTTCGAAGATGATCGCCGTCTTGTCGCCGAGGCCGTTCTCGACGTTGCGGTCGAGGCAGTTGTACGAGGCGTTGAGCGTGCCGTCCTCGAACCACTTGAAGAACGGCGGCTTGTCGGCGTTGAGCACCTTCTTGAACGGCGTCCGCCAGCTGATCAGCTCGCGCGCCAGGCGCGCCCAGTAGCCCGTGTAGTCGCGCGCCGCCTCGTCGCACAGCGCCTGGTAGGCGGGCATGCCGGACACCCAGGCGCCCTTCACGGCGGCAGCCGGCGGTGGGTAGACGTGTGGTTCTGAGCTCATGTTCGATGTCCTCCTGCGATCGCGACCGCCTCTTTTACCTCATGTGCGGACCCGACAACTTGTGCGCCCGCAAACGAAGGACACGATGGCCCTGCTCCCCGTCCCGCCCCCCGCGGCGAGCGCCAGCGCCACGCCGCCGGCCGTTTCGGCTTCGATGAAGGTCCTGATCCTCGGGGTCATGTACGGTCCGTTCGGCGGGTCGTAGACTTGCGGGCTGCCTGCCATCGACACCGATCATGACCACGATCCGCCACGCCGACTTCGCCGACAGCATCGCCGCCGCGCTGCAGTACATCAGCTTCTACCACCCGGCCGACTACATCGCCCACCTGGCGCGCGCCTACGAGCTCGAGCAGGCGCCGGCGGCGAAGGACGCGATCGCCCAGATCCTCACCAACTCGAAGATGTGCGCCGAGGGGCGGCGGCCGATCTGCCAGGACACCGGCATCGTCAACGTGTTCCTGAAGATCGGCATGGACGTTCGCTTCGAGGGCTTCCCGGGCAGCGTCGAGGACGCCGTCAACGACGGCGTGAGGAAGGGCTACCTCGACGCCGACAACCCGCTGCGAGCCTCGATCGTCGCCGACCCGCACTTCGAGCGGAAGAACACCAGGGACAACACGCCGGCGGTCGTCGAGATGACGCTCGTCCCCGGCAACACGGTCGACGTGATCGTCGCCGCCAAGGGCGGCGGCAGCGAGAACAAGTCGAAGTTCATCATGATGAACCCAAGCGACGATCTCGTCGCTTGGGTGCTGAAGACGGTGCCGACGATGGGCGCCGGCTGGTGCCCGCCGGGGATTCTCGGCATCGGCATCGGCGGCACCGCAGAGCGGGCGATGCTGCTCGCCAAGCAGAGCCTGATGGAAGACATCGACATGCACGAGCTCAGGCAGCGCGGGCCGCGGAACAAGACCGAGGCGCTGCGCATCGAGCTGTTCGACAAGGTCAACGCGCTCGGCATCGGCGCGCAGGGTCTCGGCGGCCTGGCGACGGTGCTCGACGTCAAGATCGCGATGGCGCCGACGCACGCGGCGAGCAAGCCCGTGGCGATGATCCCGAACTGCGCGGCGACGCGCCACGCCCACTTCGTCCTCGACGGCTCGGGGCCCGCGTACCTCCAGCCTCCGAGCCTCGACCTCTGGCCGGACGTGAAATGGGCGCCCGACTACAACAAGTCGAGGAAGGTCGACCTCGACACGCTGACGAAGGAGGAAGTCGCGAGCTGGAAGCCGGGCGAGACGCTGCTCCTGCGCGGCAGGATGCTCACCGGTCGCGACGCCGCGCACAAGCGCATCCAGGACATGCTCGCCAAGGGCGAGCCGCTGCCGGTCGATTTCACGAATCGCGTCATCTACTACGTCGGCCCGGTCGACCCGGTTCGCGACGAGGTCGTCGGCCCGGCGGGCCCGACAACGGCGACGCGCATGGACAAGTTCACCGAGATGATGCTGGCGCGGACCGGCCTCATTGCCATGATCGGCAAGGCCGAGCGCGGGCCGGCCGCGATCGAGGCGATCAGGAAGCACAGGAGCGCCTACCTGATGGGCGTCGGCGGCGCTGCCTACCTCGTCTCGAAGGCGATCAAGCAGGCGAAGGTCGTCGGCTTCGCCGACCTCGGCATGGAGGCGATCTACGAGTTCGACGTCGTCGACATGCCGGTGACCGTCGCCGTCGACGCCAACGGCACGTCGGTGCACGAGACCGGGCCGGCCGAATGGAAGGCGCGCATCGCCAAGATTCCGGTCGTCGCCGCCTGAGCCCGCCGCGAGAGCGCTCGATGAAGACCTACCGCATCGCGACGATTCCCGGCGACGGCATCGGCAAGGAGGTCGTTCCCGCCGGCCGCGAGGTGCTGGAGGCGGTCGCCGCCGGCAGCGACTTCGCGTTCGAGTTCGAGGACTTCGGCTGGGGCGGCGACTGGTTTCGCGCCCACGGCGAGATGATGCCGGCGAACGGCCTCGAGGCGCTCGGCGGCAAGGACGCGATCCTGTTCGGCTCGGCCGGCGATCCGCACATTCCCGACCACGTCACCCTCTGGGGCCTGCGCCTGAAGATCTGCCAGGGGCTCGACCAGTACGCGAACGTGCGGCCGACGCGGATCCTGCCCGGCATCGACGCGCCGCTGAAGCGCTGCCGCCGCGAGGACCTCGACTGGGTGATCGTTCGCGAGAACAGCGAGGGCGAGTACTCGGGCGTCGGCGGACGCGTCCACCAGGGCCTGCCGATCGAGGTCGCGACCGACGTCTCGATGATGACGCGCGCCGGCGTCGAGCGGATCATGCGCTTCGCGTTCCGCCTCGCGCAGTCGCGGCCGAGGAAGCTCCTCACCGTCGTCACCAAGAGCAACGCGCAGCGCCACGCGATGGTCATGTGGGACGAGATCGCCGCTGAAGTCGCGAGCGAGTTTCCCGACGTCCGCTGGGACAAGGAGCTCGTCGACGCGGCGACAGCGCGCATGGTCAACCGGCCGGCGTCGCTCGACACGCTGGTCGCGACCAACCTGCACGCCGACATCCTGAGCGACCTCGCCGCCGCGCTCGCCGGCAGCCTCGGCATCGCGCCGACCGGCAACATCGATCCCGAGCGCCGCTTCCCGTCGATGTTCGAGCCGATCCACGGCTCGGCGTTCGACATCATGGGCCAGGGGCTCGCCAATCCGATCGGCACCTTCTGGTCGGCGGTGATGATGCTCGAGCACCTCGGCGAGGTGAAGGCGGCGGCGCGCCTGATGCGGGTGATCGAGCAGGTGACCGCCAAGCCGCGCTTGCACACGCGCGACCTCGGCGGCAGCGCGACGACGGCCGACGTCACGGCGGCGGTGTGCGCCGCGCTGGCCGGCGCCCGCGGTCGTCAGGCCGCCTGAGCGAAGGCGACATCGATCCTGCCAGGGCGACCGCTCGACGGTCGAGCGTTGCTACGGAGAAGGCGCGCGCAGGAGGGCGAGCAGGCACGAGTCGTCGAGGTCGCCTCGGCCCTGCGCGACGGCGCTCGCGAACGTCGCCGCCGCGACTGCCCCGAGCTTCGCCTCGGCGCCAGCCGCGGTGGCCATCGCCAGCGCGAGCCGACTGTCCTTGGCGAGCAGCGTCGTGTGCGCGCGCGGCGCCGCATCGCCGGCGAGCGCGCGCGCCATGCGATCGCTGCCGATCCAGCTCTGACCGCTCGACCGCTCGATCACGGCAAGCGTCCGTGCCGGGTCGAGGCCGACGCGCTCGGCGAGCGCCAGCGCCTCGGCGGCGCCGGCGAGATTGATCGCCGCGAGCAGGTTGTTGACGAGCTTGGTGCGGGCGCCGTCACCGGCGCGCTCGCCGAGGCGGAACACCGGGTCGGCCAGCGCCGCGAGCAGCGCCGCGTGGCGCGCGAAGACGTGCTCGCGACACGTGACCATCAGGCTCATCGTCCCGGCGCGCGCGCGCGCCGGCCCGCCCGACATCGGTGCTTCGATCCAGTCGATGGCGAGCGCGTCGAGCCGCGCCGCGATCCGCTCGACGCCGTCCGGCGCGATCGTCGGACAGAGAACGACGCACGCGCCCGGCGACACTGCCGCGGCGACGCCGTCGCTGCCGAAGAGAACATCTTCCGTCTGCGCGGCATCGACGACGGCGACGATCACGACCGCGCAGCGCGCAGCGAGCGCGGCCGGGCTCGCGCAGGCCTGCGCGCCGCACCGTTCGGCCATCGCCTCGCGATCGGCGCGGACGTCGCGCACGAGAACGTCGTCGCCGCGCTCGCGCAGTCGCTCGGCCATCGCCATGCCCATGTTGCCGAC
>JADGRJ010000359.1 GCA_017881025.1 Rhizobacter sp. | reverse complement strand
TCATTCTGGCAAATCCAACAGGAAGAGCGCTTCCCGCTCTCGCCCAGTCACGAGGACGCTATTCTCCTTCCGATTGTCGAGCCTGCAACCGGCCCATGTCGCAGGTCAAAGACAGCTCCATCGCGCAGGCGTCGCTGATCGCGCGGCGGCGAGCGGCACGCGTACTAACATCACGCCGCCATGTCATCGACGCCGCTCGCCGCACTGGAACGCAGGCGCCTCGAGTTCGGACCCGTGGTGGCAGAAGAGAAGCTGGCGTTGCTGAAGCAGCTCGCGCATACCCGGCTCGGCAGTGCCCGGGCCGTCATGCGCCTGCACGAGGCCCTGTGCTTCATCCGGGCCTATCCCGACGACGCGGCGGTGTTGGCGCAGGTGCAAACCATGCTTGCCGCGTTCGATCGTCGCTCCGACCTGCGAACGCACCGTCTCGCGCTGGCCGATAGCGGCATCGCCGGTACGGCGGTGCACTACCGCTTCTTCGCCGGCCAGGCGCAGTGGCTGGCCCGACGGTGGCCGGACAAGCTGCGGCTGGACCGCAGCGAGCCGGGCGCAGACGAGCGCATCGGGCGCGCCCTGCCGCCCTTGGTGACGCCGGCGGAGGCGAGCGCGTTGATCGAGCTGAAGTTGCCGGGCTACGCCGCACTCGACCGGCTTCGCGGCACGAACGAAACAGACGCCACGTTCCTGCTGCGGCGCCTTGCCGCCATGCCCGCCGACGGGTTCACGCGCGAAGCCTATGCGGACATCGTGGACGCTGGCTTTGTGCTCGCGCCCGGACCCGACACGCCGTCGCGAACCGCCGCGCACTTCGCCGGAACGCCGGTGGTGTTTCGTCGCGACGCGCCGCCGCGCTTTCGCTCCGATCTGCGTGCCGAGATCGCGCGAGCGCCGCTTTCGCTGCGGCGGATGTCGGTGCGCGACGGCACGGCGATCGTCGAGCTGGCGCGCGCCGCGATGGTCGTGCGCCATCGCTCTCTGGAGGCCTTCTCGTTCGCAGACGCGCGCGACGCGTGGATCGTCGACCATGGTGATGGCCTGGCCATGGCGCTCGTCGGCGTGATCCCGCAGCGGCGCCACGCCGTGGCGTCGCACTACGGCGGCCTGACGCTGCGCAACGGCGTGCCCATCGGCTACCACCAGGCCGATATCGTCGGTTGCAGCGCGGAGCTTTCGTTCAACACCTTCGACACCTTTCGCGGTGGCGAAGCGGCGTTCACGTTCGCGCGCTGGTTGGCCACGCTGCGGCACGTGTTCGGTACCACGTTGTTCAGCCTCGACCCGTATCAGCTCGGCAACGACGAAGCGCTCGAATCCGGCGCCTGGTGGTTCTACGCCAAGCTCGGCTTTCAGCCGCGCGATCCGGCCACTGCGAGGCTGGCCCGCGACGAGCTCTCGCGTGCGGAACGGAATCCGCGCCATCGCACCCGAGCTGCAAGGCTGCGCCGGCTCGCGGAGCGGCACTTGTTCTTCGATCTCGAGCCGGCGCGCCCCTTGCCGCTGTTTCCGCTGGCCGCGTTGGGGTTGCGCTCAGGGGCCGCGCTGTCGGCCCGGGCGGGTTCGGACCGGGAGCGCGCTGTCGACGAGGTCAGCACCGAGCTGCTGCACCATTGCGCGCTCGCATCGCTGCGCGGCTTCTCGCCGGACCAGCGCGAGGCCTGGCGTCGTCTGGCGCCGATTCTCGCGCTGCTCGATCTCGGCGAATGGCAGGACGATGAGCGCCGCGCACTGGTGGACCTGATTCGCGCCAAGGGCGGCCGCAGCGAGCGAGACTATCTGGCCCGGTACCAGGCGCATGCGCGGCTGGATGCAGCGTTGCGCCGACACGGTTGAGTATCAATGTCCGTACATGGACGCCCCCGGTTTGCCAAGCTTTCAGTTCGCGATGGGTTCGGAGGTTTCGATTGCACCCGTACATCCGGACTTTCGTTGCAGCAGAGCTGCTGTCCCTGATGGGATTTGCTGGTCGGGTCCCATTCGGTTTCTCGCACTTGAGGGTGCTGCGGACATTCTGGGCTTTGCCAACCACGGTCTAACCTGTCTTGCCATCACTGCGTGATCGCCTGAGCAATCGGTGGTTCGATCTCCTCTGCTTGATGTTGGCCTGTCGTCTGCGGCCCTCTACGCGGCGAGCAGTTGCGCAGCGTAGTTGGGCCGGAACTCTCGTCCGTGTGCCAGCAACGCCCAGACCGTTCGAACGTTCTTGTTGGCCAGCGCCACCGCTGCCACTTTGGGGTGGCGGCGCCCGAGCAGCCCGGTCAACCAGACGTTGGTGTTCACCGCCTTGCGCTGTGCCGCCAGGATCGCCGAGCGGGCACCATGGATGAGCAGCGTACGCAGGTACACATCGCCGCGTTTGCTGATGCCAAGGAGCGCCGGCTTGCCACCGCTGGAGTGCTGTCGAGGTACCAGTCCGAGCCAGGCTGAGAGCTGTCTGCCGTTGGCGAAGCTGGTCGCGTCGGCGATGGATGCGACCAGGGCACTGGCGCCCAGTGGGCCGATCCCCGGGATCTTCTCGAGCCTCATGCTGAGCTCGCTGCTGCGATGCCATGCCTTGATCTGGGCCTCGAACTCGTCGACGAGCATGTCCAGGTCCTTGAGGTGCTCGGTCAGGCGAGTGATCAGTTGACGGAACGACCCCGGAAGCGGGTTGCTTGCGTCTTCGAGCAAGCGCGGCACGCGCTTGGCGATATGAGAGATCCCCGCCGGCATGATCAGGCCGAACTCGCCCAGGAGACTACGGATCTGGTTGGCTTGGGCGGTGCGCGCCTTGACGAACCCCTGGCGGACCCGATGCAGCGATAGGACGGCCTGCTGCTCGACGCTCTTTACCGGGACGAAGCGCATGTTGGGTCGCGCGACCGCTTCGCAGATCGCCTCGGCGTCGGCGACGTCGTTCTTGTTGCTCTTGACGTAGGGCTTGACGAACTGCGGCGACATCAGCCGAGCGTCGTGGCCGAGGCACTTCAGGGTGCGCGCCCAGTGGTGAGCGCTGCCGCACGCCTCCATGCCGATCACGCAAGGCGGCAGGTTCGCGAAGAAGGCCGTCATCTGGTCGCGCCGCAGCTGCTTGCGCAGCACGACCGCTCCGCGCTCATCCACGGCGTGAACCTGGAACACGTTCTTTGCCAAGTCGATGCCAACAGTCGTAATCTTCATGGTGGACGCCCCTCTCGGTCAGTGGTTGGTGACACTTCCACTTTGGCACGTCGATGCCGTTACGGGTGGGGGCGTCCATCCCATTGGTTTCGGCGACCGCTGTCATTGGGGCGCCAAACTTGATCGGCGGGAGCTAGTCTGAAGCGGAAATTAGCGGCCAACGAGTGACTGGTGGCTCATGTTTAGGGTTGTCCAACACCTGCCCTCAGCTCGGTGGCATGCCTGACGCCGTGCCGCGCGACGGGCAGCTATCGGACAACCCTAAACAGCAGCGGACGATCGCGAATGTCTGCCATTCGGAGACTTGGCCGAACTGTCAGCAAGAGCTAACCGTTTACGTTGGTCGCTGACCGGCCATCAGCGGGTGCTCCTGACCGTCCGGTTCAGGCACTCTGATCTTCGGCTCGGA
>JADGRJ010000358.1 GCA_017881025.1 Rhizobacter sp. | reverse complement strand
CCTCGTCGATCGTATCGACCGGTCGACCACCGAATCGCCGCCATGTGCCAGCTCCTCGGCATGAACGCCAACACGCCGACCGACGTGATGTTCAGCTTCACGGGCTTTGCGACGCGCGCCGAGGAGCACAAGGACGGCTTCGGCATCGCCTTCTTCGAGGACAAGGGCGTTCGTCTCTTCGTCGACACCTCGAGCGCGCGCGAATCGCCGGTCGCGGAGATGGTGCGGCGCTACCCGATCCGGAGCGAAAACATCGTCGCCCACATCAGGAAGGCGACGCAGGGTCGCGTCGCCCTCGAGAACACGCATCCCTTCGTTCGCGAGCTCTGGGGCCGCTACTGGGTATTCGCCCACAACGGCGACCTCAAGAACTACGCGCCGCGCCTGCACGGCGCGTTCCGGCCGGTCGGCAACACCGACAGCGAGCGCGCCTTCTGCTGGCTGATGCAGGAGCTCGCCAAGTCGCACGCCAGCGTTCCGTCGATCGCCGAGCTCACCGCCACCCTCGCCGAGCTTGTGCCGCAGGTCGCCGCGCACGGCGTCTTCAACGCGATGCTCGACAACGGCCAGGCGCTCTGGGCGCACTGCTCGACGCAGCTGCACCACATCGTTCGCCAGCATCCGTTCGCGCGCGCGTCGCTGCAGGACGACGACGTCACGGTCGACTTCGCACAGCAGACGTCGCCGCGCGATCGCGTCGCGGTCGTCGTCACCGAGCCGCTGACGAAGGACGAACAGTGGCACGCGTTCGCGCCTGGCGAGATGCGAGTGTTCGTGGACGGCGCGCCTCTGGCCTGAGAGCGGCACGGGCTGGTGAGCGGCAGGTACGCCTCGGACGACGGCGGCCGAGGCGGTGATCACGAAGCCTGGCGAGCCCGCTTCGACAGGGCGTTCATCACGGTGGGGTGGCCGCCATCGCCCGAGTCGCACCCACCATTCGCCGTCCCGGCTCTGGAAGCCACACGCGCTGCGCGCCGCTTCGTTCGTGTCGCGCGGCACGGGGGCGGGGAGTGGTGGGTGTGACCCGAGAGTCTTCGCAGCGGTGCGCGTCGCCGAGCGATGTGGCGCCACGGGCTTGCTCGATCTCGTGATTGCCGCCCCGGGCGAAGGCGGGTCGGGGCACATCCGCCGCTCCCCGCCCCCGTGTGCCACGGCCGCCCGTCACATTTGGAGACAATGCACCCCGCTCACCACCCCGGGGACAAGAACGCCACATGACGACCTCCGACGCCCCCAAGATCCGTTTCGACATCTTCTACAAGCACGACGACCTGACCCGGCTGCTGTTCGAGTACGCGCAGGCGTTTCCGACGCTGGTGGCGATCCGCTCGATCGGCAAGAGCTACGAAGGGCGCGACATCTGGGTGGCGACGCTCACCAACCTCGCGACCGGCGCGGCCGAGGACAAGCCGGCGTTCTGGGCCGACGGCAACATCCACGCCGCCGAGCTGACCGCGTCGACGGCGGTGCTCTACTTCCTCAACGAGCTGCTCATCAAGCACGGCAGCGACGCCGAGATCACCGAGCTGCTCGACACGCGCGCGATCTACCTTTGCCCGCGCCTGAACCCCGACGGCGCCGAGCTCGCGCTCGCCGACCGGCCGCGCCACATCCGCTCGTCGACGCGGCGCTATCCGTTCGACGAGGAGCCGGTCGACGGCCTCACCGCCGAAGACATCGACGGCGACGGCCGTATCCTCTTCATGCGCATCGCCGACCCGCACGGGACGTGGAAGAAGTGCGAGCAGGACCCGCGCCTCATGGTCGCGCGCGAGCCGGGCGAGTTCGGCGGCGAGTACTTCCGCCTCATGCCCGAGGGGCTGATCCAGAACTACGACGGACTGACGATCAAGGTCAACTCCGACCTCGAAGGGCTCGACCTCAACCGCAACTTCCCCTCCGGCTGGCGCCAGGAGCACGAGCAGGTCGGCGCCGGCGACTATCCGACCAGCGAGCCCGAGGTGAAGTCGATGGTCGACTTCATCGTCGCGCACAGGAACATCGGCGCGGCGATCAGCTACCACACGCACAGCGGCGTCATCCTGCGGCCGATGGGAACGCAGAGCGACGACGACATGATCCCGGAGGACCTGTGGTCGATCAAGCGCTTCAGCGAGATCGGCGCGAGGCTCTCGGGCTACCCGGCGATCAGCATCTGGCACGACTTCAAGTACCACCCGAAGGACGTCATCAGCGGCACCCAGGACTGGGTCTACGAGCACCTCGGGGTCCTCTTCTGGGTGGTCGAGATCTGGGCGCCGAACAAGGAAGCCGGGATCGCCGACTACAAGTGGATCGACTGGTACCGCGAGCACCCGGTCGAGGACGACCTCAAGCTCATCAAGTGGAGCGACGAGCACTGCGCGGGCCAGGCGCACGTCGACTGGAAGCCGTTCATGCACCCGCAGCTCGGTCAGGTCGAGATCGGCGGCTGGGACAAGATGAACTACTGGCGCAACCCGCCGCCGAACCTGCGCGAGCGCGAGGCGGCGCGCTTCCCGAAGTGGATGACGACGATCGCGCTCTCGCTGCCCAGGCTCGAGCTGCTCCGCACCGAGGTGCGCGCGCTCGGCCCCGACACCTGGCGCGTTCGCATCGCCGTCGCCAACAGCGGCTGGCTGCCGGCCTACGTGACCAAGCGGGCGCTGGCGCGCAAGACCGTGCGCGGCGTCATGTTCGAGATCCACCTGCCCGACAACGACCGCTCGGTCGCGCTCGTCAGCGGCAAGCCGCGCATGGAAGGGCCGCAGCTCGAGGGGCATGCGCCCAAGAACTCGCTCAACGCCTTCCTGCCGAGCAAGGAGATCACCGCCGACCGGGCCGTCGGCGAGTGGGTCGTGCGCGCGCCGCAGGGAACGCGGCTGGCGCTCTCGGCGCGCGCCGAGCGCGCCGGCGCGGTGCGCGCCGAAGTGATCCTCGACTAGCGGACCGCCTAGAAGCGAACGCGCACGCCGCCGGCGATTGCGCTGCCCGACGAGACGAAGCTCAGCTTCTCGTACAGCGCGGCGACGTAGATGTCGGTGTTCTTCGACAGGAAGTAGTCGTAGCCGATCGAGGTCGTGCGGTCGGTCGTCGCCTTGAGCGGCCTCGAGTCGTGCGAGCGCCCGTAGGCGATCAGGATGAGGCTGTTGCCGATCGGCACCGCGGCGCCGAGCTGGTAGGAGACGGTCCGCGAGTCGACGAACGCTTCGGTCTTGATCCGGCCGACCTGAGCGTAGAGGCGAACGAGCTGGAAGTCGTAGGTCGCGCCCGCCTGCAGCACAGTCTGGCGCTCGAAGCCGGCGGGAAGCGGCTGGGCGCTGTTGCGGATGCGCTCGGCGACCAGCGTGGCGGCGAACGGTCCGGTGATGTACGAGACGCTGAGGCCCAGGTTGTGGCCGTTCGAGTCGCCCGGCGTCGACTCGTCGGCGTTGGCGGAGAAGACGACGCGCAGCGGGTCCCTCGCGTTGTTGGTGTACGAGATGCCGTTGTTCCAGCGCGTGTCGCCGAGAACGGCGCCGCCGAAGTACTGGCGAACCGCGGGCGAGAAGCCGATCGACTCGCCGAAAGGATTGAAGGCGACCGTC
>JADGRJ010000357.1 GCA_017881025.1 Rhizobacter sp. | reverse complement strand
GAACCGCTGTTGTCGGCGCTCGCCTCAGCGCTGCAGCTTGTCCTTCGCGTTCTGCGCCTCGATGCGCTCGCGCGCGACCTGCCAGTCGGTGTCGCTCCACTGGCGCAGCTCGTAGAAGTTGCCGCCGGTGGCGAGCGCGTTGGCACCGTCCATGAAGATGCTCTGCCCGGTCAGCCAGTCGCAGACGCCGGGGGCCATCAGGAACGTCGACAGGTTCTGCAGCTCGCTCATCATGCCGGCGCGCGCCATCGGGTTGGTCTTCCTGCTGCGCGCACCCGGCTCTTCGCCCGGATTGAGCCGCTTGCTCATGCCTTCGGTCGGGATCTCGCCCGGGCCGACGGCGTTCAGGCGGATGCCGTACTTCGCCCACTCGATCGCGAGCGACTTGGTCATCGCCTCGATGCCGGCCTTGCTCATCGCCGAGGGCACGACGTACGGCGAGCCGTTGTCGACCCAGGTGACGATGATGCTCATGACGTTGCGGTACGGCAGCGCCGGCGTCCACGCGCCGGACCTGGCGGCGTCGACCCAGCGCTTGCCGATCGCCTGCGTCACGTAGAACGTGCCGTGGAAGACGATGTTGGCGATGGCATCGAAGGCGCGCGGCGAGAGGCTCTCGGTCGGCGCCACGAAGTTCCCGGCGGCGTTGTTGACGAGTCCCGTGAGGCCGCCCGACTGCCACAGCGACTCGACCATCTCCTCGACCGCCTGGGCATTGCGGATGTCGACGCCGTAGCTGTCGATCCGGCGCTCGGGGAACGCCGTTCGCCAGGCGGCGGCGGTCTCGTCGCACACCGACTTCCTCCGGCCGCAGATCGCGACGTCGGCGCCGAGGCGCAGGAACTGCTCGGCCATCGCCTGGCCGAGGCCGGTGCCGCCGCCGGTGACGAGGATGCGCTGGCCCGCCATGAGTCGGGAGTCGAACATCCGGGCTCCTGATGACACGAGAGAAGGGATGGCTCAGTCGCCGGCGCTCGAAGCGCTGATGATGCCCTCAGGCCGCGACGACCTTCTTGGCTTTCGCCGCGGGCGGCGTCGGGACGGGCGGCTCGACGATCACCGGCGCGGCCGATGCTTCCTTGATGACGGCGGCCTCCGCGTAGCGCAGGCCGATCTCGACGCGCGGGCGCCAGCTGGGATCGAGCGCCGTGTTGCGAAGCGCCAGCTGCGCCGAGTCGACATAGTGCGCCAGGCCGGCCGCATCCATCGCGTCGAGCCGTTCGGCGAGTGCCAATTCCTCTTCGGGTGTGAAGGGCGGCAGGGGAGGGAGGATCAGGTCTTTTTTCATCCCCCGAGCTTAGTCCTATTGGCGCAATGCCCGATCGGCTTGGCCTTGCTTGACCCTTAGGATCCCGGACCTGACTTCAGGAGGCTGGCCATGACGAGACATCACGCCGCGATTCCCCTGGCCCTGCTCGCGGGCCTCTTCGCATGCGCCCCGGCCGTCGCCGCCGAGGCCGGTCCCCCGGCCGATCCAAGCAAGCCGGTGACGACGGCGCGCGTCGGTGGCAGCCCCGCCGATCACGCCTTCCGCGTGGCGCAGCAGGAGAGCGCCGATCGCTATCGGGAAGCGCGCACGGCCTGCAGAGCCAAGGCGAGCGCGGAGCGAAACGCCTGCATGAGCGCGGCGCGCTCGGAGCTGAAGCGCGTCCGGCTCGAGGCCAAGGCAGCGCACGACGCGGCGCAGAAGAAGCCGCGCTGACGTCGGCGCCACGCCGGCGCCGGGCGGATCACTTGCCGGGCAGGGTCGGGTAGAAGTCGCTCGGCGCCGGCGGCGCTGCCGGCCTTGGACCGACCTTGCCGGCGGCATTCGAGCGCGCCTCGAAGATGTACAGCATTTCGGCCTCGCGCCGCGCCGCCTGGGCGTCGCGCAACGCCGACCAGCGGCTGTGGAGCCACCAGCCGGCCGTCACCAGCAGCAACAGGAAGAGAACGCCGAAGCCCATGGATGTCCTCGCTCGCCAACGACGCCGGAATTCTGCGCAAGCCGGGCCGCGGCGGCGTGCCGGCTGTCGGCCGGAACTCACCCTTCGCCCACGTCGCCCCCGACGGCGCGCTGCTGCGGCGACGCGGCCGACAGCGTGGGTAAAGGGAGATGCGGAGCGCTTGAAATCGATCGCGCCGGCCGCCACGTGGCGGCTCGTGGATGCGTTGGCGCCCCGCTTCGGGCGGCCTGAGGGGAGAGTCGCATGAAGAAGTTGATCGTGAGCGTCGCCCTGGCGAGCCTGTCGCTTATGGCGTGGGCGTTGCCGACGCTGCAGCAGGTCGAGGCGGAAGTCCGGCAGGGCCACTACGCGCAGGCCGAATCGATGATGCGCGAGGTCGTCGCCGCCAAGCCGGGCAGCGCCCGCGCGCACTACATCTACGCCGAGATCCTGGCGCACGACGGCAAGCTCGCGCTCGCCGTCGAAGAGGCCAGGAAGGCGCGCACGATCGATCCCGACGTCAAGTTCGCCGACCCGGAGAAGTTCCGCACCTTCGAGGCCGCGCTGCTGCGCGCGCAGAGCCCGGCGGCGCGAACGCCGACGCCGTCGCCTGCCGAGACGGCCGCGCCTGCGCGGGTCGCGCCCGCGCGGGTCGCGCCGGCGCCGGCGCCGGCCGGCATGCCCGGCTGGGTGTGGCTCGCCGGGCTCGCCGCGATCGCCTTCGTCCTCTGGCGCTTCTTCTCGCGCAGCCGTGACGCGACGATGGCCGGCGGCGCCGCTGCGCCGAGCACAGGGTATGGCACGCCGATGGCGACCGGTGCGCCGGGCGCGCCCTACGGCGCCGGCCCGGTGAGCCCACCCTACGGCCCGGGCTATGCGCCGCAGCGGCCGGGCAGCGGCATGCTCGGCGTCGGCCTCGGTGCCGCCGGCGGCCTCGCCGCGGGCATGCTCGCCGAGCGGATGCTGCACCCTCATCGTGACGGCAACGGCGACCGCGACGCCGGGACGCCGGGCGGCTTCTTCGATTCGCCGCAGGGCGGCAGCTCGGCGAGCGACCTCGACCAACGGCCGATCGACTTCGGCACCGGTGGCAACGACTGGGATTCCGGATCGACCGATGCCGGCGGCGGCTCCGACGGCGGCGGCGGCTGGGACTGATCCGCGGCGCGCCGGCGCGTGTGCCGCGGCTCGGGATCAGACCGCTCGCGCGGCGGCCGCGGCGTGCTCGCGCAGCGTCTGGCACGCCGCGCAGCGCAACGCCGACGGCTGGACGAGAAGGCGCGGCAGGGCGATCGGCTCGCCGCAACTCGCGCAATCGCCGTAGCTGCCGACGTCGAGGCGATGCAGCGCCGCGACCACCTCTTCGAGTTCGTCGCGATCGCGTTGCTCCTGCGCGGCATCGATCGCCGCCGACTCGCGTCCCGCGGCTTCGTCCTTGCGGTCGACGACCTCGGCCGACGCCTCGAACGACGCCGCTTGACGAGCGAGCTTTGCGGCATGCACTTCGGCGCGCAACTCGGCGAGGCGATAGGTCAGCAGGTCGCGGAGCGTCTTCAGGTGGGATTGCGTTGACACGTCCATGGCGCAGGCTCGCGAAAGGGATGAGCGATCTTCGGACGCCGCCGCGTCGCCTCGTTGATCCT
>JADGRJ010000356.1 GCA_017881025.1 Rhizobacter sp. | reverse complement strand
GTGGCCGTAGAGCAGCACGCCGAGTTCGTCGATGCCGTCCTCGATCTCGTTCTCGTCCAGGATGTGCCATTTCGGCTGCATCTTGCCGGTGGCGCCGAAGATCTCGTGCAACGACAGCACCGCATCGTTGGCGGGGTGGTAGGCGTAATGGCAGGTCGGGCGATAGATCACGTTCTGGCCGTCGCGTACCGTGAAATAATCGGCGATCGAGATCGATTCGTTGTGGGTGACCAGAAAACCGTATTGCGCGCCCGGCGTCGGGCACCATGAGCGCACCCGCGTGTTGGCGCCGGGTTGCAGCAGATAGATCGCAGCCTGGCATCCGGTCTCGTGTTTGCGGCCATTGTCCGGGATCCATTTTTCATGGGTGCCCCAGCCAAGTTCGGCCGGCTGCATGCCCTCGGAGACAAAGCCCTCGACCGACCAGGTGTTGACGAACACGTTCATCGGCTTCGGCTTCTTCGAGCGCTGGGTGTCGCGCTCGGCGATATGGATGCCCTTGACGCCCAGCTTGTGGGCGAGCTGGCCCCAGCCCTCCCGGCTCTTCGGCTCGTTGAAGGGCGTGTTGGTGTCGCGGGCGATATCGAGCAGCGCCTGCTTGACGAACCACGACACCATGCCGGGATTGGCGCCACAGGTCGAAACCGCGGTCGGGCCGCCCGGGCTATTGTGCTTGGCCGCCAGCAGCGTCTCGCGCAACGCGTAATTCGAGCGGGCTTCGGGGCCGGCGCTCCGGTCGAAGTAGAAGCCGAGCCACGGTTCCACGACGGTGTCGATGTAGAGCGAACCGATCTCGCGGCACAGGGTCATGATAGCGACCGACGAGGTGTCGACCGACAGGTTGACGCAAAACCCCTGGCCGCCGCCGGCGGTCAGGAGCGGCACCAGCACCTCGCGGTAATTGTCCTTCGTGATGGCCTGCTTGATGAAGCGCACGCCATGCTGCTTGGCGAGCTCGCCGTCCTCATGCGGATCGATAATGACGAAACGGGATTTGTCGTAGTCGAAATGCCGTTCGATCAGCGGCAAGGTGCCTTTACCGATCGAGCCGAAGCCGATCATGACAATGGGGCCGGAAATGGTCGCGTGGATTTGCCGGTCGGTCGGGCTCATGTTCGTCTCCTGATTAAGGCTGCTTGGCGAAGGAGGGTCAGGCGGTGCGTCGCTTCGCGGTCACTTCGATCTCGATCTTCATCTCGGGCTTGTAGAGCCCTGCGACGACGAGCAACGTTGCAGCCGGCCTGATATCGCCAAGCTTTTCACCGCAGACCGCGAACACGGCGTCCGCATCCCCGGCGTCGGTGATGTAATAGGTCGCGCGGACGACATCGGCGAGCGCGAAGCCGCCATCCGTCAGCGCGCTTTCGATGGTCTTGAAGCAGTTTCGTGTCTGGCTCGTGACATCGGCCGGCATGGTCATGGTGGCGTAGTCATAGCCGGTGGTGCCGGAAACGAAGGCGAAATCGCCGTCGATCACGGCGCGGCTGTAACCGGCGGTTTTCTCAAACGGCGAGCCGGTGGATATCAGGCGGCGTGGCATTCGGACCTCGATTTGCGGACCTCGGGATTTCGATTGAGCGAGTTTCGCGCGGTTTAGGCGCATTTTTCAGGCGCACGCAACCCCTTGCCCCGACCTAGCGGGAACGTTCGGTCACGTCGGACGGCGACGGCGGTGCGGCGCCCCACCGGCGCACCAATATGTCCCTGACGATCATGATCGAAATCATGAGCAGCACGATTGTGGTGACGATGCTGCGGAGGCGCGGACGCGCGGCATCGCGAACTGTGGGAATGGACTCCGGCATGATGGCGCTCAGGCCGCGTGCGGTACGGGTCGCAGCGCCCGCTTGGCGCGGGGTGCTGCGGTTTTCGGCGCCAACGCCCCGGTCGGCGCGATCATGCCCCAGGCGCCGTCGAGCGCGCCCTCGCGCAGCTCGAGGCCGAGCAGGCGGTCGCGTTCGAACGGGCCGGGCAGCGACAGTTCGCCGGTCTTCAGGGCCGAGAAACCGAACCGGGTATAATAAGGCGCATCGCCGAGCAGGATCACCGCGCCGTGGCCGCGCACCCTGGCGGCCGTCAGCGCCTCAGTCATCAGCGCGGCTCCGACGCCGAGCTCGCGGCACTTTGGATCGACCGCGAGCGGGCCAAGCACCAGCGCCGGGAGGTCCCCGGCGCTGACGTGCCACAACCGCAGCGTCCCGACCAGCCGGCCGTTCAGCCCTTGCTGTCGCACCGCCGAGAAGGCGAGGCCTTCGGCGGGCGCACGTCCGTCGCGCAGGCGCTGGCAGGTGCGGGCATGGCGGTTGGCGCCAAAGCAGGCATCAAGCAGCGCTTCACGCGCAACGACGTCCGAGGCACGCTCCGCACGGATCACGAACGGAGCAGCGTCGGGGGCAAGGGCAACGGGGGTCTTGCGCAAAGCAGTCATGGCACGTCAGTCCTCGCTTCCAACGGCGGTGAGGCCGGCGGCAGCGTTGTCAGCGAATTCGTAGATGAAAGGGATGGGAGCCGGCGGACCGGCCCCCGATGATCAGTGCCTCGACGAGGCTTAGATGTGGTAGGTCCGCAGCGGCGGGAAGCCGTTGAACGCCACCGACGAGTACGTCGACGTATACGCGCCGGTGCCTTCGATCAGCAGCTTGTCGCCAATCTCGAGCGTCACCGGAAGCGGGTACGGCAGCTTCTCGTACATCACGTCGGCGGAATCGCAGGTCGGGCCTGCGAGCACGCACGGCGTCATTTCCGCGCCGTCATGCGGCGTGCGGATGGCGTAGCGGATCGACTCGTCCATGGTCTCGGCGAGACCGCCGAACTTGCCGATGTCGAGATAGACCCAGCGCACCTCGTCCTCGTCGCTCTTCCTGGAGATCAGAACGACTTCGGTCTCGATCACGCCGGCATTTCCGACCATGCCGCGGCCCGGCTCGATGATGGTTTCCGGGATCTGGTTGCCGAAATGCTTGCGCAGCGCACGGAAGATCGACCGGCCATACTGCACGACCGGAGGAACGTCCTTGAGGTACTTGGTCGGGAATCCACCGCCCATGTTGACCATGGAAAGGTTGATGCCACGCTCCGCGCAGTCGCGGAACACCGACGAGGCCATCGCCAGCGCCCGGTCCCACGCCTTCACCTTGCGCTGCTGCGAACCGACATGGAACGAGATGCCGCAGGGCTCGAGGCCGAGACGCTTGGCGAGATCGAGCACCTCGACAGCCATCTCCGGGTCGCAGCCGAACTTGCGCGACAGCGGCCATTCGGCGCCGGCGCAGTCATAGAGAATGCGGCAGAACACCTTGGCGCCGGGCGCCGCACGGGCGACCTTCTCGACCTCAGCGGTGCAATCGACCGAAAACAGCCGAATCCCGAGCTCGAAGGCGCGCGCGATATCACGCTCCTTTTTGATCGTGTTGCCATAGGAGACCCGCTCCGGGGTCGCGCCGGCGGTCAGCGCCATCTGGATTTCGGCCACCGACGCGCAGTCGAAGCACGAGCCCATCGAGGCCAGCAGCGACAGCACTTCCGGCGCCGGGTTGGCCTTCACCGCGTAGAACACGCGGCTGTCCGG
>JADGRJ010000355.1 GCA_017881025.1 Rhizobacter sp. | reverse complement strand
TGCGCGGTCGCCAAGCAGCGCGGCCTGGCGACGCATCTCGACGGCGCGCGCCTCTTCAATGCTGCGACCGTCCTCGGCGGCGATCCGCGCGCGACGGCGCGCGCGATCGCGGCGCCGTTCGACTCGGTCTCGGTCTGCTTCTCGAAAGGGCTCGGCGCGCCGATCGGCTCGGCGCTGGTCGGCTCGCGCGCGCTCATCGCCGGCGCGCACCGCTGGCGGAAGATGGTCGGCGGCGGCATGCGCCAGGCCGGCGTCGTCGCCGCGGCCGCGCTGCATGCGCTCGAGCATCACGTCGACCGGCTCGCCGACGATCATGCGCTGGCGACTCGCCTGGCGGAAGGCCTGGCCGGCTTGCCCGGCCTCACCGTCGAGCGGCCGCAGAGCAACATCGTCTTCGCCGACCTGAAAGGCGACCGCGCCGCCGGCCTGATCCCGCACCTGAAGTCGCGCGGCGTCCTCGCCACGGGCCTGTATCGGCTGCGCTTCGTGACCCACCTCGACGTCGATGCCGAGGGCGTCGACCGCGCCGCCGCTGCGGTGCGCGAATACCTGAACTGACCGGAGGCGCCATGCCGATCTCGAACACCGACGCGCTGACGCGCACGATCGACCACCGCGAGATCTTCCACGACGAGATGCTCTCGCTCGTGCGCCGCATCATGAGCGGCGAGATGTCGCCGGTGATGATGGCCGCCGTCCTGGTCGGCCTGCGCGTCAAGAAGGAGACGATCGGCGAAATCACCGCCGCCGCGCAGGTGATGCGCGAGTTCGCGACCAAGGTCGAGGTCAAGGACCGGACGCACCTGGTCGACATCGTCGGCACCGGCGGCGACGGCTCGCACACCTTCAACATCTCGACCTGCTCGATGTTCGTCGCCGCGGCGTGCGGCGCGCGCGTCAGCAAGCACGGCAACCGCAGCGTCTCGAGCAAGTCCGGCAGCGCCGACGTGCTCGAGGCGCTCGGCCTGCCGCTCACGCTGACGCCGGAACAGATCGCCGCGTCGATCGAGGCGACCGGCATCGGCTTCATGTTCGCGCCGAACCACCATCCGGCGATGAAGAACGTCGGCCCGGTGAGGAAAGAGCTCGGCATCCGCACGATCTTCAACATCCTCGGCCCGCTGACCAACCCGGCCGACGCGCCGAACATCCTGATGGGCGTGTTCCATCCCGATCTCGTCGGCATCCAGGTGCGCGCGCTGCAGCGGCTCGGCGCCGAGCACGCCGTCGTCGTCTACGGCAAGGACGGCATGGACGAGGTCTCGCTTGGCGCCGCGACGATGGTCGGCGAGCTCAAGGACGGCGAGGTGCGCGAGTACGAGATCCATCCCGAGGACTTCGGCCTGACGATGGCGAGCAACCGGGCGCTGCGCGTCGAGACGCCGGCCGAATCGAAGGCGATGCTCGAAGCGGTGCTCGCCGACACGCCGGGCGCGGCGCGCGACATCGTCGTCCTCAACTCCGGCGCGGCCCTCTACGCGGCCAACATCGCGCCGACGCTCGCCGACGGCGTGCGGCGCGCGCGAGCGGCAGTCGCCGACGGCTCGGCGCGCGCCAAGCTCGACGAGTACATCGCCTTCGCGGCGCGCCAGGCGAAGGGGTGAGGGCAGCCATGAGCGACATCCTCGATCGCATCGTCGCCGTCAAGCGAGACGAGGTCGCCGCCGGGCGGGCGCGGTCCGACCTCGCGACGATGCGCGCGCGCGCCGAGTCGCAAGACGGTGCGCGCGACTTCGTCGGCGCTTTGCGGTGCCGGGTCGATGGTGGCGTCGCGGCGGTGATCGCCGAGATCAAGAAAGCGAGCCCGAGCAAGGGCGTCCTGCGCGCGGACTTCAGGCCCGCCGAGATCGCCGCCAGCTACGAGCGCCACGGCGCCGCCGCGCTCAGCGTCCTCACCGACGCGCCGTTCTTCCAGGGCGCGACCGAATACCTCGCAGCCGCGCGCGCGGCGACGTCGCTGCCGGCGCTGCGCAAGGACTTCATCGTCGACGCGTGGCAGGTGTTCGAGTCGCGCGTGCTCGGCGCCGACGCGATCCTGCTCATCGCCGCCGTCCTCGACGACGCCGAGATGCGCGACTTCGAGCAGGTCGCGCTCGGGCTCGGCATGGCGGTGCTGGTCGAAGTCCACGACGGCAGCGAGCTCGATCGGGCGCTGGCGCTGCGCACGCCGCTCCTCGGCATCAACAACCGCAACCTGCGAACCTTCGAGGTGACGCTAGAGACGACGCTGGCGCTGCTGCCGCGCATCCCGGCCGGCCGGGTCGTCGTCACCGAGAGCGGCATCCTTTCTGCGGCCGACGTCCGGCGCATGCGGGCCGCCGGTGTCAGCGCCTTCCTGGTCGGCGAGGCGTTCATGCGCGCCGAGGATCCCGGCGTCGCGCTGGCCGGTCTGCTGGCGTGAAGGCGCGCGACCTGGCCGCGGCGCTGGCGACGCTGCCGCCGGCCTGGGCCGCCTTCTTGCCGGGCTGGACCACCGAGCGCCTCGCCCGCCTCCACGCGGCGGTGTGCGCGGCGTCGGGCGAGCGGCCGATCGCGCCGGACGATCCGCTGCGGGCGTTGCGTCTGGTCGATCCGGTCGACGTGAAGGTCGTCGTGATCGGCCAGGATCCTTATCCGACGCTCGGCCACGCCGACGGCCTGGCGTTCTCGGCCGCCATGGGCCGGCCGCGCTCCCTCGCCCGCGTCTTCGAGCTGCTCGCCGAGGCGAAGCCGGGCTTCGTCCCGCCCGAGAACGGATCACTCGACGCGTGGGCGCGCCAGGGCGTGCTGCTGCTCAACCCGGTCCTGACGGTCGAGGTTGGACGCAGCGGCAGTCATGGCGATTGCGGATGGCAAGCGCTCACTCGTGAGATCGTGTTCCATCTCAGCGGTCGCGCTGATCCGCCGGTCTTCCTGCTTTGGGGCGCGAAGGCCCGCGCGTTCTGGGCCGAGGCCGGTTCGCCGCGGTCGGCGGCGGTCGTCCTGGCGACTCGTCACCCCGCCTACGACTTCGACCGCGGCTTCATGGCCGAGGGCAACCATTTCGCCGCGACATCCCACCTCGTCGACTGGTGGGAGATCGGATCGACGCCCCTGAAGCCTGCTATAGTCACAGGTTCGTCTCGGAGGGGTGCCCGAGTGGCTAAAGGGGGCAGACTGTAAATCTGTTGGCTTACGCCTACGCTGGTTCGAATCCAGCCTCCTCCACCACGACAAATCAGCAGTTTTGTTCCCGGCGCGGGCCGCGTGGCCAGCCTCCCGAGCGGGAGTAGTTCAATGGTAGAACCCTAGCCTTCCAAGCTAATGACGCGGGTTCGATTCCCGTCTCCCGCTCCAGTCCGACAAGCGCTTGGGAACCCCCTTGCCGAGCTCTTTTCAGACTGAGGTCGAGTCTCAATATCAGCCCATGTGGCTCAGTGGTAGAGCACTCCCTTGGTAAGGGAGAGGTCGCGCGTTCGATCCGCGCCATGGGCACCAGAAGATTAGCGAGGAACTGAAATGGCAAAGAGCAAATACGAGCGCACCAAGCCGCACGTGAACGTGGGGACCATTGGGCACGTCGACCACGGCAAGACGACCTTGACGGCGGCGCTGACG
>JADGRJ010000119.1 GCA_017881025.1 Rhizobacter sp. | reverse complement strand
GTACCTCGGCGTGACGATCACCGTCAACGCCACCAGCCGCGAGCAGCTCGACGAGCTCTACCGGACGCTGTCGACGCACCCGATGGTCAAGGTCGTGCTCTGAGCGTCGCTTCGAAGGCGCAGGCGCGGTGATCGTCAAGCGGCTCGGCCCGGTCGCCTACGACCTGACGCTCGAGGCGATGCGCGCCTTCACGGCGGCGCGGACCGACCAGACGCCCGACGAGGTCTGGCTCTGCGAGCACCCGCCGGTGTTCACGCAAGGCGTCGCCGGCAGGGCGGCGCACGTGCACGACGTCGGCGCCGTGCCGGTCGTCCGCACCGACCGCGGCGGCCAGGTCACGTACCACGGGCCGGGGCAGGTCGTCGCCTACCCGCTCGTCGACCTGCGCCGGCTCGGCATCTACGTCAAGGAGTACGTGTTCCGGCTCGAGCAGGCGCTCCTGAAGACGCTCGAGGCGTACGGCGTCAGCGGCCATCGCGTGCGCGGCGAGCCGGGGGTCTACGTCCGCCCCGACGCCCCGTTCGACCACGCGGTGTGGCAGCCCGCGGCCGGCGCCGATCCGTTCGAAGGCCTCGCCAAGATCGCCGCGATCGGCGTCAAGGTGAGCCGGCACCGCACGTATCACGGTGTCGCCCTCAACGTGGCGATGGACCTGCGGCCCTTCGAACGCATCGACCCGTGCGGTCATGCCGGCCTGAGAACGATCGATCTTTCTACAATCGGCGTTTGCGCCACCTGGGACGAGGTGGCGAGCACCCTCGGCGCCAAGCTCGCCGCCTACCTGAGCCCGTGATGACGATTTCGGCCGGCTACGACGCGACGATCAAGCAAAAGGCCGAGGCGAAGACGTCACGCATCCCGATCCGCATCGTGCCGGTCGGCGAGGCGCTGAAGAAGCCCGACTGGATCCGCGTCAAGGCCGGCTCGCCCTCGACCCGTTTCTACGAGATCAAGCAGATCCTGCGCGAGCACAAGCTGCACACGGTGTGCGAGGAAGCGTCGTGCCCGAACATCGGCGAATGCTTCGGCAAGGGCACGGCGACGTTCATGATCATGGGCGACAAGTGCACGCGCCGCTGCCCGTTCTGCGATGTCGGCCACGGCCGGCCCGATCCGCTCGACGCCGACGAGCCGCTCAACCTGGCCAGGACGATCGCCGCGCTGAAGCTCAAGTACGTCGTCATCACCAGCGTCGACCGCGACGACCTGCGCGACGGTGGCGCCGGCCACTTCGTCGCCTGCATCGAGAAGGTTCGCGAGCTCTCGCCGGCGACGCAGATCGAGATCCTGACGCCCGACTTCCGCGGCCGCATGGACCGCGCGCTCGAGATCCTCAAGGCGGCGCCGCCCGACGTCATGAACCACAACCTCGAGACCGCGCCGCGCCTCTACAAGGAAGCGCGGCCGGGCTCGGACTACGCGTTCTCGCTCAACCTGCTGAAGCGCTTCAAGGAATTCGCGCCGCACGTGCCGACCAAGAGCGGCGTGATGGTCGGCCTCGGCGAGACCGACGACGAGATCCTGCAGGTGATGCGCGACATGCGCGCCCACGACATCGACATGCTGACGATCGGCCAGTACCTCGCGCCGTCGAACCACCACCTGCCGGTGCGCCGCTACGTCCACCCCGACACGTTCCGCATGTACGAGCGCGAGGCGGCGGCGATGGGCTTTTCCCACGCCGCCGTCGGCGCGCTCGTGCGATCGAGCTACCACGCCGACCAGCAGGCGCATGCCGCGGGCGTCGGCGCCTAGGGCCCTGGCCGAGTGAGCGCGGCCGCCGCGACGGCCGAGCCGCCGCTCGTCTGCGGCAACTGCCGCCAGCCGATGCAGCGCCTCGCGCTCGCCGGCCACTACGGGCACGGCGTCGATCTCGATCTCTGTCGCGGCTGCGACCTGATCTGGTTCGACGGCTCCGAGACGGCGCAGCTGAGCGGGCCGGCGCTGCTCGACGTGATCGGCCACATGGCGGCGGCGCGGGCGCTGCCGCACGAGTTGCTGCGGCCGGATGCGCGCTGCCCGCGCTGCGACGGCGCGCTCAGGGTCGTCCACAACCAGTCGCGTTGGGGGCGGTCGTCGCAGCTGCAGTGCGTGCGCCGGCACGGCGCCTACCAGTCGTTCGCGCAGTTCCTCGAGGAGAAGGGGCTGCTGCGTCCGATGTCGCTGATCGATCGCGCCAAGCTGCTGCGCGACCGCGGCCGGATCGACTGCATCAACTGCGGCGGCGAGATCGGCAAGGGCGACGAGCGCTGCCCGTGGTGCCGCTCGATCCCGAGCCTGCTCGACGTCGCTCGCCTGGCGCGCGCGCTCGACCCGCTCGACACGATCGAGCCGCCCGCCGTCTACGGGGCGGCGGCGCGCCAGGGCGCGCTCCACTGCGCCGCCTGCGGCGCGGCGCTGCCCGAAGGCGAGACGATCAGCTGCTCGCAGTGCGGCGCGACGCTCGCGATCACGAGCCTGGCCGACGCCAACGCCAAGGTGCAGGCGCTCGCGCCGGCGCTGCGCGCGGCCGCCGAGCGGCCGTCGCCCGAGGTCGTCAAGCGTCGCCTCGACGCGCTTGACCAGGACCTGCCGCGCCGGCGCGAGTGGGCCGCCGCGATGCAGGCGGAAGCCGACGAGCGGCGCGGCCGGGGCGGCCGCGAGGTCGACTGGGCGCCGCTGCTCTCGGGCATCCGCACGCCGATCCGCGTCGTCCTGGTCGTGCTCGCCGTCTGGTTCGTGTGGCGCTTCTGGCGCTGAAGCCGACACGCCGATGCACGCCGGCGCCGCGGCCATGACCGGAACGCTCTGCGCCCTCGGCGCCATCGCGCTCTGGGCCACGCTGGCGTCGCTCGGCGTCGCCCTTTCCCATGTGCCGCCGTTCCTGCTCACCGGCCTGGCGCTCGTCGTCGGCAGCGTGCCGTCGTGGCCGTTGGCGCGTCAGTGGCGCGTTCGCGCATCGACGCTGCTCCTTGGCGTCTACGGCTTGTTCGGCTTTCACTTCCTGCTCTTCGTCGCCTTGCGGACCGCGCCGCCGCTCGAGGCCAACCTCGTCAACTACCTCTGGCCGCTACTCATCGTCGTCCTCGCGCCGATGTTCCTGCGCGGCATCGCGCTGCGGCCGGTGCACGTGCTCGCCGCGGTCGCCGGGTTCGCCGGCGCGGCGCTGGCGATCGTCGGCGGCCGCGACGTGAGTGGCGGGCTCGCCTGGGGCTACCTCGCCGCCGCGGGCTCGGCGTTCATCTGGGCGAGCTACTCGCTGCTGACGCAGCGCGTCGCGCACTTTCCGACTGCGGCGATCGGCCTGTTCGGCCTCGTTTCGGGGTTGCTCGCGCTCGCTTGTCATGCGCTGATCGAGCCGTCGGCGGATCTCTCGACGCGCGACGCGCTGCTGATCGCTGTCGTGGGGCTCGGCCCACTCGGCGCCGCGTTCTTCCTCTGGGACGCAGCGCTGAAGCGAAGCGATCCGCGCCGGATCGGCCTGCTCAGCTACCTGACGCCGCTCGCCTCGACGGTCCTGCTGGCGCTGACGACAGGGCGGCCGCTGACGCCGTGGATCGCCGGCGCGGCGCTCCTGATCGTCGGCGCCGCCGTGGTGGGTTTGCGCGCGCGCTGAGGTCTCCGGAGCGCACAATTCGGTGAGTGGGCCCCATGCAGCGAAGACAGTTTTCCGTTCTCGTCGCATCGACCGCGCTTCTCGCCGCCCGAAGCGCCGGCGCGGCCGAGCTGAACGACGCCGACGCCGCCTCGGGCATTCGCGTCGCGCTCGAGCGCGGCGCCGTCGCCGCGGTCGGCCTGCTCGGTCGTCCCGACGGATTTCTCGGCAATCCGAAGGTCCGCATTCCGTTGCCGGGCTTTCTCAACGACGCGGCGAAGCTGCTTCGCTTCACCGGCCAGCAGCAGCGCGTCGACGACCTCGTCACGGCGATGAACCGCGCCGCCGAGTCGGCCGTTCCCGAAGCCAAGGCACTCCTCGTCGCCGCGGTGAAATCGATCAGCGTCGGCGACGCGCGCCGCATCGTCGGTGGCGGCGACGACTCGGTGACACGCTTCTTCGCCGAGAAGACGCGCGCGCCGCTCGTCCAACGCTTCCTGCCGATCGTCAAGCGCCATACCGAGCGCGTCGATCTCGCCGGCCGGTTCAACGCCGTCGCCGGCAAGGCCGCCAACCTGGGTCTGGTCAAGGGCGACGACGCCAACATCGAGCGCTACGTGACGCGAAAGGCGCTCGACGGCCTCTACCTCATGATCGGCGAGGAAGAAAAGAAGATCCGCAGCGATCCTGTCGGCACCGGCAGCGCGATCCTCGCCAAGGTGTTCGGCCGCTAACGGCCGGCTGCAAGAGCGCGCCGGATCGGCCGCGCCGCGGCGGCGCTCACAGTCCTCGCGACAGCTCGAACATCAGCGCCGCGGGCAGCGAGCTCGCGACGACGTCGCGGCCGATGCGCGCCATCTGCGCGCCGTTGGTCCCCGACATCTCGAAGGTAGAGCCCTGCTCGAGGATCTCGATGAAGACGAAGTCGGGCACCTCGCCGACGATCTCGTCGCGAAAGTGCGTGAAGCGGCTGCCTTTCTGGATCGAGTCGACGATGATCGCGTGAGGCAGGCCTTCCTTGCAGAAGCTCGCCGCCTCGTCGATCGAGCCGACGAAGTCGACCAGCATGCTCATGTTGCGCAGCGCGTCGCGGATCAGCACCCGCACTTCGCGACGCGACGCGACAACGAGGACGTGGCTGCCGGCGAGCGCCTTCGAGTTGCTCGACTGGGCGCCGCCGTCGTCGATCTCGGTCGCCGACAGGCCCGCCATCTCTTCCCCCGCGGTCTTCGGGAACTCGAGCACGAGCGTGGTCGTTCCGGCGACGTCCTTACGGTCGACGACGAGGCCCATCGTCCAGGCGGTCTGCTCGATCAGCCGCCAGGTCAGCGAGTCGAGCCGGGGCGAGATCTCGGTCGTGACGCTTTCGTCGATCTGGTCGGCGGGGCGGTTGGCGAAGCGGCAGGTCAGCCGCGCGTGCACCGGCCAGGTCTTGAAGTCGACCGTGAAGGCGATGTGCGCGTGCGCGTTCGCGAGCGCCCAGTCGAGCGTCGCGTTGAGGAGGCTGAAGAGAAGCGAGCCGTCGACGATGACGCGTGCCGACTTGAACTCGTGCTTGAGGGCGATGCCGCGCGCCTGCGTCTCGCGGGTGCGCAGCGAGAGCACGCTCTTCAGCACCTCCTCGAGCTGCAGGACCTCGTGCGACTGGCGCACGCGGCCCGACGCGAAGCGCGTCAGCTGCTGGCCGATCATCCCGGCTTGGCGTGCCCGCTCGACCTCGTCGCGCAGCGCGCGCAGGCCGGCGCGGTCGATCCTGCCGGTCGCGGTGAGGACATGGATGCGCTCGAGCGCGGCGGTCAGCGGCTCGGCGATCTCGACGCCCACCTGCGACACCAGCTCGTGCCAGCGTTGCTCGTCGGTCGGGCCGGAAGGATCGTTGACGGCAGTGTCGGCGACGGGTCGATGGCCGGTGGACATGGCGGATGCGTTCTCGAAAAGGGCAAGTCTGATGCAGTCGCCCAGGACGTGCCGCGGGCGCGCCGGCTGCGACCGCCGGCTCGCGGCCAGATCGCGCGAGCAGCGCCTCTCCTTGCGCTGCAAGCCACCCGCGAGTGTCGATGGCCGCTCGCCCGGGCGCCAGAGCGGGGCGCACCGGCTGGCCAGACGAGCTCACAAAGTCGACAAATGTGACAACTTGTTCACTGATTGCGGTTCGGCGCGGATCAGATCGCGCCGCGCGCCCGCAACCCGGTGATCGCTGCCGCGTCGAAGCCGAATTCGGCGAGGACCGCGTCGGTGTCGGCGCCGAGGAGCGGCGGCGCGAGGCGGTAGCGCACCGGCGTCGCCGCCAGCTTGATCGGGCTGGCGACCACGCGCACCGTGCCGGCGAGCGGGTGCGGCATCTCGACGGTCATCGCGCGTTGGCGCACCTGGGGGTCGGCGAACACCTCGGCCAGGTCGTTGATCGGCCCGCACGGCACCTTGGCTGCCTCGAGCTCGACCAGCCAGGTGGCGCGCGGGCGAAGCTTGAGGCGCGCGGCCAGCAGGGGCACGAGCGTGGCGCGATGGCGGACCCGGCCGGCGTTGCGAGCGAAGCGCTCGTCGGTGGCGAGCTCGGCGCAGCCGGCGACCGCGCAGAAGCGGGCGAACTGGGCGTCGTTGCCGACGGCCAGGATGAGGTGGCCGTCGGCGACCTCGAAGACCTGGTACGGGACGATGCTCTGGTGCGCATTGCCCGCGCGCTGCGGCGCGACGCCGCTCGCCAGGTAGCCGGCGCCGAGGTTGGCGAGCATGGCGACCTGGGCGTCGAGGAGCGCCATGTCGATCGCCTGGCCCTGCCCGGTGCGGTCGCGGTGACGCAGCGCGGCGAGGATCGCGGTCACCGCATACATGCCGGTGAAGAGATCGGCGACCGCGACGCCGACCTTCTGCGGCCCGCCGCCCGAGGCGTCGTCGGCGATCTCGGCACGCGACGGCCCGGTCACGCTCATCAGGCCGCCCATCGCCTGGACGGCGTAGTCGTAGCCGGGGCGCTCGCGGTACGGGCCGGTCTGGCCGAAACCGGTGATCGAGCAGTAGACCAGGCGCGGGTTGCGCGCGAGCAGCGTCCCGGCGTCGAGGCCGCGGCGAGCCAGATCGCCGACCTTGAAGTTCTCGACAAAGACATCAGCCCTCTCCACGAGAGTGCGCACCAGCTCCGCTCCTTCGTCGGTGGCGATGTCGATGGTCATCGACCGCTTGTTCCGGTTCGTGCCGACGTAGTAGGCGGCTTCGGCGGTCTCCTCGCCGGCCGGATCGCACAAGAACGGCGGGCCCCAGCCGCGCGTGTCGTCGCCGCCGGCCGCGCCGTCGCGCGCCGGCCGCTCGACCTTGATCACGTCGGCGCCGAGATCGGCGAGCGTCTGCGTGCACCAGGGTCCGGCGAGGACGCGCGACAGGTCGACGACGCGGACGCCCTCGAGGGCCATCGCAGGCGAAGACGGCGGGGCGGTCATGCGAGCGATTGTCGGCGAGCCGGGATAATCGACCGATGCAGACACGCGCACGCCGCCCGGGCGTCCGGGGCGCCGCCGCGGCGCTCGCCGTCGGCGCCGCCTCGCTCGCCTGCTCGCCCGTGTTCGACTGGCGCGAGACGCGTCCCGAAGGCAGCGGCACCGCGCTGATGTTCCCCTGCCGGCCCGTCAAGCAGGAGCGCACCGTCCGCATCGGCGCGGCGATCCTGCCGATGCAGCTCCATTCGTGCAGCGCCGGCGGCGCGACCTTCCTGCTCGATACGGTGGACGTCGCCGACGCGGCGGAGGTGACGCCGCTTCTTGCCGCGTTCCGCGCTCAGGCGGCGGCCAACCTGGCCGGCACGGCGATCGAGCAGGGGGCGTTTTCGCCGCCCGGGGCGACACCCAACCCGCAGAGCGCCCGCGTCGCCATCGCCGGCGCTCGCCCGGACGGCCGCCGTGTCGTCGCGCAGGCGGCCTTCTTCGTTAAGGGTCTCAGGCTGTACCAGGCGACGGTCCTGGGCGCCGACGACGCGGGCGGCCGCGAGGCCGTCGATACTTTCTTCGGCGCGATCCGCCTGCCCTGAGACCGCACCCGCCCACCTCCCGCCCATGCCCGGTCTCCTCATCATTGCCCACGCGCCGCTCGCCTCGTCGCTCAAGGCCGTCGCCGAACACGCCTATCCCGATTGCGCCGCTCAGCTCGTCGCCCTCGACGTCCTTCCCAACGTTCCGGCCGAGGAAGTCGAGGCGCAGGCCCGGCAGATCCTGGAGCGCCTCGCCGCCCCCGAGCTGCTCATCTTCACCGACGTCTTCGGCGCCACCCCGTGCAACATCGCGCAGCGCCTGGCTGACGGCGTGCGCGTCAAGGTCGTCACCGGCGTCAACGTGCCGATGCTCTGGCGCACGCTCTGCTACGCCGACGAATCGCTCGACGCCGTCGTCGCCCGGGCGATCGCGGGGGCGACTCAGGGCGTGATGCAGGTCGCCACGTCGCGGCCCCAGAACCAGACGCTGAAGGCGCGCGGCCATGATCAGAACGACCGCCAAGATCAATAACAAGCTCGGCCTGCACGCGCGGGCCTCGGCCAAGCTGAGCAAGCTCGCCGGGAGCTTTCGCTCCGACGTCTTCATGAGCCGCAACGGCCGCCGCGTCAACGCCAAGAGCATCATGGGGGTGATGATGCTGGCGGCCGGAATCGGCAGCGAGATCGAGATCGAGATCGAGGGGGAAGACGAAGCGGCGGCGATGACGGCGTTGACCACCCTCATCGCCGACAGGTTCGGCGAAGGCGAGTAGCGCTTCTTTCCGGCCGGCGCTGGCCGGCCATCGGGTGGGCCGCATCGTCCTTCGAGCGGCCCCGTCTCGCGCCGCTGCTAGCATCGATTCCATGAGTTTTCAGCTCTTCGGCCTGCCCGTGTCGCGAGGCATCGCGATCGGCCGCGCCGTGCTGGTCGCATCGAGCCGGCTCGACGTCGCCCACTACTACGTCGCCGCCAAAGACGTCGAGACCGAGATCGAGCGTCTGCGCAGCGCGCGCGACGCGGTCGCGCGCGAGCTCGCCGCGATGCAGCGCGATCTGCCGATCGAGGCGCCCGCCGAGCTCTCGGCCTTGCTCGACGTGCACCTCATGCTGCTCCACGACGACACCCTGACCGGTGCCACCAAGCACTGGATCCGCGAGCGTCACTACAACGCCGAGTGGGCGCTTTCGGCGCAGCTCGAGGTGCTGGCGCGCCAGTTCGACGAGATGGAGGACGAGTACCTGCGCGAGAGAAAGGCCGACCTCGAGCAGGTCGTCGAGCGACTCCTCGGCGTCCTCGCCCGCGGCGACGACGGCGCCTCGCCGCTGGTGAGCCACGTGGTCACGCCCGAGCAGAGCGGCGAGGATCCGCTCGTCCTCGTCGCCGGCGACATCTCGCCCGCCGACATGCTGCGCTTCAAGGGCAGCGTCTTCCTCGGTTTCGTCACCGACGTCGGCGGCAAGACCTCGCACACCGCGATCGTCGCGCGCAGCATGGACATCCCCGCGGTCGTCGGCGCACGCGAGGCGAGCCGGCTGATCCGCCAGGACGACTGGGTCGTGATCGACGGCGATGCCGGGGTCGTCATCGTCGATCCCTCGCCGGCGGTGATCGACGAGTACCGCGCGGTCAAGCGACAGCGCGATCTCGGTCGCGCCGGCCTGGCGCGTCTGCGCCACCTGCCGGCGGTGACGCTCGACGGCCAGCGCGTCGAGCTTCTCGCAAACATCGAGCAGCCCGGCGATGCCGGCGCGGCGCTCGCCGCCGGGGCCGCCGGCATCGGTTTGTTCCGCAGCGAGTTCCTGTTCATGAACCGCGATGGCGAGCTGCCCGGCGAGGACGAGCAGTTCGAGGCCTACCGCACGGCGGTCGAGGCCATGCATGGCCGGCCGGTGACGATCCGCACCGTCGACATCGGCGCCGACAAGGCGCTCGACCGGATGTCGGCCAACGAGCTTCGCCACGAGCACGCGCTCAACCCGGCGCTCGGCCTGCGTGCGATCCGCTGGAGCCTGTCGGAGCCGGCGATGTTTCGGCAGCAACTCCGCGCGATCCTGCGCGCCGCTGCACACGGCCGCGTCCGCATCCTGATCCCGATGGTGGCGCACCTGAGCGAGGTGCGCCACACGATCGACGCGCTGACGCGCGCGCGTCAGCAGCTCGACGATGCCGGTCGCGCCTACGGGCCGGTCGAGGTCGGCGCGATGGTCGAGGTGCCCGCGGCCGCGCTGATGCTGCCGGCGGTCCTGCGCTACTTCGACTTCGTCTCGATCGGCACCAACGACCTCATCCAGTACACCCTCGCCATCGATCGCGCCGACGAAGCCGTGGCCCATCTCTACAACGCGTGGCACCCCGCCGTTCTGCAGTTGGTGGCGCAGACGGTCGCCTGCGCCAATCGTCTCCACAAGGACGTCAGCGTCTGCGGCGAGATGGCGGGCGATCCCGCCTTCACCGAGCTCCTGCTCGGCATGGGGCTGCGCAGTTTCTCGATGCACCCCTCGCAGATCGTGACGATCAAGGAGCGCATCCTCGCCACCGATGCGAGCCGATGGGCCGCGGCGATCGAGCGCGTGCTCGGCGCCGACGATCCGGAACACGAGTGCCAGGCCGTCGCAGCGGAATGCGTCGCTCGGGGCGATGCGCTTGTCGCCACTGCCTCGGCGGTGTAGACTTACAGACTCGCTGCAAGGGGTGCGCGAAGCTCTTCTTGGCCCCCTCGCTCTGCAGTCCAGCCGGCCCTACGGGTTGACGGGCCTCTGCAAAACGTGCGATAATCGTAGTCTTCGCTGATTGCTGCTTTAGCAGCTTTTTCAGCCGCCGCAAGGCCCGCTCTTTAAAAACTGACAGCCGATAAGTGTGGGCGTTCGAGGCCGAGTGCCTTGGTCGAAAGACCGAGGTCTCATGGACCTTAAACGCTCATGAAGTGAAGTTCACTTCAATTCATTGAGTAAACATCAAGATCGAACTGAAGAGTTTGATCCTGGCTCAGATTGAACGCTGGCGGCATGCCTTACACATGCAAGTCGAACGGCAGCACGGGAGCAATCCTGGTGGCGAGTGGCGAACGGGTGAGTAATACATCGGAACGTGCCCAGTAGTGGGGGATAACCCGGCGAAAGCCGGACTAATACCGCATACGACCTACGGGTGAAAGCAGGGGATCGCAAGACCTTGCGCTATCGGAGCGGCCGATGTCAGATTAGCTTGTTGGCGGGGTAAAAGCCCACCAAGGCGACGATCTGTAGCTGGTCTGAGAGGACGACCAGCCACACTGGGACTGAGACACGGCCCAGACTCCTACGGGAGGCAGCAGTGGGGAATTTTGGACAATGGGCGCAAGCCTGATCCAGCCATGCCGCGTGCGGGAAGAAGGCCTTCGGGTTGTAAACCGCTTTTGTCAGGGAAGAAACGCTCCGGGTTAATACCCTGGAGTAATGACGGTACCTGAAGAATAAGCACCGGCTAACTACGTGCCAGCAGCCGCGGTAATACGTAGGGTGCAAGCGTTAATCGGAATTACTGGGCGTAAAGCGTGCGCAGGCGGCTTTGCAAGACAGATGTGAAATCCCCGGGCTTAACCTGGGAACTGCATTTGTGACTGCATGGCTGGAGTGCGGCAGAGGGGGATGGAATTCCGCGTGTAGCAGTGAAATGCGTAGATATGCGGAGGAACACCGATGGCGAAGGCAATCCCCTGGGCCTGCACTGACGCTCATGCACGAAAGCGTGGGGAGCAAACAGGATTAGATACCCTGGTAGTCCACGCCCTAAACGATGTCAACTGGTTGTTGGACGGCTTGCTGTTCAGTAACGAAGCTAACGCGTGAAGTTGACCGCCTGGGGAGTACGGCCGCAAGGTTGAAACTCAAAGGAATTGACGGGGACCCGCACAAGCGGTGGATGATGTGGTTTAATTCGATGCAACGCGAAAAACCTTACCTACCCTTGACATGTCTGGAATCCTGCAGAGATGTGGGAGTGCTCGAAAGAGAACCAGAACACAGGTGCTGCATGGCCGTCGTCAGCTCGTGTCGTGAGATGTTGGGTTAAGTCCCGCAACGAGCGCAACCCTTATCAATAGTTGCTACGCAAGGGCACTCTATTGAGACTGCCGGTGACAAACCGGAGGAAGGTGGGGATGACGTCAGGTCATCATGGCCCTTATGGGTAGGGCTACACACGTCATACAATGGCCGGTACAGAGGGCTGCCAACCCGCGAGGGGGAGCTAATCTCAGAAAACCGGTCGTAGTCCGGATCGCAGTCTGCAACTCGACTGCGTGAAGTCGGAATCGCTAGTAATCGCGGATCAGCTTGCCGCGGTGAATACGTTCCCGGGTCTTGTACACACCGCCCGTCACACCATGGGAGCGGGTTCTGCCAGAAGTAGTTAGCCTAACCGCAAGGAGGGCGATTACC
>JADGRJ010000354.1 GCA_017881025.1 Rhizobacter sp. | reverse complement strand
TCCGCCGGCGATGGCGTGCATTGCCACGCGGCGGACGGTACGCTGCTCGGCAAGGTGCTGGTCCCCGAGGCCGTCGCCAACGTGTGCTTCGGCGGCGCCAAGCGCAACCGCTTGTTCATCTGCGGCACGACTTCGCTCTACTCGGTCTTTCTGAACACGCGCGGCGCCCACCGCTAGCCCCCGCTAGCCCCAATACTCGTCACTTAATAATTCGAATCGACTGATTGATGGTCACTGGTTGCGGTGGTTTGGCGTGACGTCGTCGAAGCGGCCAGTTGCTCATCTTGCGTTTGACGCTGCGCAGATTTCGCCGGCCGCGGCGGCAAGCGATGCGCTCCTGCAAGATCTCGTCGAGCACGCGCTCATGGAACGCTTTCCTGTGCACAGGGGGCAATAGCGTTGAAGGCGGGGAGTTTGCGTCTCACGACGCGCACGGCGTGGATGAAGGACAACCGGTCGGGATCCACGTCCGCCTTCAACGCCGCCTCGTGCATCAGCGCACGCACGGCGAAGTGGGCCATCAAAAGGCCGTAGAACTCCTGGCGCACCAGGTCGGGAGTCTTGCTGCGCAAGACGATCTTTGCGCCGCGCAGGTGCGTCTTGAGCTCGTCCAGGGCTGTTTCGATCTCCCATCGCTCGTGGTACAGCGCAGCCAGTTCCTGTGCAGGACCTTGTTCGGGGTCCAGCATGCTGGTGACCAAGCGATAGATCGGCTCGGCGTCTGCCACCCCTTCGAGGCGGTACTCGATCACCCGGACTTGGGTCGCGTGGGTCTGGTGTCGCTTGTCTTTTTCTGACGGATAGATGCGACTCAGATAGGAGCCATCGGTCAGCCGCTTGTCACACGGCAAGACAGCATTCTTCTTGATCCTCCACAGCAGCTGCGCGTTCGTGGCGAGTGCCCGGCGCCACATCTCGTAGCCGAAGAACCCCCGGTCGGCCAGGCACAGCATCGCGCTGTCCAACGCACCCAGCACGTCTTGGGCCAAGGTGTTCTCACCCGTGGCATAGGCGCTCATGCGCGTGCCGAACAACACGTGCGTGCCGCTCTCCACCAGGCAGACGAAGCGAAACTGCGGGAATGCACTACTGCCGCGACTCGCACCGGGGCGGCCGAACGCTTTGTCGTTGGCCTGCTCGTCGGCCACATCCATCGTGCTGCCGTCCAGACTCACCAAGCGCCATCGTCCATACCAGGCGCCTCGGGTCGCCGCCACCGCAATGGGCTTGACCACTTCGTCGTGGAGTTGGCGCAGTGGCTCCCAGCCCAGGCGCGTGCGCGCCTGCGAGATCCCCGAGTTGCCGGCCACACGCAATGCGAGCGCCGGGTCCATCAGCCACTGCAGGCCTTCGAGCAGGCACCTCAACACTTCGCGGTAGGACGAGTGCATGTACAGCGCCAATGCGATGGCGTAGTAGACGACCACATGCGCCGGCAAGTCGCGCTCGCGCAGGCTGGCTTTGCCTGTGGCAGCGAGAACCGATCGCACTCGCTCCAATGGAAACGTCTTGGTGATCACACCGAGACTGACGTAGTCGGTGATTCGACTGCCCTCGGGTAGCTTCGCAAGCGTGCGTGCCATCGCCAGGTTCTCCCGTCGAGAAAAGTGACGGGAGAATACCTCAAAAAACTATCTTAAGTGACTAGTATTGCTGCTAGCCCGGGTGCTGCGCGACGGCGCTGATCCGTCCCTGCCCTGGCCAGCCGGCTGGAGGCGTCGGCGTCGCCCGGGAGCCGGGCCGCCGGCGCTCTTCGTCTCGTGTCTGTGGTGTAGACTGATTTCGAGCTCGAAGCAGACTTGTTCCAATAGCAGCGCGCGAGTCCCCGTAATGTGCAGTGCACGCACAATCAACCTACAGGCGGAAGAGACATGTCCCGAATTCCGAAAGTGGCTTCGCTGGTTTCCTTGGCACTGGTTTTCGGTTTCGGCATGGCCAACGCCGACACCTCGACCAAGAAGATCGCGTTCTCGAACAACTACGCCGGCAACTCCTGGCGACAGGCGATGTTGAAGAGTTACGACATCGTCACCAAGAAGGCCGTCGCCGACAAGGTTGTCGCGGCCGCTGACATATTCACGACGGCGGACAAGGAAGTGCCGACCCAGGCCGCGCAGATTCAGAACCTGATCCTGCAAGGCTATAACGCGATCGTCATCAATGCGTCGTCCCCGGACGCGCTGAATGGCGCGATCAAGAAGGCCTGCGACGCCGGCATCGTGGTCGTCTCGTTCGATGGCATCGTGACCGAGCCCTGTGCCTATCGCGTCGTCGTCGACTTCAAGGCGATGGGCGACCAGGAAGTCGAACATCTTGCGACCTGGCTGCCCAAGGGCGGCAACCTGCTCGAGATCCGTGGCCTCGGCGGCACCTCGATCGACGTCGCAATCCACGAGGGCATCGTCGCTGGCGTGAAGAAGCATCCGCAGTTCAAGATCGTTTCGTCGGTCACCGGCAACTGGGACCAGACGACGGCGCAGAAGGCCGTTGCCACTGTGCTGCCGTCGCTGCCCGAAATCGTCGGTGTGGTCGACCAGGGCGGGGATGGCTACGGCGCCGCCCAGGCCTTTGCCGCCGCCAGTCGCAAGGAGCCCATCATCATCATGGGCAACCGCCAGGACGAACTGCAGTGGTGGAAGGAGCAGAAGGCCAAGAACGGCTATACGACCTGGTCCGCCTCGATCGCGCCGGGAGTGTCCACGCTCGCCTTCTGGGTCGCCCAGCAAGTTCTCGACGGACGCAAGAACGTGCCGCATGATCTTCTCGTGCCGTATCTCGCCTTCACGCAGGACAACTTCGAGGCGGAACTGCCGAAGATCATGTCTGGCAGCGTTGCCAGCCACGAATACACGCAGAAGGACGCCATCGAGGCGATCGCAGCCAACATGAAGAAGTGACTTGGCGGGTCCGGGGTCCGCGGCATCGCCTGAACATCGGCGGATGATGTCGGAGCCGCCGCACAACATCGTCACCGTCAACGGCATCGAAAAGCGCTTCGGCGCCGTCGACGCGCTTGCCGGTGTCGATGTCGAGGTCGAGATCGGCGAATGCCTGGGCCTGGTCGGCCACAACGGCGCCGGCAAGTCGACCCTGATGCAAATCCTCGCCGGCACCGTCGCCGCAGACCGCGGCCGGATCGTGATCGACGGCCAGGAACAGCAGCAATACTCGGTGTCCGTGGCTCATGAACTCGGCATTCGCTGCGTCTTCCAGGAGTTGTCGCTGTGCCCGAACCTGACGGTGGCGGAGAACGCCCGGATCCTGCACTCGACGATCTCCGGCTGGGGTTGGCGCCGGCGGGCCGGCCGGCTGATAGGCGACAAGCTCGACGAGATCTTTCCCGGTCACGGAATCTCGGAGAACGCCATTGTCGGCGACCTGCCGATCGCCAAGCGGCAGATGGTCGAGGTTGCCCGAGCATTCACGGTCACCCGGGCGCCGCTTCACCTCGTGATCCTCGATGAGCCGACCTCGTCGCTGGATTCCCATACCGCAAAGCAGTTGCTGACCTTCGTCCGCTGCATCGTGCCGACCGGGGTCAGCTGTATCCTGATCTCGCATCTGCTGGGTGAGGTCCT
>JADGRJ010000118.1 GCA_017881025.1 Rhizobacter sp. | reverse complement strand
GCGCGCGATCGGCTTGACGAAGAACGGCATTCCCTGGCCCGCGCCGATGCGATCGAAGATCAGCTTCAGCAGCAGCGGCGGCATCGCCGAGCCCTCGGCGAAATGGAGCCAGTAGGTGAAGCGGCGCCGCTCGTCGGTGCCGGCGGGGGGAACGAGGCGGCCGGCGCCGTAGTTCTCGAGCAGGTACTCGACGATCGCGCCGGACTCGGCAACGGTGACTCCGTTGTCGGTGACGACCGGCGACTTGCCGAGCGGATGGACGCGCGTCAGCTCGGGCGGCGCCAGCATCGTCTTCGCGTCGCGCTGGTACTTCTGGATCTCGTACGGCACGCCGAGCTCCTCGAGCAGCCAGAGGACGCGTTGCGAGCGCGAGTTGTTGAGGTGATGGACGGTGATCATCGAGGCGTCTTTCTGGCGCTGGCCGGACCGGCATTGTGGCCTCGGCCGGCATGCGGACTGCGCCCAGCGCGTGAAGTCGGCGACCTAGGCGCGCCGCGGGGCGCGCGCCTCGGTCAGATCGACATGCGGGCGCGAACGCCCTCGCGCTCCATGTCGGCGCCGCGGCCACGCTGGACGACCTCGCCGCGCTCCATCACCAGGTAGCGGTCGGCGAGCTCGGCGGCGAAGTCGTAGTACTGCTCGACGAGGACGATCGCCATGCGCTGCGGCTTGCCGTCGATCGGCAGCCCGGTGTCGGCGAGCATGCGGATGACGCGGCCGATGTCCTTGATGATCGACGGCTGGATGCCCTCGGTCGGCTCGTCGAGGACGAGCAGCGACGGCCCGGCGGCGAGCGCGCGCGCGATCGCGAGCTGCTGCTGCTGGCCGCCGGAGAGATCGCCGCCGCGGCGATGGAGCATCTGCCTGAGCACCGGGAAGAGCTCGAACAGCTCCTTGGGCAGCGCCGTGCCGCCGCGCTTGTAGGCCAAGCCCATCTGCAGGTTCTCCTGGACGGTGAGCCGGCTGAAGATCTCACGCCCCTGCGGGACGTAGCCGATGCCGCGGCGAACGCGCTGGTACGGCGTGTCGTTGGTGATGTCGGCACCGCCGAATCGAACCGTCCCCGAGCGGACCGGGACGACGCCCATCAGGCTCTTCAGCAGCGTCGTCTTGCCGACGCCGTTGCGGCCGAGGATGACGGTGACCTCGCCACAGGCCGCCTCGAGCGCGACGTTGCGCAGGATGTGCGACCCGCCGTAGTACTGGTTCAGCGCCTCGACCTTCAACAATGGCGGAGTGGCGGCAAGCGCGGCGTTGTCCGCATCCTCGACCGGCCGGGCGCCGGGCCGCCCCAAGCCCGGCCGCGCCTCCTCGGGGGGCAGCGCCGCCGCGAACGCGGCCAGCGTGGGAGCACCACTATCGGCCAAGGTAGACCTCGACGACCTTCTCGTTGGCCTGCACGTCGGCGAGCGACCCTTCGGCCAGCACGCTGCCTTCGTGCAGCACCGTCACCTTCTTGGCCGGGTTGCCGACCGTGAGGGCATGGATGAACTTCATGTCGTGCTCGACGACGACGAGCGAATGGCTGCCCTCGAGCGAGAGGAACAGCTCGGCGGTGCGTTCGGTCTCCTCGTCGGTCATGCCGGCGACCGGCTCGTCGAGGAGGAGCAGGCGCGGGTTCTGGATCAGCAGCATGCCGATCTCGAGCCACTGCTTCTGGCCGTGCGAGAGCGCGCCGGCGGCGCGCTGCGCGTGCTCCTTGAGGTGGATGAGGACGAGCGTCTCGCCGATTCGGTCGAGCTGCTCGCCCGACAGGCGGAAGAACAGCGACGCACGAACGCCGCGGTCGGCCTTGAGCGCGAGCTCGAGGTTCTCGAACACCGACAGGTGCTCGAAGACGGTCGGCTTCTGGAACTTGCGGCCGACGCCGATCGAGGCGATCTCGTTCTCGCGCAGGCGCAGCAGGTCGATCGTCGAGCCGAAGAACGCCTGGCCGGCGTCGGGGCGGGTCTTGCCGGTGATGACATCCATCATCGTCGTCTTGCCGGCGCCGTTCGGGCCGATGATGCAGCGCATCTCGCCGGCGCTGATCGAGAGCGTCAGCGCGTTGAGCGCCTTGAAGCCGTCGAAGCTGACCGTGATGTCGTCGAGGTAGAGGATCGCGCCGTGGGCGACGTCGAGCTCGCCCGGCCGGACGACGCGCGAGTAGCTCGTCTCGCGCCCACCCGACTTTCCTGCCGCCGCGGCGATCGACCGCTGCTCGGCGGCGCGGCGCGCATTGGCGCCGGCGCGCATCAGGTCGGGCGTCAAGACGCGCTCCCTTCTTCCTTGCGCGCGCTGCGGCGCAGGCGCGCGACGATGCCGTTCGGCCCGCGCAGCAGGCCGACGATGCCCTGCGGCAGGAACAGCGTGACGGCGATGAACATCGCGCCGAGCGCGTACAGCCAGATCTCCGGGAAGGCCTGGGTGAACCAGCTCTTCGCGCCGTTGACGAAAAAGGCGCCGACGATCGGGCCGATCAGCGTCGCCCGGCCGCCCACCGCCGTCCAGATGGCGATCTCGATCGACGCCGCCGGCGTCATCTCGCTCGGGTTGATGATGCCGACCTGCGGCACGTAGAGCGCGCCGGCGATGCCGCACATCACCGCCGAAAGCGTCCAGATCGCGAGCTTGTAGCGCAGCGGGTCGTAGCCGGTGAACATGACGCGGCTCTCGGCGTCGCGGATCGCCTGCAGGACGCGGCCGAACTTGCTCTCGACGATCGCCCGCGCGATCAGGAAGAAGGCGATCAGCGTGCAGCCGGTGATAACGAACAGGAGCATCCGCATCGACGGCGTCTGGATCGGCACGCCGAGGATGCGCTTGAAGTCGGTGAAGCCGTTGTTGCCGCCGAAGCCGGTCTCGTTACGAAAGAAGAGCAGCATCATCGCGTAGGTCATCGCCTGCGTGATGATCGAGAAGTAGACGCCCTTGATGCGCGAGCGGAAGGCGAAGAAGCCGAACACGAAGGCGAGCAGCCCGGGCGCGAGGACGACGAGGAGCATCTGGGCGACGAAGGAATCCGAGAGCGCCCAGTGCCAGGGGAATTCCTTCCAGTTGAGGAACACCATGAAGTCGGGCATGTTCATGCGGTACTGGCCGTCGCTGCCGATCTGGCGCATCAGGTACATCCCCATCGCGTAGCCGCCGAGGGCGAAGAAGACGCCGTGGCCGAGCGAGAGGATGCCGGTGTAGCCCCAGATCAGGTCCATCGCCAGCGCGCACATCGCGTAGCACATGATCTTGGCGATCAGCTGGACCGCGTACTCGCTGAGGTGAAAGACGCTGTCGGCGGGCACCAGCAGGTTCGAGATCGGAACGACGACGGCGACGACGGCGAGCGCGGTCGTCACGCCGGCCCAGCCGCGGATGCCGAGCAGGAGGCCGCGGCGCGGCACGATCGTCGGCGTGACCGGCGAAGGCAGGACCGCGCTCATGCTTCCGCGCTGCGGCCCTTCATCGCGAACAGCCCCGAGGGCTTCCTCTGGATGAAGATGACGATGAAGACGAGGACCGCGATCTTGGCGAGCACCGCGCCGGCGACGCCTTCGAGCAGCTTGTTGAGGACGCCCAGGCCCAGCCCGGCGACGACCGTGCCGGCGAGTTGGCCGACGCCGCCGAGGACGACGACGAGGAACGAATCGACGATGTAGCTCTGGCCGAGGTCGGGGCCGACGTTTCCGATCTGCGAGAGGGCGACGCCGCCGAGGCCGGCGATGCCGGCGCCGAACGAGAACGCGAGCATGTCGATTCGCGCCGTGTCGACGCCGACGCACGATGCCATGCGCCGGTTCTGCGTGACGCCGCGGATGAAGAGGCCGAAGCGCGTCCTGGCGATCAGCAGCGCGACGCCGCCGAGGACGATGAACGCGAAGGCGATGATCGCGATCCGGTTGAACGGCAGGACGAGGTTGCTCATCAGCTCGACCCCACCCGAGAGCCAGTTGGGGTTCTCGACCGGAACGTTCTGCGCGCCGAAGATCGAGCGCACCGCCTGCTGCAACACGAGGCTGATGCCCCATGTCGCGAGCAGCGTCTCGAGCGGCCGGCCGTAGAGGAAGCGGATCACGCCGCGCTCGAGCACCGCGCCGACCAGCGCCGAGACCAGGAACGCGGCCGGGATCGCAGCGAGCACGTAGGCGTCGAACACGCCGGGCAGGTAGGTGCGGAAGAGGTTCTGGACGACGTAGGTCGTGTAGGCGCCGATCATCATCAGCTCGCCGTGCGCCATGTTGATCACGCCCATCAGGCCGTACGTGATCGCCAGCCCGAGGGCGACGAGGAGCAGGACCGAGCCGAGGCTCACGCCGGTGAAGACGACGGCGAGGCGCTCGCCCCAGGCGAGACGCGCACGCACCGAGGCGAGCGACTGCTGCAACGCGGCGCGCACCTCGGCGTCGCTCTCGCCGCCGGGCGCGAGACGCTCCTGCAGCAGGCTGGCGACGGCGCTCTGGTTGCTGCTCGCGAGCTCGGTGGCGGCGGCGAGGCGCTTCGTGCGGTCGGACGAGGAGACCAGGATCGTCGAACGCATCCGCTCGAGCTGGCCCTTCAGCCCGGGATCGGTCTCGGCGGCGTAGGCCTTCTCGACCAGCGGCAGCTGCGACTCGTCGAGCGAGGTCTTGGCGAGCTCGTCGACCGCGCCGCGGCGGACGGCGACGTCGGGCGAGAGGACGCGCAGGCCGGCGAGCGCCGATTCGAGCGCGCCGCGGGTGCGGTTGTTGTTGGTGACGTCCTCGGTGCCTTCGGGAAGCGTAGCGGCGGCGCCGCTCGCGGCGTCGATCGACTTGCCGTCGTGGACGATGAAGACCTTGTCGCCGGCGACCTTGACCTCGTCATCGAGCAGGGCCTGGACGAAGGCGGCGAGGCGCTCGTCGCCGCGCGCCACCGCCGCGTTGAGCGCGGCGATGCGCGAATCGTTCTCGCCGGCGGCGATCGCCAGCGCCTGCTCCGGAGTGAGCGCGAAGGCGCTCGCCGGCAGAAACGAAAGGATCAGCACCCACGCCGAGAAAAGAAGAACACGGGCTGTCATCCTGAGCGAAGCGAAGGATCCCGGGCCCCCGGCCTTCGAGATCCTTCGCTTCGCTCAGGATGACATTCGAGGGGCGCCTGCGCGCCCCCCAAATGTCACTTCTTCTCGGGCTCGTCCTTCTTGCCCTTGTTCTCGGGGATGAACGGGCTCCACGGCTGGGCCTTGACCGGGCCCGGCGTCTTCCAGACGACATTGAACTGGCCGTCGCTCTTGATCTCGCCGATGAAGACCGGCTTGTGGAGGTGGTGGTTCTTCGCGTCCATCGTCGACGTGAAGCCGCCCGGCGCCTTGAAGGTCTGGCCGGCCATCGCCGCGATCACCTTGTCCGGATCGGTCGACTTGGCCTTCTCGACCGCCTGCGCCCACATGTGGATGCCGATGTAGGTGGCCTCCATCGGGTCGTTGGTGAGCGCCTTGTCCTTGTGGCCGGGAATGCTCTTGGCCTTGGCGTAGTCGGTCCACTCCTTGATGAACGCCGTGTTGGTCGGGTTCTTGATCGACTCGAAGTAGTTCCACGCCGCCAGGTGGCCGACGAGCGGCTTGGTGTCGACGCCGCGCAGCTCTTCCTCGCCGACCGAGAAGGCGACGACCGGAACGTCCTTGGCCTTCAGGCCCTGGTTGCCGAGCTCCTTGTAGAACGGCACGTTGGAGTCGCCGTTGATCGTCGAGACGACCGCCGTCTTCTTGCCTTCGGCGGCGAACTTCTTGATCTTGCCGATGATGGTCTGGTAGTCGGAGTGGCCGAACGGCGTGTACTCCTCCATGATGTCCTCGTCCTTGATGCCCTTGCTGTGCAGGAAGGAACGCAGGATCTTGTTGGTCGTGCGCGGGTAGACGTAGTCGGTGCCGAGCAGCACGAAGCGCTTGGCCGAGCCGCCGTCCTTGCTCATCAGGTACTCGACCGCGGGAATCGCCTGCTGGTTCGGCGCCGCCCCCGTGTAGAACACGTTCTTCGACAGCTCTTCGCCTTCGTACTGGACCGGATAGAAGAGCAGGCTGTTGGCTTCCTCGAACACCGGCAGCACCGACTTGCGCGAGACGCTGGTCCAGCAGCCGAAGACGACGGCGACCTTGTCCTGGGCGATCAGCTGCTTTGCCTTCTCGGCGAACAGCGGCCAGTTCGACGCCGGGTCGACGACGACGGGCTCGAGCTGCTTGCCGAGCACGCCGCCCTTGGCGTTGATCTCGTCGATCGTCATCAGGGCGACGTCCTTGAGGACGGTCTCCGAGATGGCCATCGTTCCCGACAGCGAATGAAGAATGCCGACCTTGATGGTGTCGGCGGCGAGGGCAGGGAACGAGAAGAGGCTTGAGGCAGCGAGAGCTGCCCAGGCGGCTTTGAGCGCGAAGCGGCGTTTCATGGGGATGGGACCTCCTGGTTGTCGGGATGGCGTGCTTGCCGGCACGGCGAACTCGAGTTCGTCGGAACCCTGGTCTGCAAGGCCTGTGCCATCGCCGCGGAAGGCGGATGCCGCGTCTTCGCACCAAGCGAAGGCGGCTTTCGCACCAACATGGCCCGACGCACGCGTCGGTGCGCAGGGCTCGATCTCAGTCGGGAAATGGCGGACGCGTGTCGCGGGTCGGCTGCCACCAGACGTCGTCGCCGCGCTCGAACGTCTCGATCGGCAGCAGCCGTCCGTGGCCGCACGGGCCGCCGATGCAGCGGCCGCTGTGCGGCGCGTAGCTCGCGCCGTGGATCGCGCAGATGATGAACTCGCGACCGGCGTCGAGGAACTCCCCGGGTTGCCAGTCGAGCTCGGTCGGCACGTGCACGCACCGGTTCAGGTAGGCGACGACGCGGCCGTCGAAGCGCAGCGCGAAGGCGCGCGCCGGCTCGCGGAAGTGGACCACGTCGAAGAGGACGGCGCGGCCTTTCTCGGCGAGGTCGGCGCCGGCGCAGAGGCGCTGCGGCGGCAAGGGCTTCGCAACACCCGCATGCGGCGGCGGCAACGATACGCCGTCGTCAGGCATGGGCGTCGAGCCAGCGCGCCAGGTCGGCGGTCGAGTGGGCGACATGCAGCGGCGCGTGGCTCGCAAACGCATCGTGCTCGTGCGCGCCGAAGCTCACCGCGACGCTCGCGCAGCCGGCGTTGGCGGCGAGCTGGAGGTCGTGCGTCGTGTCGCCGACCATCAGCGTCCGGTCGGCGGCCGCGCCGAGCTCGCGCATCAGCTCGACCAGCATCAGCGGATCGGGCTTGCCGCGCGTCTCGTCGGCGGTGCGGGTGGCGTCGAACAGGCCGACGAGGGGCGAGCCGGCGAGGGCCTGGTCGAGACCGCGCCGCGTCTTGCCGGTGGCGACGGCAAGCCAGTGATTGCGCGCCTTCAGCGCGAGCAGCATCTCGAGCGTACCGTCGAAGAGGACGATCTCGTCCTGGTTCGCGAGATAGTGGTGGCGATAGCGCTCGGCGAGCTCGCCGTAGCGCTCGCGCGGGAAGTCGGGCGCGGCGTGGCGCAGCGCGTCGCCGAGGCCGAGGCCGATGACGAAGCTCGCGTCGCGGTCGCTCGGCACCGCGGTGCCGACGTCGGCGCACGCCGACTGGATGCAGCGCGCGATCAGCCGCGTCGAGTCGAACAGCGTGCCGTCCCAGTCGAAGACGATGAGATCGAAGCGGCGGCGCGTCTTCATGGACGCCCGCGATGTTGCGCCGTGCCGGCGCCGCCGCCCATCCCGGATTACACCGGGAGCCGCGCTCAGATCGCCAGCGGCGTGATCTTCGTGCCCTCGAGGCTGACGTTGGCCATCAGGCCGCCGTTGGTGAGGACGTAGCCGATGATCGCCTGCTGCGCGGTCTTGGTGTCGACCGACGCATTGGCGCCGACGTTGACCAGCGTCACCGACGCGTCGGCGCCGACCGTCCAGCCCTTGCTGGCCCTGAACTTGTCGAGCGACTCGTCTGTCATGAACAGCAGGAACACGGCCTTCGATTCGGCGCCGGCGAGCAGTCCGACCGATCCGGCGGCGGTGCTGTAGTACTCGGAGGTGCGGCCGCGGACGCGCAGCGCGCCCTGACCGTAGGAGCCGCCGACGACAAGGCCGGCCGAGACGATCGACGGGAAGACGAGGACGCCGCGCGCCTTGCCGATCAGCTCGCGCGACGACGGGTCCTGCGCATACAGGCGCGCCAGGGCGCTGTCGACGCTGGCGTCGATGCTCTGCCGCTTGGCGATCGGATCGCTGCCGCCCGGGGCAGTGGTGGTCGTCGAGCAGCCGGTGATGGCGCCGACCGCGAGGGCGGCGGCGGAGGCGATGGCGAGGAGCTTGGTCTTCATGGTGGGATTCCTTTTCGGGGTTCGCGTCGCCGTACAAAACGCACCCGAGCTCGGGGCGGACAGGCAACGACTGATCGCATTGGAGCCTTGCCGCCCCCCCGGCGCAGGCGGACGATGCCGGGCTGTGGCGTAGGAATCGGCCGCTCACGCGGCCGGCGCGAGCGCCTCGAGGAGCGCTTCGCACGCCGCCGGCAGCGGCGCTTCGAGCTCGATCGGCTCGCCGCTCGCGGGATGGACGAAGCGCAGGCGCCGGGCGTGCAGGAACATGCGATCGAAGCGGAGCGGCGCGACGAGCTGGCCGCGCGCGAGCGCCCGGTTGAGGGTGAAATCGCCGTACTTCGGATCGCCGGCGATCGCGTGCCCTGCATCGGCGAGGTGGACCCGGATCTGGTGCGTGCGGCCGGTCTTGAGCGTCACGTCGAGCAGGCTGAAGCCGGCGAAGCGCCGGGTGACGCGCACCAGGCTGATCGAGCGCCGGCCGCGCTCGTCGTCGGCATCGACGGTTCGGACGTGGCGACTGCCGTCGGCGGTCGTGTCCTTGCGCAAAGCGACGTCAATCACCTTGAGCGATTCCGGCCAGGCGCCGACAACGAGCGCGGCGTAGGTCTTGCCGATCGCGCGGCCCGGCGCGCGCGAGCGCAGGTCGTTCTGCAGCTTGACCAGGGCCGGCCGCGTCTTGGCGACGAGGAGAAGGCCCGAGGTCTCCTTGTCGAGGCGATGGACGAGCTCGAGGAATTCGCCCGGCCGGGCGCGCCGCATCTGCTCGATCACGCCGAAGCTCTCGCCGCTGCCGCCGTGAACGGCGACGCCGGCCGGCTTGTCGATGCAGACGATCGCCTCGTCCTCGTGGACGATGGCGAATTCGCGGCCGGGAGCTTCCGGCCGCCCGCTGCGATCGGCGACACGCATCGGCGGGATCCGGACCTCGTCGCCGAGCGCCAATCGCGTGTCGGCCGCCGCCCTGCCCTTATTGACGCGGACTTCGCCCGAGCGGATGACGCGGTAGAGGTGGGTACGCGGCACGCCCTTCAGGATCTTGGCGAGGAAGTTGTCGAGCCGCTGCCCGTCCGAGCCGCTGTCGATGCGGACGTTTCGCACGAGCGGCGCGGTGTCGTCGGCACGCTCGGGTGGCGCTGCCGGCGCGACCGCCTTGGCGCCACCTTTGCGCCCTATAATGCGTTGCTCCACTCTCGCCCAAGTTGTTGATTTTTCAGAGTTTAGCGTCGCGATTCACGGCGACGCGCGGCCGAGAGAGGGGCGGTCGGATCCAGTTCCGGCCAACCGGTGATGCAACGTCGCGTCGCCCGGGCAGGCAGCGTCCCCATGCGACGCCGCGGCTCCGAGATGCGACGGCAGAGCAAACAAGAAAGAATCCACGACAAGGTTTCCCGGCCGCAGACGAACGCAAGACCCGGCCTCGCGCCGCGGTCCCGCGCTACGCGCTGCAGCCATGCGTCCAGTGACCGGAAGCTCGCCACCCAGCCGTTTTCCCACTGTCTCGCGCGCGCCAACGCTGGCGGAGCCCGCGGTCGCCTGACCGCACCGGCTCGTCGTCAGTCCAGGGCGATTCCTTCGGTTCCTCTCGTTTCTCGTGCATCTGTGTAGCTGTTTCGGGCCCTGCCCGGCGCAGCGCTGTGGCGCGCAGCCCGCAATCGGGCCCGCGCCGAAGGAGTGCAGATGAAACGCATGCTGATCAACGCGACGCAGCCCGAAGAGCGCCGCCTCGCCATCGTCGACGGCCAGAAGTTGATGGACTTCGAGACCGAGATCGAGGGTCGAGAGCAGAGGAAGGGCAACATCTACAAGGCGGTCGTGACGCGGGTCGAGCCCTCGCTCGAGGCCTGCTTCGTCGACTACGGCGAAGACCGCCACGGCTTCCTGCCGTTCAAGGAAATCTCGCGCAACTACTTCCGCGAAGGCGTCGATGTGCGCACCGCGCGCATCCAGGACGCGATCCGCGAAGGCGATTCGCTGCTGGTCCAGGTCGAGAAGGAAGAGCGCGGCAACAAGGGCGCGGCGCTGACGACCTTCGTGTCGCTGGCCGGCCGATACCTCGTGCTGATGCCCAACAACCCGCGCGGCGGCGGCGTCTCGCGCCGGATCGAGGGCGAGGACCGCGAGGAGCTGAAGGAAAACCTCGACCAGCTCGAGTACCCCAAGGGCATGAGCCTGATCGCCCGCACCGCCGGCATCGGTCGCACCGCGCCCGAGCTGCAGTGGGACCTGAACTACATGCTCAAGCTCTGGACCGCCATCGACGGCGCGTCCAAGGCCGGCAAGGGCGCGTTCCTGATCTACCAGGAGAGCTCGCTCGTCATCCGCGCGATCCGCGACTACTTCACCGCCGACGTCGGCGAGATCCTGATCGACACCGACGACATCTACGACCAGGCCCAGCAGTTCATGGCCCACGTGATGCCGGAGACGGCGCACAAGGTCAAGCGCTACCGCGACGACGCGGCGCTGTTCAGCCGGTTCCAGATCGAGCACCAGATCGAAACCGCGTTCGCGCGCACCGTCAACCTGCCGTCGGGCGGCGCGATCGTCATCGACCACACCGAGGCGCTGGTCTCGGTCGACGTCAACTCGGCGCGCTCGACGCGCGGCTCCGACATCGAGGAAACCGCGACCCGCACCAACCTCGAGGCTGCCGACGAGATCGCGCGCCAGATGCGCCTGCGCGACCTCGGCGGCCTGATCGTCGTCGACTTCATCGACATGGAAGAGTCGAAGAACCGGCGCGAGGTCGAGACGCGGCTGCGCGACGCGCTGCGCTCCGACCGCGCCCGCGTCCAGTTCAGCTCGATCAGCAAGTTCGGCCTGCTCGAGATGAGCCGCCAGCGCCTGCGCCCTGCCCTCTCCGAAGGCAGCCACATCACCTGCCCGCGCTGCAACGGCACCGGCCACATCCGCGACACTGAATCGTCGGCCCTGCAGATCCTGCGCATGGTCCAGGAAGAGTCGATGAAGGACAACACCGCCGCCGTGCACGTTCAGGTGCCGGTCGAGGTGACGTCGTTCCTCCTCAACGAGAAGCGCACCGAGATCACCAAGATCGAGCTGAAGCAGCGCGTCACCGTGCTGCTGGTGCCGAACAAGAACCTCGAGACGCCGAACTACCGCCTCGAGCGGCTGCGTCACGACGATCCGCGCCTCGAGAACCTGCAGGCCAGCTACACGATGGTCGACGAGCAGGAAGAGGAAGTCGGCATCACGCGGCGCGAGAAGACCAAGGCCAAGCAGGAGCCGGTCATCAAGGGCATCCTGCCCGAGACTCCGGCGCCGAAGCCGGCCGAGCGGCCGCAGCCGGTCGCGGCGGCACCGGTTGCCGTGGCGGCGACGCCCGCGCAGCGCCTGCCGGTCTCGCGCTCCTCTGCACCCGTCGCCGCGCCCGCAGGCGGCGGCTTCTTCGCGTGGGTCAAGGGCTTGTTCGGGACGCCGTCCGACGAGCCCGCCGCGCCGGCGCTGAAGGCGCTCCCGGCACCGGCAGCGATGCCGGGCGGCGAGGCTCCGCGCCGCGATCGCGGTGAACGCAGCGATCGCGGTGAGCGTGGCGATCGCGGCGGCCGCGGTGGACGCGGCGGACGCGGACGCGGCGAACGCAGCGAGCGGCCTGCCGACCGTCCCGCCGAGGGCAGCGAAGGTCAGGGCCGCTGCCGTCGCGGCGACCGTCCCGCCGACCCGGCTCGGGCCAGCGAA
>JADGRJ010000353.1 GCA_017881025.1 Rhizobacter sp. | reverse complement strand
CTGCGGTCGCCGGCGAAGAGCGAATCGATCGCGGCGGCGAAGGCGGCGCCGTTGCCGGCCGGGACGGCGATCGCCGCGCCGACGCCGGCGAGCTCGCCGAGTCCTTCGGCGTCGCGAACGACCGCCGGCGTTCCGCACGCCATCGCCTCCAGCACCGACAGGCCGAAGGTTTCCTGGTCGCCGGCGTGGACGAACGCGTCGGCGCTCGCCAGCACGGCCGCCAGGTCGCGCACCGAAGCGACAAAAGGCTGGACGACGACGCGCTCCGTCGCGGGGGGTGGTGCCGGCCCGGCGCCGACGGCGAGCAGCACATAGGGCGCGCCGAGGCGGCCGACCGCGTCGGCGACGACGTCGAGGTGTTTCTCGGCCGCGAACCGGCCGGCGTAGACGAGCAGGCGGGTCTCGGCCGACCAGCCGTGACGCTGCCGCCAGGCCAGGTCGCGCGCCTCGGGCCGAAAGACCGAGGTGTCGACGCCGAGCGGCTGGCAGGCGACCCGCGCGACGCCCCAATCGCCGAGGTGCGCGGCCATGCTGCGGCTCGGCGCCAGGACGAGGTCGAAGCCGCCGTAGACGTGCCGCGCATAGCGCTCCGCAAGGCGCGCCGCGGTGGCGCCGAGGCGGCGGCCGGCGGCGAGCCGCGCCATCGCGGCGATGTTCGAGTGGCAGTAGGCGACGGCGGGGATGCCGAGCCTTTGCGCGGCGTCGCGCGCGCCCCAGGCGACGCGGTACGGGTCGCCGGCCTCGATCAGGTCGGGGGCCAGGCCGGTGAGGACCCGGGCGATGGCGGCGCGGCGCAGCGGCAGCCGGTAGCCGCCGCTGCCGGGCAGGGCGATCGACGGCAGCGTCGCCGCGCCGGGCTCGGAGCCGGCGACGCGGGGAACCGCGATCGAGTGGCGCCAGCGCGGCTGACCGGCGAGCCAGTCATGCTTGGTCTGCAGGTAGCGGCGGACGCCGCCGCCGGTCGGACTCCAGAACATCGTCGTGTCGACGAGGTGGAGCGGGTCGCTCATCGCGCCGATTGTGACCGTCCCGGCATCCGCCGCGACCCCCCGACTCCGGGAGCGACGTCAGGCGCGCGACGGCGCGCCGATCCGTCCTGCCGGTGACCGGCAGCGTCGGCGCGATCTGATCCGCGCGCCGGTCAGGCCGGCACGCGCTCGACGCCGATCGCCTTCATCGCCTTGGCGACGCTCTGCCGCGTCTTCGCGTAGTCGCGCCAAGCGTCGCCGCGCTCCTCGATCCGCTCGTGGACATTGCGGATCGTCCAGTGGTCGCCGGCGGTGATCGCGCCGAGCTCGGCCCACTCGCACGGGACCGAGACGCCGAGGCCCGGCCGCGCCCGCGCCGACCAGGCGCACGCCGTCGTCGCGCCGAAGCCGTTGCGCAGGTAGTCGACGAAGATCCTGCCGATGCGGTTCTTCGGCCCGCTCTTGGCGACGAAGCGCTCCGGGATCGTCTCGGCCATGTGCTCGACGATGCGCCTGGCGAGCGCCTTCACCGTGTCCCAGTCTTCCTTCGCCGCGATCGGCGCGACGACGTGCAGGCCCTTGCCGCCGCTCGTCTTCAGGAAGCTCGCCAGGCCGGTCTGCTCGAGCAGCGAGCGCATCAGCTCGGCGCCTTCCTGCATCGCGCGCCAGGCGACCCCTGCGCCGGGATCGAGGTCGAAGACGATGCGGTCGGGGTGACGCGGGTCGCGGCTCGTCGCGTTCCAGGTGTGGAACTCGATCACGTTGGCCTGCGCCGCGCCGATCAGCGCGGCGAACGAGTCGACCTCGAGCATCGGCTCGTGGTCGGGCGAGAACGACGGGTCGAGCTCGCGCAGCTCGGGGATGCGCAGGCCTCCGGCGTGACGCTGGAAGACGAGGTGTCCGGAGAGGCCCGCGGGCGCGCGAACGAGCGAGACCGGCCGCTTGACGAGGTGCGGCAGGATCAGGCGCGAGACATCCAGATAGTAGTTGACGACGTCGATCTTGGTGATGCCGGTCGAGGTGTCGACGACGCGATCGGGATGGCTGATGCGGATGCCTTCGATGGTCGCGCCGCCGGCGTCCTTCGCGCTGCGCTTCACTGCGGGTGCTGCCGGCGTCGCCACCGTCTTCTTCGCCGCTTTCTTGCGCGCCGGCGCCGCCCTTGCCGCTGCGACATCGGCGGCCGTCGCCGGCGCGACCGGCTGCGCGCGGCATGCCTTGTCGACCACCGGCGATCGGGTCGCTTTCCGAGCCGCGGCCTTCGTCGCCGTCGCCTTCTTCGCGACGACGGCCTTGGCCACTGCGGTCTCGGCGATCGTCATGTCGGAGAGCACGCTCTTCGGCTCGGCGTCGACGACGCTGTATTCCGCGCTCGGCCGCGCCGCGTCGTCCTTCTCCTTGATCAGCAGCCACGGCTCCTGTCGTTCGCCGGCGCGGCCGTGCATCCGAACCAGCGTCCAGCCGCCTTGCAGCTTCTTGCCGTTCAGGCGGAACTTGAGCTTGCCGGCGCGGTAGCCGGCGCGCGCGTCACCGACGGGCTCCCAGGTGCCTTTGTCCCAGACGATCACCTGTCCCGCGCCGTACTGGCCTTTCGGGATCGTTCCCTCGAAGCCGCCGTAGTCGATCGGATGATCCTCGACGTGCACTGCCATTCGCTTGGCGGCGGGATCGAGGCTCGGTCCCTTCGGCACCGCCCAGCTCTTCAACGTGCCGTCGAGCTCGAGGCGGAAGTCGTAGTGAAGGCGGCTCGCGGCATGCTTCTGGACGACGAAGCCCAGCGTGCCTTTCGACGCCTTGCCGCCCTGCGGCTCGCTCGTGATCTTGAAATCGCGCTTGCCGAAGTAGCGTTGCAGTGCGCTCTTCATGGTCGACCTCCGCGTCAGTGGGCGAGCTTGTCCAACAGGGGATCGTCGCCCTTTCCGTCGAGTCAGGGCCTGCAGGCGGAGTGCGGCGTGGGGTTCATGGCAGGCCCTTGCAGCAACGGCCGTGCCCGCTGCGCCGGTGGCGCCGGCGGGTGTAGGCTGGCTGCGCGCTCCTCGCGCTGACGCGCGCCCCTTCTTGTCTTCGGGAATCACCACCATGAACGACCTCTTTTCCCTCGCCGGCCGCACCGCGCTCGTCACCGGCGGCTCGCGCGGCATCGGCCGCATGATCGCCGCCGGCTTCCTGAAGGCCGGCGCGCGCGCCGTCTACATCTCGTCGCGCAAGGCCGAGTCGTGCGACGCGACCGCGCGCGAGCTGTCTTCGCTCGGCACCTGCGTCTCGCTGCCGGCCGACGTGTCGGATGCGCAGGGCGTGCAGGCGCTCGTCGCCGCCTACGCGAAGCACGAGTCCTCGCTCGACATCCTGGTCAACAACGCCGGCGCCGCCTGGGGCGAGGATTTCGACACCTTTCCCGAGAAGGGCTGGGACAAGGTCGTCGACCTGAACCTGAAGACGCCGTTCTTCCTCACCCAGGCGCTCGCCGGGCCGCTGCGCAAGGCGGCGAGCGCCGAGCGGCCGGCCAAGGTGATCAACATCGCCTCGATCGACGGCATCTCGGTGAACCCGCAGGAAACTTACTCCTATGCCGCCAGCAAGGCCGGCCTGATCCAGCTGACGCGGCGCATGGCGCTGCG
>JADGRJ010000352.1 GCA_017881025.1 Rhizobacter sp. | reverse complement strand
CGTGACTCGCCCGTGGCGCTGTAGGCCCCTGTAGGGATTTTCGGGCGTCCCAGGTCAGCCGACTCCTTGAGGACGCTGAGTGGGGCCAGTGGTGTCAACGCCGGAGAGAAAATGCATCGGCGCGCCGGAGTAAAAATGCATCGAGGATGAACGCAAGAAGGCCCCCCGCGGGGGGCCTTCTTGCGTTTCGGGATCAGCCTGCGGGTCGGTTGTCCGGCGTGTCGGTGGATCGGGGGCCGCGCTGACGTCGCTTGCTTTGTTTTAGGCGATAGCTGTCGCCGTTCATTTCGAGGATATGGACGTGGTGAGTGAGCCGGTCGAGCAGCGCGCCGGTCAGCCGCTCGGATGCAAACACGCTGGTCCACTCGTCGAACGGCAGGTTGCTGGTGACGATCGTCGAGCCGCGCTCATAGCGCTGGCTGAACACCTCGAACAGCAGCTCGCCACCGGTCTGGGATAGCGGCACGTAGCCGAGCTCATCGATTACCAGGAGCTTGTATCCGGCAAGCTGGCGCTGCAGCCGCAGCAGTCGCTTCTCGTCCCGCGCCTCGATCAGTTCATGGACGACGGCAGCGGCGGTGGTGAAGCCGACCGACAACCCCTTCTGGCAGGCTGCCAGCCCCAATCCGAGCGCGACGTGACTCTTTCCGGTGCCGCTGTTGCCGACCGCGATCACGTTCTCCCGGCGAAGCACGTACTCGGAGCGGGCCAGCTCCAGCACCAATGTCTTGTTGAGCGAGGGCAGCGCGGTGAAGTCGAAGCTGTCGAGGCTCTTGACGGCCGGGAACCTTGCTTCCTTGATCCGCCGCTCGACCATCCGCCGCTCCCGCTCGATCAGCTCGAGTTCGGCAAGGCGCAACAGGTAACCGGTATGCTCAACGCCGTCGGCGGCGCATTGCCGGGCGAGCTTGTCGTACTCGCGCACAAAGGTCGGCAGCTTGAGCGCCTTGAGGTGATGAGCGAGCAGGACCTGGGGCGTGTCGGTCATGGCGCCACCCCGGTGAGCAGGTCCATGTAGGTTCTGGGCAGGGTCGCCGCCACCTCGGCGCGCGGCAGGTAGGGATAGACCGTCAGATCGAGCCGCGGCGGCCGGCGCTCGATCCGGCACAGCACCAGGTGCTTCACCGCATCGAAGCCGATCACGCCGCGGACGAGCGCGTCTTGCACGCCGGCGAGCACGTCCTCGGCGCGGAACACCTCCAGCAGCCGCAGGACCTGCACGAACTCCCGCTTGCCGCCCTTGCCCATGCGCGCCTCGAGAAGCCGACGCAGCGTGGCGAACGCCTCGGGCAGCTCCCAGCCGGCCAGCGGCGCCGCCTGGTCGAGGGCGCCGATCTTGCGCTCGAGCAGTGCAAGGTAGTGCAGCGGATCGAAGACAAAGTCCTCCCGTTCGTAGGACCGGGCGTGCCGGGCGATGATGTCGGCGCCACAGGAGACCACCACCTCGTGGACGTAGCCGCGCACCAACACCTCGCGATGTCCGTAGGCGGTCGGCACCGAGTAGTCGGTCCCCCGGTAGCGCACCAAGGACAGCGAGCTGACCCGGCCCGCCTGCTTCTCGCAGGCGTCGTAGGGCGTCGGCGGCAATGATTGGAAGACCGCAAGGTCCCGCGCCAGCCGTTCGCCAATCGTCTCGGCGTGGCCGCGCAGTCGATCACCGTACCGGCGGTGGCAGTCGTCGAGCAGCTTCGCGTTCAGCGCCTCGAAGCTCGTCGCCCGCGGCACCGGCACCAGGAAGTTCCGCCGGACATAGCCGACCAGCCCCTCCACCTTGCCCTTGTCGTTGCCCTTGCCGGGCCGGCCGAAGCGGTCGAGGAAGAGGTAGTGCGATTGCAGCTCGCTGAACACTCGCGTCCGCTGACGTGTCCCATCCCCCAGGATGCGCGCCACCGCCAGGGTCGTGTTATCGTAAAGGATCGACTTCGGCACCTTCCCGAAGAAGCTGAACGCCGCGGCGTGCCCCGCGCAGAACGCCTCCGTCGTCTCCGCCGGATACGCCTGCACGAAGCCGGCGTCGCTGTGCGGCAGATCCATCGCGAAGAAGTGGATCTTCCGCTCCACGCCGCCGATCACCGCCACAGCCTCGCCGAAGTCCGCCTGCGCATGCCCGGGATCGTGCCGCAGCGGCACGAACACCTCGCGGAGCCGCTGACGACGCGCCAGCACGTAGTCCTTCACGATGGTAAGCCCGCCGGCGTAACCGTGCTCGTCACGCACACGCTCGAAAATCCGCTTCGAAGTATGCCGCTGCTTCGCCGGACGGCTCTTGTCGTCTTCCAGGATCTGGTCGATGATCCCGATGAACGGATCCAGCTTCGGCCGCTTCGCCGGCACGCGGCGCCGATACCCCCGGCGCAACCGGACACCCCAGTCGCTTCAGTGAGGGATTTTTGCTCCGGCGCTTACAGATTTTGGCATCGTTCTCCCCGGTTATTGTGCCATCGGCGGGATGCGGTCCTGCCAGTCGGTCGCGTTCTGCCACGCCCAGCCGATGCGCAGCGCCGTCGCTTCGTCTCCGCCACGGCAGACGATCTGCAAGGCGAGCGGCAGGCCGGTCGCACTGAAGCCGTTGGGCACCGACAGGGCGCAGAGATCGAGAAAATTCACCCAGCGGGTCAGGAAGGCCGGGGTGGTGTTCTGATCGACCTTCGCGACCGGGATCGCCGGCGTCATCGTCACCGGGGTCAGCAGCGCGTCCGCGCCGGCGAAGGCGGCGACGAATTCCTGCTTCAGCCGCTCCCGCTCGGCCAGCGCCAGCAGATAGTCGCGCGCGGACACCGCCGCGCCGGCCCTGATGCGTGGGCGCACCGCCTCGTCCACCGGCAGATCGTTGTTGTCGACGATGTCGCCGACCAGCGCGTAGGCCTCCGGCGACATGATCCGCCCCGACAGCGCGCCGAATTCACGGAAGCTGCGCGGCAAGGCGAGATCGACGATCTCCGCGCCCATGGCGGCAAGCTGATCGAGCGAACGGTCGTAGGCGGCCAGCATCTCGGCGTCGACGCCCGCACGCTCGGACACCGCCATGCGCGCCAGCCGCAGCCCCTTCACGCCACGGTGCAGCGCGGGCATCGGGTCGGACGCGGGCAGGCCGATCGTATGGCTATCCCGCGCATCCGCGCCTTGCAGCACTCCGAGCAGGATGGCGGCATCCTCGACGCTGCGGGTCAGCGGGCCGGGTGTGTCCAGCGTCGGACTTAGCGGCAGCACGCCGTAGGTGCTGATGCGGCCGATGGTGGTCTTCAACCCGGTAATGCCGCACCAGGCGGCGGGCAGGCGGACGGAACCGCCGGTGTCGGTGCCGATGGCGCAGGGCACCATGCGCGCCGCCACCGCGACGCCGGAACCGGACGACGAGCCACCGGGCGTGCGATGGGTCGCGGCGTCCCACGGGTTGTGGGGCGTGCCCATGTGCTGGTTGGTACCCCAGCCGCCATAGGCGAATTCCACCGTATGGGTCTTGCCGATCACGATCATGCCGGCGGCGATCAGCTTGCGGGCCAGCGTGGCAGTGCGCGTGGCGACGCGGTCGCGCCAGACAGCGGTGCCGCCGGTCGCGACCTGCCCCTCGATCTCGATCAAATCCTTCA
>JADGRJ010000351.1 GCA_017881025.1 Rhizobacter sp. | reverse complement strand
ATACCGATGTTACGAGCGGGGCCAGCAGGTATTCCCAGTGCTGCGAGACCCGCGGCGCGCGATGCTCGGCCAGATGAGACAGGAACGCTTCCCGTTCCTGCACGTCGCTGCGAGCGAGGACGCCGCCGCCGGCATCCAGCCATTCCACCCCGGCCAGGCAGTGCACGGCCTGGCCGTTCGCGTCCCATCCGGCCGGATAGGCCCGACCGATCCTGTACATGAGCTCCTGCGCTAGGGTCAGCGGCAGATCGTCGGCGGCCACCTCGACGTTCAGGAGGACGATGTCGACGCCGTAGAAGAAGTACAGGTCGACGTGGACCACCTGCAGCGTGACCGGTTCGTCGCCAGGTCGTGGCACGACCCGCACCGCTGCGATGTCGCTGCGGCGAAACACGCGCATCGGCGAGCCGGTGGCGGGGTCGCTGCTGCCGCGCTCGGTCCGCCCTTCGCCGTAGAGGAAGCGCTGCACGTACGGCAGGAAGCTCACGAACTCGTTGTAGTGGCGCTCGTGAAAGCCGCCCGCTCCGCCGTTGTATTCGTCGACATGCTCGCGCCAGGGAGAGACCTCGCTCATTTCGCGCAGCAGCTGCCAGGGCGCGCGGCGGCGCGGGTCGTCTTCGGACATGCCGGCCGGAATCAGCCGAAGCGGCCACAACAAGGCCTGCCGCAAGTGCCTTACCGTGACGGCCTGCCCTTTCTCGGCCTCGGGATGCGGAAGCGCTTGCTGCAACATGATCTCAGTGTAGGCAGGGCGTGATCACGCGGCTTCGCCGAATTCCGATGCGCTGTCACTCGCTGCCATCAACCGGTAGCCGACGCCCGTCTCGGTGATGATGAGCTTGGGCTGCGCCGGGTCGTCCTCGAGCTTCTGGCGCAGGGACGCCATGAAGACGCGGAGGTACTGGGTGTGCTCGACCCGCCCGGGACCCCAGACTTCGCGGAGCAATTGGCGGTGCGTCAGCACGCGGCCGGCGTTGGTCACGAGAAAATCGAACAGCTTGTACTGCGTCTTCGTCAGGCGGACGTCCTTGCCATCCTTGCGGACGGCGCGCGCGCCGCGATCGAACTCGACGTTGCCGACGAGCGCGAAAGTCTGCTGCTCTTCCTTGCCGCCATCGCGCTGGCGCCGCATGTGGGCCCGCACGCGGGCCAGGAACTCGGCGACGCGGAAGGGTTTCTCGACGTAGTCGTCGGCGCCGGCGTCGAGCGCGCGCACCTTGTGCTGCTCCTCCGAGCGTGCCGACAGGACGATGATCGGAACCTGCGATTCCTCGCGGATCGAGGCAATGAGATCCACGCCATCGCCGTCGGGCAGGCCCAGGTCGACGATCGCCAGGTCGAACTTGTTCGACCGGACGTGGGCGAGGGCTTGCCGAAGCGTCTCGGCCTCGTGCACGGTCCAGCCGCTCGTTTCCAGAGACGTGCAGACCGAGCGCCGGATGTTGCGGTCGTCCTCGACGATCAACGCCGTCATCGCGGGAGCGTCGGTCACTCGGACACCCCGAGCTCTTCCTCGTCCGGCGGGAGGGGTTGCTCCTCGCTGATCGGCAGGGTGAAGGTGAACGCGGCGCCGCGCTCGCCACGATTCGTGGCGCTGATCGATCCGCCGTGCGCTTCGACGATGGCCTTGCAGATGGCAAGCCCGAGGCCGACACCGCTGATCGCCGACTCGCGGACGCCGCGGCTGAACTTGTTGAAGATCTCCTGCTCGGTGCCGGGTCGGATTCCGGGCCCGTTGTCGGCGACGGTCACCCGCATCTCGTCGCCGACGCTGAGCGCGACGAGTTCGACGGTCGCGTCGGGCGGCGTGTACTTGGCCGCGTTCTCGAGCAGGTTGACGAGCACGCGCTCGATCAGGACGGCATCACACTTGACGAGCGGCAGGTCTGCCGGCACGTCCGTCTTGAGGGTGCGCGAAGCCAGGATGCGCTTCGAGAGACGCACGGCGCTGCCGATCATTTCCTCGACCGAGTTCCAGCTCGACGACAGCCGGAACTCGCCGCTCTCGAAGCGCGCCATGTCCAGGAGATTGTTGACCTGGGCGGACATGCGCATGGCGCTGGCGACCAGCTCCTCGGCGATCTCGTGCTGTGCCGCGCTGAGGCCCGGCTCGGTCATCTGCAGGCTTTCGGCCAGGCCGGTCAGGCCCGCCAGCGGCGTCCGCAAATCGTGCGACAGCGCCGACAGGAGTGAATTGCGCAGCCGTTCCGACTCGATCTGCACGGTTGCGTTCTGGGCCACGTCGACATAGTGCACGCGCTCCAGGGCAATGGCGGTGAGCGCGGCAAAGGTCTCGAGCTGGCGGCGCTGTTCGGGAACTGCGAAGAGGCGCGGACTTTCCGGCTGAAGGGCGAGGACGCCGCGCGTTCGCATCGAGGCGTTCAGCGGCAGGTAGTGCCAGGGGCTGCCGGGGATGGTGTCGGTGCCGAGCCCCGCCGCTTGTCGATGGTCGAACGCCCAACGCGCGGTGCCCAGGTCCAGGCCGGGCGTGTCGACGTCCGCTTTCGTCAGCGTCAGGCGATCGTCTTCGGACAGCACGTAGATGCGGACGCGCGCGTGAAACTCGCGCGCGATCGCCTTGGAGGCGGTCTCGACGACCTGCTCGACGACGAGCTCGCCGGAAAGCGCGCGGGCGACCTCGAACAACGAATGCGAACGTCGTTCGCGATGCATGGCGACCCGGGCCTGGTAGCGAAGCCCGGCGGTGAGCTGGCCGACGACGAGCCCGACGGCGAGCATGACGCCGAAGGTGAGGACGTATTGCAGGTCGGCGACGGCGAACGACAAGGTCGGCGGCACGAGGAAGAAGTCGAAGGCGAGCACGTTGACGAGCGCCGAGAACACCGCCGGTCCGCGCCCGTAGCGCATCGCCACGCCGACCACCGCGAGCAGGTACAGCATGACGATGTTGGGCGGGGCGAGAACGCCCGCGAGCGGGACGACGAGCGCGGTGAGGGCGCCGCAGGCGAGCAGCGCGACGACGTAGCCTGTCGGCTTCAGCCGACGCCCGACCACCTGCGGCAGCGTGGCGTCGGCCGCCGGCTCGGGACGTCCGCCCCGGGCCGCTGGCACGCCGATCTCGATCAGGTCGACGTCGGCGGCGAGCCTGCCGAGCTGCTGGGCCAGCGTCCCGGCCGGTCGCCAGAGGCTCGCCCGGTTGTGACCCATGACGAGCTTGGACAGGTTGTTCTCGCGGGCGTAGTCGATGACGGCCGTCGCGACCTGACCGCCCGGCAGGACGGTCGTCGTCGCGCCGAGGTCCTCGGCGAGCTTGACCGCCGCGAGAATGCGCTGGCGGCGAGCTTCCGGGAGGCGCTGCAGTGCCGGCGTCTCCACGTAGACGGCGTGCCAGGAGACGGCCAGCTGCTGGGCGAGCAAGGCGGCGCTTCTCACGACTTGCTCGGCGCCGCCGCTCGGGCCGATGCAGCACAGGATCGCCGACTCCGTCTTCCAGATGCGATCGATCGAGCGGTCGCTGCGATAGGTCTGGACATCGTCCTCGACGCGATCGGCGGTGCGGCGCAGCGCAAGCTCGCGCAGCGCCATCAGGTTGCCCTTCCTGAAGAAGTTCGCCGCCGCGCGCTCGGCCTGGACCTCGCCGTACACCT
>JADGRJ010000350.1 GCA_017881025.1 Rhizobacter sp. | reverse complement strand
ATTCGCCGCCGTAACCGTGCCGTCCTTGGCGAAGGCAGGCCGCAACCCGGTGATGGATTCCAGCGTCGTGCCGTGCTTCGGAAATTCATCGGTGTCGAACACGGTCGTGCCCTTCCTGCCCGCGATCTCGAACGGCAGGATTTCGTCCTTGAAACGGCCGGCTTTCTGCGCCGCTTCGGCCTTGTTCTGCGAAGCGACGGCGAACTCGTCTTGCTGCGCGCGCGAGATGCCGAATTTCTTCGCCACGTTCTCGGCCGTCGTCCCCATGTGGTACTGGTTGTAGACGTCCCACAGGCCGTCCACGATCATCGAATCGACGAGCTTGGCGTCGCCCATGCGAAAACCGTCGCGCGAGCCCATCAGCACGTGTGCCGAGGCGCTCATGCTTTCCTGGCCCCCGGCAATCACGATCTCGGCATCACCGCACTTGATCGCCTGTGCCGCCAGATGCGTGGCCTTCAGTCCGCTGCCGCAGACCTTGCCGATGGTCAGCGCCGGCACCCGGTCCGGCAGACCGCCTCGCAGCGCCGCCTGCCGCGCCGGATTCTGCCCGCACCCGGCGGTCAGAACCTGACCCATGATGACTTCGCCGACCAGTTCGGGCGCGATGCCCGTCCTGGCGAGCAGGGCTTTGATCACATGTGCGCCCAGGTCGGTTGCAGCCGTTTTGGCCAGGCTGCCGCCGAACTTGCCGACGGCGGTGCGGCCGGCGGCTACGATCACTACTTCATCCATTTCGTTTCTCCTTTGTGATGTTGAACGGGCTCATTCGGCCTTCTCTTTCACGTAGCGGCCCGGAGCCGCTTCGATCGGGCGGTAGGGGCTTCGCGCCGGCGCTTCGGGCACGGCGACCATCGGCCCCGCATGGCGGGCAAGCCAGGCGCTCCAGTTTGGCCACCAGCTCCCGGGCACGTCCGCGGCGCCTGCCAGCCATTCGTCGGCGTCGCACTTCGCGCCAGTGCCGACCCAGTGGCTGCGCTTGTTCTTCGAGGCCGGGTTGATCACCCCGGCGATATGGCCGCTGGCGCCGAGCACGAAGGTCGCCTCGCCACCCAGCAGCCAGCGGCTGGCATAGGCGGTTCGCCAGGGCACGATATGGTCCTCGCGCGATGCATAGAGGTAGGCCGGCATGTCGAGGTTCGCCAGATCGAGCGGCACGCCGCAATGCACCGTCTGGCCGGGCTCCCGCAGCCTGTTCTCCAGATACATGTTGCGTAGGTACCAGCAGTACATCGGGCCGGGCAGGTTGGTGGCGTCGGAGTTCCAGTACAGCAGGTCGAAGGCCGGCGGCACCTTGCCCTTCAGATAGCTGTTGACGACGTAGGGCCAGATCAGATCATTGGCGCGCAACGACGAGAATGCCAGCGACAAATCGGCGCCGCGCATCACGCCTTGCGTGCCGATCGCCTCTTCGCGCGATGCCACGCTCTGCTCGGTGACCAACGGGCCGAGCTCGCCGGTATCGACGAAGTCGAGCATCGTCGTCAGCAGCGTGAGGCTGGCCACGCGATCCTTGTCAGCGGGTTTCATCACTGCCACGGCGCATGACAGCAGCGTTCCGCCGAGGCAGAAGCCTAGCGCGTTGAGCTTCTCCGCCCCGTTGACTTCGAGCGCGACATCGATCGCCCTGGTCACGCCCGATTGCAGATAGTCGTCCCAGGTGAGTTTGCCCATTTCCGGCGTGGCATTGCGCCACGACACCATGAACACCATGTGGCCTTGCTCCAGGGCGTAACGCACCAGCGAGTTGTCGGGCTGCAGGTCGAGGATGTAGAACTTGTTGATGCACGGCGGGACCATCAGCAACGGGTGCTTGTGCACCTGCGGGGTCAGCGGCGTGTAGCGGATGAGCTGCATCAACTCGTTCTCGAAGATCACCGATCCTGGAGTCGTCGCGACGTTGCGACCGAGCTCGTAGGCGGTCTCGTCGGTCATCGTGATGCGGCCCTTGAGCAGGTCCTGAACCAGCAGGCCCATGCCTTCGACCAGACTCTGCCCGCCGGTCTCGAGAACGAGTTGCATCGCCTCCGGGTTGGTCGCTAGGAAATTCGCTGGGCTCATCGCATCAACCAGTTGTCGTGCGGCGAATCCCCACTGGCTCTTGCTCTGGTCGTCCAGCGGCGCGGCGTCGATGGCGCCGCGCAGCAGACCCGAATAGACCAGATAGCTGCGCGTCGCCATCTCGAGGCGTGGATCCGCACGCCAGGCTTCGCCGGCGAACCGCTTGTCCTGCGCTGCCGCTGTGCCTGCCGGCGCGGCTGCGGGCCAGGGCCATAGCGTCGCTATCTGTCTGAAGTAGTCCTGCTGCAGCGCGTTGAGTTTGTTCGAGAACTCCTGCCACTGCGCCGGAACCGCCGCGTCGGAAGCGGCCGCGGAACCGGGGCGATTTGTACCGAATCGCTGCAGCATGTCCGTCTGAGACTTGAACAAGTTGCTCAGCCATTCAGCCGGATCGGGGGTTGGAGTCGTCATAGGAGTCGTGGAAGCGAGTGTCGGAGGGGAATGTCGCTCAATGCAGCTTGACGTGCGGGTCGGTGCGGCGCGTGATCATGCGCGCCACGGTATCGAGCGTGACCTTCCAGAATCCGTGCAACGCAAGCTCGTGCATCTTGTACAGCGACAAATACATCATTCGGGCGAACCACCCCTCGATCCACATGTTTTCCCCGACCAGCGCCCCCATCAGGTTGCCCACGGTCGTATATTCCCCGAGCGACACCAGCGAGCCGAAATCGCGGTACCGCCAAAGGGCGGGAGGCCGGCCATTAAGACGGTTCATTATCTGCTTCAGCATGTGTGAAGCCTGCTGATGCGCCGCCTGCGCGCGCGGCGGAACCTGCGCACCTTGCTTGTCTATCCACGGGCAGGCCGCGCAGTCGCCAATGGCGAAGATGTTCTCGTCGCGCGTCGTTTGCAGCGTCGGCAACACGACGAGTTGATTGGCGCGATTGGTCTCCAGGCCCTCGATATCCTTGAGGAGATCGGGCGCTTTTACGCCCGCCGCCCAGATCACGAGCTCGGCCGGAATGGTTTCGCCGCTCGCAAGGCGCACCCCGTTCGGCAACACCTCGGCCACACGCGCGGCGGTTCGCACATGCACCCCAAGCTTCTCCAGCAGCTTGGTCGCCGATTGCGATAGGCGCGCGGGCAATGCGGGCAGGATGCGGTCGGCGGCCTCGATCAGGATCAGCTTGATGTCCTTCTGCGGATCGATGCGATCGAGCCCGTAGGACACCAGTGCGCGCGTCGTGTTGTGCAGTTCCGCGGCGAGCTCGACGCCTGTTGCCCCCGCGCCGATGATGACCACTTGCAGTTGTTCCGGTCGGAGCGGCCCAGCTTGAGCATGCGCGCGGATGCATGCATTGACCAATCGGCGATGGAAGCGCTCGGCCTGCACCGGAGTATCGAGCGAGATCGCATGCTCCTTCGCCCCCGGTGTGCCGAAATCGTCGGTTAAACTGCCGATTGCGATAACCAGCGTGTCGTATGGAAATGCGCGTTGCCGCGTCACTTCGTCGCCGTCCTCGTCGATGAAGGGCGCGACCTTCACCATGCGTTGCACTCGGTCGAGGCCGATCATTTCCCCCACGCGGTAACGGAAGTGGTGCCAGTG
>JADGRJ010000349.1 GCA_017881025.1 Rhizobacter sp. | reverse complement strand
GGACAAGCCCGGCCGCAAGATCATCTATTTCTACTGGGCCGGCGCCGGCAACCCGCTGAAGGTCGCCGACATGGACCTGAAGCGCTACAACATCGAAGTCGCCGCGGGCGGCAACATCCTGCCGGCGATGGTCGCCTACAAGCCGTATGCGGGGATGGAAGGCGCCTCGTATTACTACTTCGGCCTGCCGAAGAATCCGGTCAATGAATGGCTGGTCGCGAACCACTACAGCAAGTTCAAGACGCCGCCCGATTTCTTCACCGCCGGCGGCATGAGCGCGGCGATCGCCATCGTTGAAGCGTTGAAGAAGACCGGCGGCGACACCGGCACCGAGAAGCTGATCAAGGCCATGGAAGGGATGAGCTTCGAGTCACCGAAGGGCAAGATGACCTTCCGCAAGGAAGACCACCAGGCGATGCAGTCGATGTTCCATTTCCGGATCAAGAACGACCCGGCGTTCGCCTGGGGCGTTCCCGAGCTCGTTCGCGAGATCAAGCCCGAAGAGATGACGATCCCGATCAAGAACAAGCGCTGATCGGCCGGTAGCGGCGGCGCAAGGCGGTGCCGTGCTCGAGACGAAGGAGCTCACGATCCGCTTCGGCGGCCATGTCGCGGTCGACCGCGTCTCGTGTGCGTTCGCGCCCGGAACGCTGACGGCGATCGTCGGCCCGAACGGGGCCGGCAAGACGACCTACTTCAACCTGATCTCGGGCCAGCTGCGCGCGAGCGCCGGCACGGTCTGGCTGAACGGCACCGACATCACCGGCGAGACGGTGCCGGCGCGAACCCACCGCGGCCTCGGCCGCGCCTTCCAGCTGACGCAGCTGTTCCCGAACCTGAGCGTCCTCGAGAACGTCCGCCTCGCGGTGCAGTCGAAGCGCCACGAAGGGCTCAGCCTCTTCGCTGTCTGGCTCGACCGCAAGGAGACGCTCGAGCGCGCGCGCGCGCTGGTCGCGCAGGTGCGCCTCGGCGACCGCGTCGACGCTGCGGCGAGCAGCCTGCCGCACGGCGACCAGAGAAAGCTCGAGGTGGCGATGCTGATGGCGCTCGAGCCGAGCGTCTACATGTTCGACGAGCCGACGGCCGGCATGAGCGTCGACGACGTGCCGGTGATCCTCGACCTCATCCGCCAGCTGAAAGGCGCGCGCGACAAGACGATCCTCCTCGTCGAGCACAAGATGGACGTCGTCCGTGAGCTCGCCGACCGGATCATCGTCCTGCACAACGGCCAGCTCGTCGCCGACGGCGAGCCGGCCGCCGTCATCGCCTCACCCATCGTCCAGCAGGCTTATCTCGGGCTGGTGCCCGAGATAAGCCCTTCGGGCCAGGATGGGCCCGCCCCCTTCCCAACCTTCCCCCTCGCGGGGGAAGGAGCAGGACGTGGCGATGCTGTGAGAGGAGCATGAGCGAAGCGCCGCTGCTCAAGCTCGCCGGCGTGCACACGCACATCGGCGCGTACCACATCCTGCATGGCGTCGACTTCGAGGTGCCCGCGGGCGAGGTGACGATGCTGCTCGGCCGCAACGGCGCGGGCAAGACGACGACGCTGCGAACGATCATGGGTCTCTGGGCCGCGTCGCAAGGCTCGGTCGTCTTCGACGGCAAGCAGATCGGCGGCCCCGCGGCGCCGCTTGCCGGCGCCGCCAACAGTTCATCGACGCCCGGCCGCGCCGCGCCGGCGCAGCTGCTGACGCCGGCGATCGCGGCGCAGGGCATCGCCTACGTGCCCGAGAACATGGGAATCTTCGCCGACCTCAGCGTCGCCGAGAACATGCTGCTCGCGGCACGCTCGGCACGCCGCCTCGACCAGCTCGACAGCGCCCGCCTCGAGTGGCTGTTCGGCCTCTTCCCGGCGTTGAAGAAGTTCTGGCTCTATCCGGCCGGCAAGCTCTCGGGCGGCCAGAAGCAGATGCTCGCGATCGCGCGCGCAATGGTCGAGCCGCGCCGCCTCCTCCTGATCGACGAGCCGAGCAAGGGCCTGGCGCCGGCGATCGTCCAGAACTTGATCGCGGCGCTGCGCGAGCTCAAGCGGACGGCGACGACGGTGCTCCTCGTCGAGCAGAACTTCGCCGTCGCCAAGGCGCTCGGCGATCGCGTTGCGGTGATGGACGACGGCCGCGTCGTTCATCGCGGCGCGATGGCCGAGCTCGCCGGCGACGAGGCGCTGCAGCACCGGCTGCTCGGCCTCTCGCTCGCGGCGCACCAGTGAACGCGAAGGGACTGCCCTCATGACCAGCGTCGCCACGCCTGCCGCACCGGCTGCCGCCGAGCCGATCCCGAAGCGCGCCTTCGACGCAAAGCCGCTCGTTCTGATGGTCGTCATCGCGCTCGCTGCCTGGCCGGTCGTCGGCTCGTCGTCGACCTGGCTGACTCTGACGATCGCCGGCCTGGCGATGGGAATGATCATCTTCATCGCGGCGTCCGGCCTCACCCTCGTCTTCGGCCTGATGGACGTGCTCAACTTCGGCCACAGCCTGTTCATCGCCCTCGGCGCCTTCATCGCGACGACGATCTTCGGCGCGATGGCCGGGTCGGCGGCGGCGGCGAGCGTCGCGAGCAACCTCGCAGCCGTCGCCGTCGCCATGCTCGCGGCGATGGCGCTCGCCGGCACGATCGGCCTCGCCTTCGAGCGCGTCATCGTCCGGCCGGTCTACGGCCAGCACCTGAAGCAGATCCTCGTCACGATCGGCGGCGCGATCATCGGCGAGGAGCTGATCAAGGTCGTCTGGGGGCCGGCGCAGATCCCGCTGCCGCCGCCCGAGGCGCTGCGCGGCTCGATCCTGATCGGCGACGCGACGGTCGAAAAGCTGCGCCTCGTCTCGGTCGTCGTCGGCGTGGTCGTCCTCCTGGTGCTGCTCTACACGCTCAACCGGACCAAGATCGGCCTCCTGATCCGCGCCGGCGTGCAGGACCGCGAGATGGTCGAAAGCCTCGGCTACCGGATCCGGCGCCTGTTCGTCGGCGTCTTCGCCGCCGGCTCGGCGCTCGCCGGCCTCGGCGGGTGCCTCTGGGGAATGAACCAGCAGATCGTCATCCCGCAGATCGGCGGGCAGGTCAACGTGCTGCTCTTCATCGTCATCATCATCGGCGGTTTGGGCTCGACGCTCGGCTGCCTGTTCGGCGCGCTGCTGGTCGGGCTGATGACGAACTACGTCGGCTTCCTCGCGCCCAAGCTGGCGATGTTCTCGAGCATCGGCCTGATGGTCGCGGTGCTGCTGTGGCGGCCGCAGGGCCTGTACCCGGTCGTCAACCGATAGGCGTACATGCTGAAGCGCCTCCTCTCCCACGACCTGCCGCGCAACCGCTGGCTCGCCATCGCGCTGGTCGCGATCGTCGTCGCGCTCGCGCTGACGCCTTTCGTCTTCCCCGGCACCAAGGCGCTCAACGTCGCCGCCAAGGTGATCGTCTTCATCGTCCTCGCCGCGAGCTTCGACCTTCTGCTCGGCTACACCGGCATCGTCAGCTTCGCGCACACCATGTTCTTCGGCATCGGCGCCTACGGCGTCGCGATCGCGACGACGCGGATCGGTCCGACCTGGCCGGCGCTGGCGCTCGGCATCGGCTGCGCGCTCGTCGTCTCGCTGGTGCTGTCGCTCGTCATCGGCCTGTTCAGCC
>JADGRJ010000348.1 GCA_017881025.1 Rhizobacter sp. | reverse complement strand
TTCCGCCAGGCCGGCAGGCCGGGTGCCGGCCCGATCGACAGCCAGGGCGACGACACCGGGTACCTGGCTACCTACGAGCTGCTGCGTGCCGCCGGCAACAACGGCGTCCAGCTTCCGATCAAGGAGGTCAAGGACGGCAAGATGATCGGCACGACGATGCTCTACACCGACAAGTTCGGCACCAAGGACGGCAGGGCGCAGTTCAAGCCCGCGCCGTGGCCCGGCTTGCCGAAGCAGGTGGAAGCGCAGAAGGCCAAGCACAAGTTCTGGATCAACAACGGCCGCAACAACGAGATCTGGCAGACCGGGTATCACAACCAGTACGACAGCCACGTTCGGGACCGCTATCCGATGGCCTACATCGAGGTCAACCCCGATGACCTGAAGTCGGTTGGCGCCGAAGCGGGCGATGTGATCGAGGTCTGGAACGACTACGGCTCGACCTACGCAATGGCCTATCCGGTCAAGGACGCCAAGCAGGGCCAGACCTTCATGGTGTTCGGGCAGAGCAAGGGAATCGCCGGCGACGTCACCACGGAGTGGACGGACCGTAACGTGGTGCCCTACTACAAGGGCACGTGGGCAAGCCTGAGACGCGTGGGGACGATCGAGGACTACAAGCGGACGGTCTCGATGAAGCGGCGCTCGTTCGACAACGTCTAGGCGGTCGAAACCCAGCGATGGACACCGAGACCGCCCTGACGGGGCTACTGGCTCGACGCTCGGTTTCGCCCAAGCGACTGACCAAGCCGGCACCGAGCCGGGAGGAGCTCAATTCCATGGTCGGCGCCGCCCTGCGTGCGCCGGACCATGGCGGCTTGCTGCCTTGGCGCGTCATCGAGTTTCCGGTCGAGACTCGCACCGATCTGGCGGAATTGTTCGCGGCAGAGAAGCTTCGCCGCGACCCGATCGCTTCCGAGGAGGACGTCCAGCGGGCGCGGGAGCACGCGACCCATGCGCCCGCGGTCCTCGCCTTCGTCGTCAGGCCACAGCGGCATCCGCTGGTGCCTATCCCAGAGCAGTGGCTCAGCGCCGGCGCAGCGCTGGGCAGCATTCTGTCGGCCGCGCATCTGCTCGGGTTTGGCGCCATCGTCCTGAGCGGGGAGCGCTGCCAGGACGAGCCGCTCAGAGCGGCGCTCGGCGTCGCTTCGGACGAGATCCTCGCCGGGTTCATCAGCATCGGGAGCATCGCCAAGGCGCCTCCGCCCGCGGTGAGACCCCCGCGTGATCGTGTCTGGTCGAGCTGGATCGGGGCTTCCGTTATCTCCCACTAGCGTCGTCGTCGATGCGGCACGAGCAAAGCACCAGCATGTCCAAAGCGACAGTGGCCTGGATCTGGGCTGTCGTGATCGGCGTCCTGATGGGAGGCGCTGCGGCGCTGATCGGGTTCTCCTGGCCCGAGGCTTTCCTCATCGGTGTTCTCGGCGGCCTCGGCGCCGCCATCTTCATACTCTTCTTCGCCGTGCCGTCTTCGCGACCGGACAAGCCGCTGCATTGAGTGCGGCACCAGCTTGGCCGCCTCGCGCACAGCGGTGCGGTCGCCTGCAACAGGCCACTTCGGCCCGGCTGCAATGGGCTGCCACGCAGGCCGGCTGAGAGTCCCGCGGCCCGCTCGACATCGATTCGAGAATTCGACTACCATAGAAATGTGGATGCGGCAGAAGTAGTACGGTCACTCGGAGCGTTGGCACAGCCTATACGGCTGCAGGTTTTCCGCGCCCTGGTCGTTCGCGGCAGCGCCGGACTGACACCAGGTGCCATGGCGGAAGGGCTCGGCATTCCCGCCAACACGCTGTCGTTCCATCTGAAGGAACTCACTCACGCCGGTTTGGTGACGCAGGAGCGCGCCAGCCGAAACATCATCTACCGGGCCGCCTTCGATCGCATGAACGCGCTGCTCGGCTACCTTACCGAGAACTGTTGCCAGGGCGCCAACTGCGCCGTCGAGGCAACGGCCGAGTCCTGCTGCTGACCACCCCTCATTGGAGAGATTCAAATGAAGCGCTTCCACGTTCACGCCCATGTCGACGATCTGAAGGCGAGCGTCGCCTTCTACAGCAAGCTGTTCGCGGCGGAGCCGACGCGACTCGAGAGCGACTACGCCAAGTGGATGATCGAAGACCCGCGCATCAACTTCGCGATCTCGACTCGCGGCGGCAAACCTGGTGTTGACCACCTCGGATTCCAGACCGACAGCGACGAAGAACTCGTCGAGTTGAAGGAGCGTGCGCAGGCGGCCGACATGGCTGTTCTCGACTAAGGCGAGACGACCTGCTGCTACGCACGCAGCGAAAAGCACTGGGTCACTGACCCGCAGGGGATCGCCTGGGAGCACTTCCACACGCTCGACAGCATCCCGACCTTCAGCCAGGACAGCGCCGGGGTGCCGACAGAGGCGGCGGCCTGCTGCGGCAATGCCGTGCCGCGCGGCAAGCCGGTGGCGATTCCTGTCAAGCCGGTCTCGTCCTGCTGCTATTGAGAATTACCTAAGCCATGACAACCGATAGCGCTGTCGTGCGTTACCCGATCAGGTCTTTGATCGGAGAATCGTTGCATGGCCAAGATGGACGAAGCCACACGCAAGCGGGTGCGCGCAGGGCGGTTGATGCTTGCAGGCAAGACGCCCGCGGAGGCGGCCAAGGCTGTGGGTGTGGCGCGGCAGACCGCATACACATGGAAGGCCCGACTCGATGAGGGCGGCATCGACGCGTTGCGCTCGATGGCCACGGGCCGGCCGGCGCAACTCGATGGCAAACAACTCGACGCACTGCGTGCCGCGTTGCTGCAAGGCGCCATGGCCCACGACTTCGGCACCGAGCTGTGGACGCTCAAACGAGTACGCGCCCTCATCGAGCGGCTGTACGGCGTGCGCTTCAGCGAAGTACACGTCTGGCGTCTGCTCGGGGCCATGGGCTTCAGCTCGCAAAAGCCCGAGCGCCGTGCCATCGAGCGTGATGAATCGGCAGTGCTCGCGTGGAAGCGCAAGCGTTGGCCCGCGCTCAAAAAAAGTGCGCCGCCGAGCGGCGGTTGATCGTCTTCATCGACGAATCGGGTCTGTCGGAGCGGCCTACTCGAGTACGCACCTGGGCGCCCAAGGGCTGCACGCCGGTCGTGCAGTTTCACTTTAACTGGAAGCACGTCTCGGCCGTCGCTGGCTTGACGCGCTCGAACTTCTTGTTCCGCCTGTACGACGGCGCTGTGAGGAGCGCGCAGATCGTGGAGTTCTTGAAAGCCCTGCGCGCGCAGCTCAAGAGAAAGCTGCTGATCGTCTGGGACGGCGCCGCCCAACACAAGAGCCGCATCGTGCGCGAGTACCTCGACAGCACCAAGGGCAGGGTCAAGATGACGCTGTTGCCGGCCTACTCGCCGGACCTCAACCCCGTCGAATATCTGTGGGCCTGGCTCAAGCGCCACGCCCTCGCCAACTTCTGCCCGCGCTCGCTGGCAGAGCTCAAAACCACTGCACGCAACAAGCTCCGAAGCGGCCAGCGCCGCCAGTCGATCATCACTGCGTGCTGGAAGCAAGCCGAGCTGTGGTGATGACATGGGTTACGTAAAGCTCAATAGCTACTTCTTGGCGGCTTCCTTCACATCGCTGACGGCTTCCTTCAGATCGCCAACGC
>JADGRJ010000347.1 GCA_017881025.1 Rhizobacter sp. | reverse complement strand
GTCGACGGCTACGGCTGGCCGATCGGCGGCATCTTCGACCTGAACTGGCACGAGAAGACGAAGTACCGCGTCGACCCCGGCTTCTACGACGCCGAGGTCGGCATCGTGATGAACCTCGATGCCTACAAGAAGCTCGGGCCGAAGCAGAAGGCCTTCCTCGACCGGCAGGCCCTCGCGCTCGAGGCGATGAACACCTTCTGGACGACCTATGCCACCGAGGAGACGGCGCGCCAGGAGAAAGCCGGCATCCAGGCGATCAAGTTCGACGCCGCCGGCGCCAAGGCGTACGTCGACAAGGCCTACGATGCCGGTTGGGCCGGCGCGATGAAGGCCAATCCCGATTTCGCCAAGAAGCTCAAGACGCTGACGGCGAAGTGAACGCCAGCCTGGAGCGGCTCGAACAAGGCTTCGGGACGCTGATCGACGCGCTCGCGCTCGGCGCCAGTCTGCTGCTGCTGGCGATGATGCTGATCATCTGCGGCGACGTGCTGACGCGCAACGTCGCGCTGCCCGGCCTGCCGAGCGGCATCGCCTGGAGCAACGAGATCTCCGAGCTGATGCTCTACGGACTGACGCTGCTCGCGGCGCCCTGGCTGCTGCGCGAAGGCCGCCACATCCGCGTCGACATCGTCTTGCGCGTGCTGCCGCCGAAATGGGCCTACGGCTGCGAATGGATCTCCGACGTGCTCGGGCTGGGGTGCTGCCTGTGGATGGTCTGGTACGGCAGCAGCGCCACGGCGCAAAGCGCGGCCGGTCATGCGCTGTCGATCAAGACGCTGGTGATGCCCGAATGGTGGTTCCTCGCGCCGCTGCCGGTGTGCTTCGGGTTGCTCGCCATCGAGTTCGTGTTCCGCATGCGCCGCCTCGCCGCCGCGGAAGCGAAACCGCGCGACGACGCGGTGAGTGCCGCATGAGCTGGGGCGCGGCGGCGTGGCTGCTGCTCGGCGGCTCGACCGTGCTGCTCTTCATCGGCCTGCCGGTCGCGTTCTCGTTTCTCGTCATCAACCTGCTCGGCGCCTATCTGTGGCTCGGCGGCGAACCGGGGCTCGCGCAACTCGCGCGCAACAGCGTCAGCTCGGTGATGAGCTTCGCGCTGACGCCGATACCGCTCTTCGTGCTGATGGGCGAGGTGCTGTTCCACACCGGCCTCGCTGTCAAGGTGATCGAGGGCATCGAACGGCTGATCACCCAGGTGCCCGGGCGCCTCGCGGTCGTGGCGGTGGTCGCCGGGACGGTGTTCTCGGCGATCTCGGGCTCGACCATCGCGACAACCGCGATGCTCGGTTCGCTGATGGTGCCGGTGATGCTCGCGCGCGGCTACCACCCGACGCTCGCGACCGGCCCGGTGATGGCGATCGGCGCGGTCGACATGCTGATTCCGCCGTCGGCCCTCACGGTGCTGCTCGGTTCGCTCTCGGGCATCTCGATCTCCAAGCTCCTGATCGGCGGCGTGCTGCCGGGGCTGGTGCTGTCGGTCGCGTTCGTCGCCTACATCATCGTGCGCGTGAAGCTGAATCCTTCGCTCGCACCGAACGTCGAGCTGGTCCGCCACCGCGGCTTCGAACGCTTCAAGCCGCTGGTGCTCTACGTGCTGCCGCTGGTCTCGATCTTCGGCGTGGTGGTCGGCGCGATGGCCGCAGGCTGGGGCACGCCGACCGAGTCGGCCGCGGTCGGCGCGCTCGCGACCGTCGTGCTGGCGCTCGGCTACCGGGCCCTCACGCCGGTGATCCTGCTCAGGTCGCTGAAAGGCACGGTCTCGATCTCGGCGATGATCCTCTTCATCATCGTCGGCGCGACGACGTTCGCGCAGATCCTCTCGTTCTCGGGCGCGTCGAACGGCCTGTCGCAGGCGATCACCGGCACCGGCCTGGCGCCGTGGGCGGTGATCGCGGCGATGATGCTGATGCTGATCTTCCTCGGCATCTTCGTCGACCAGGTCAGCATGATGATGATCACCCTGCCGATCTTCATGCCGGTGGTTCAGGCGCTCAACATCGACCTGATCTGGTTCGGCGTGCTGTTCCTGATCTGCATGCAACTCGGCCTGCTGCTGCCGCCGCACGGCCTGCTGCTGATGACGATGAAAGGCGTGGCGCCGCCGCAGGTCACGATGCTGCACATCTTCCGCGCCGTCGTGCCGTTCGTGCTGATGAGCCTGGTGCTGCTTCTCGTCGTCTTTCTGGTTCCGGTCGTGGCGACATGGCTGCCGGCGCTGATCGGCTAGCGTCCACTAGTACATAGACACGTAAGTAACGGAACATGCGTACACTCCGTACATCGTCACTCGATGCGAACAGGAGGTGTCGTCATGCGCCAGACGGAACTGCATTTGACCGAGGAGGATCGCTCGGTGATCGATGGCATTCGCAGCAAGGGGGTGCATCACGCCCGCGAGGTGAACCGAGCTCATGTGCTGTCGTGCCTGGACCGAGGCATCCCAGAGGGGCAAATCATGGCCGTGCTCGGGATGGGGCGCACCGCCGTGTGGCGCGCTCGAGCGGCGTATCTGCAGGGCGGGGTCGACTTGGCGGTGTTCGACGTTGCGCGATCGGGCCGGCCACGCCAGTACGACACCGACGCCGAAGCTCGTGTGACGGCGCTAGCTTGCACGACGCCGCCCAAGGGAAGACAGCGCTGGACGATCACGGAACTCGAACGAGCCGCTCGCCAGGAGCATGGCCTGAGCACTGTGAGCCGAGAGACAGTGCGGCGCATGCTAAAAAAAACGACCTCAAGCCCTGGCGCCGGCTGATGTGGTGCATCGGAGTGTTGACCGAGGAGTATCGGCAGCGCATGTACGCTTTGCTCGAACTGTATGCAAGACCGCTGTCCAAGACTGAGCCGGTGATCTGCATCGACGAGAAGAGTCTGCAACTCATCGCCCACAGCCGCGCTGCGCTGGCGATGACTGCTGCGCACGGCGCGACCAAGCAGGACTACGAGTACGTTCGCAACGGTACGACCAACCTGTTCGTGGCCGTCGAGCCCAAGGGCGGTCAGAGAATCGTCGAAGTCACCGAGCAACGAGGCAAGATTGACTTCGTCGCCTTCGTCGGTGATCTCTTGACGCATGCGTATGCCAAGGCGCGTCGCGTCCACCTGGTCCTGGACAACCTGAACACCCACTTCAAGAAGTCCTTCGAGGACGTGCTGGGCAAGCGCGCGGCGGCAAAGCTCTTGCGCCGAGTGCATTTCCACTACACACCCAAGCATGCGAGTTGGCTGAACATGGCGGAAATCGAGATCGGCATCCTCAGCCGGCAGTGTTTGGATCGACGGATCCCCAGTCGACAGTTGCTGCAGTCCGAGGTAAATGCCTGGCAAGAAGCTCGAAACGACCAGGAGCGAACGATCCAATGGAAGTTCACTCGTCAGGATGCAGATCAAAAGCTTGGTCGACATTATGTTTCGCAACTTGCGTGTTGATGTACTAGTACCCTGACCGGCGCACGTCGAATCGAGATGACTCGAGCCATGTCCGAGCAAGGTCTGAGCGCAGGCGCTCGGCGGTTTCAGTGATGATTCGGATCAGCTGCTCGGGCGTGAGCTTCGGATTCACCGCCAACAGCTTGCCGGCGAGGTTGGCGACCTGCGGCGAGGCCATCGACGTGCCCGAGAGCGCGACCCGGCTGCCGCCCG
>JADGRJ010000346.1 GCA_017881025.1 Rhizobacter sp. | reverse complement strand
GCCGATCTTTCCGCTCCTGCTGTGCGCGTATCCGATCTTCGAGACGGTGTTCACGATGTACCGCCGGCGCGTTCTGCGCGGCGTCGCCACCGCGCAGCCCGACGGCATCCACCTCCACACGCTCATCCACCGGCGTCTCATCCGGCTCAACTTCGGGTCAGCCATCAGCGACCGGCGCCGGATGACCCGCAACTCGATGACCTCGCCCTACCTCTGGCTGCTGTGCCTCTCGTCGATCATCCCGAGCGTCCTGTGGTGGGACAGCACCCGCATCCTGTCGCTCTTCCTGCTGCTCTTCATCACGTCTTACATCTTCCTTTACTGGCGGATCGTCCGCTTCCGCACGCCCCGCTGGCTCGGTGCGCGCCGCTAGTCGACCCTTGCCGCCTCGCCCATGAGCTCACCTCCCCCTGACGACAATGCCCTCATCGCCGAGCGCCGCGAAAAGCTCGCCGCGATCCGCGCCGGCGGCGTCGCCTTCCCGAACGATTTCAAGCCGAAGCACCGCGCTGCCGAGCTGATTCGCAAGCACGGGCATCTCGACAACGAGGCGCTCGAGCCGATGGGCGTCGCCGTTTCGATCGCCGGACGGCTGATGCTCAAGCGCGTCATGGGCAAGGCGAGCTTTGCGACCGTCCAGGACTCGACCGGGCGGATCCAGCTGCGCGTCAGCGTCGACGCGATCGGCGACGCGGCCTATGCGGCGTTCAAGCACTACGACCTCGGCGACATCGTTGGCGCCGAGGGCACGCTCTTCAAGACCAAGACCGGCGAGCTGACCGTGAAGGTCGATCGGATGCGGCTCCTGACCAAGAGCCTGCGCCCGCTGCCCGACAAGTTCCACGGCATCGCCGACGCCGAGCGGAAGTACCGGCACCGCTACGAGGATCTCATCACCGACGACACGGCCCGGGCGCGCTTCGCGGCGCGCAGCAAGACGCTGTCGTCGATCCGCCGCTTCATGGTCGAGCACGGCTTCATGGAGGTCGAGACGCCGATGTTGCATCCGATCCCGGGCGGCGCCAACGCCAAGCCGTTCGTGACCCACCACAACGCGCTCGACCAGCAGATGTTCCTGCGAATCGCGCCCGAGCTGTACCTCAAGCGCCTCATCGTCGGTGGCTTCGAGCGCGTGTTCGAGATCAACCGGAGCTTTCGCAACGAAGGCATCTCGGTCCGCCACAACCCCGAATTCACGATGATGGAGTTCTACGCGGCGTACTGGAACCACCACGACCTGATGGACTTCACCGAGGAGATCCTGCGTCACGCGGCGCGCGAGGCCGCGGGCTCGGCCAAGCTCGAGTACGCCGGCGTCGAAGTCGACCTCGAGTCGCGCTTCGCGCGCATGACGGTCAAGGAGGCGCTCGTTCGCCACGCCGGCGTGAGCGACGCCGAAGCGGGCGACGCCAGCGTCCTGCGCGCCCGCATCGGCGCCCTCGGCGCGCCGGCGCCGTCGCACTGGACGCTCGCCGAGCTGCAGTTCGGCCTGTTCGAGAGCGCGGTCGAGGCCCAGCTCTGGCAGCCGACCTTCATCGTCGACTACCCGGTCGAGGTCTCGCCGCTGGCGCGCGCCTCGGACACCGACCCGTCGGTGACCGAGCGCTTCGAGCTCTTCATCACCGGCCGCGAGTATGCGAACGGCTTCTCCGAGCTGAACGACGCCGAGGACCAGGCCGAGCGCTTCCGCGCCCAGGCGGCGAACAAGGAGGCCGGCGACGAGGAAGCGATGTACTACGACGCCGACTTCATCCGCGCCCTCGAGATCGGAATGCCGCCGACCGGCGGCTGCGGCATCGGCATCGACCGGCTGGTGATGCTGCTCACCGATTCGCCGAGCATCCGCGACGTCATCCTCTTCCCGTCGCTGCGCAACGAAGCCTGAGTCTTCACCTACCTGTTTTTGAACTCCGGCTTTCGCTTGGCCAGGAATGCGGCCATGCCCTCGTTCTTGTCCTCGGTGGCGAATAGCGAGTGGAAGAGATGGCGCTCGAACGCGATGCCGTCCGTGAGCGGCACCTCGAACGACCGGTTGACCGCCTCCTTGGCCATCCGCACGCTCGGCCCGCTGAAGCCGCAGATCGTCGCGGCGGCGGCGAGGGCGACGTCGAGAAGCTCGGCGGCAGGAACGACGCGCGAGACCAGGCCGGCGCGCTCGGCCTCGGCCGCGTCCATCATTCGCGCCGTGAGGACGAGGTCCATCGCCTTCGCCTTGCCGACCGCGCGCGGCAGGCGCTGCGTGCCGCCCGCGCCCGGGATGATTCCGAGCTTGATCTCGGGCTGGCCGAACCTCGCGCTGTCGGCGGCGATGACGATGTCGCACATCATCGCCACCTCGCAGCCGCCGCCGAGCGCGAAGCCGGCGACCGCGGCGATCACGGGCTTCTTCACCTGCCGCATCGTCTCCCAGTTGCGGCTGATCAGGGCCTTCGTGTAGGCATCGACGAAGCCGTACGGCGCCATCGCCTGGATGTCGGCGCCGGCGGCGAACGCCTTGTCGCCGCCGGTCAGGACGATGCAGCCGATCGCATCGTCGGCGTCGAACGCGAGCAGCGCGGCGCCGAGCTCGTCCATCAGCGTGTCGTTGAGCGCGTTGAGCTGCTTCGGCCTCATCAGTGTGATGAGGCCGGTGCGGCGCGACCCCGCGCCGCGCACTTCGGTCAGGATGCATTCGTAGGTGGTCATGGCGGCTTCTCCTTCGGTTCGACGGACGTAACGACGGCCGGCGCGCCCATCTCGGGCTTGCCGGCGATCATGAGGTCGATGAACGTCGCCGCGTCCTGCTCGATGCGGATCCGCACCGGCAGATAACGCAGCTCCGGCGCGATCCACAGCTCGGCGGTCAGCTGGTTCGGCCGCCGCGTCGGCCGCGGCCGAGGCTTGAGGTGGAACGACGCGAGCGGGCCGAACGGCGTCTGCAAGGTCTGCGCTTCGACCACCTCGTAGACGTAGCTGTCCATGGCGCGCGGCAGCGCGAGCGGAAAGGCGACCGATCCGCCGACGCGGAGCAGCTCGGGCCGGGTCGAGAACACGTAGGTCAGCTGGATGAACTGGCTCGCCGTGTCCTGCACGCCGTCGAGCCGCTCGCGCCGCTCGCCGTTCGCGAGCACGACCGCGTCGGCCTCGAAGACGACGCTCATGCGGCGACGGTCGCGCATGACGACCTGCGTGTCCTCGTCGTAGCGCGTCGGCACGAGGCCGCTCGCGGCGATGCTGCCTTCGCTCGTCATGCGCCGCGTGATGATCGGCGCGAACTGCGGGCCGATGACGAGGTCGAGATTGACCTGGTAGCGGTCGTCGACGCGGATCCACTCGACCTGCGCGGTGCCGCTCACCTCGCCGCGGTAGTTGCCGGTGAGGACGTAGCCGAGGCGAGTCGACTCCGGCCATTCGAACGCCGGCGCGCCGGCGGCGCCGCTCGCCGTTGCGTCGGCGGCGGCGAGCGACGCCGACGGCTCGCTCGCTGCGGGGGGTGCGGAGCCGACGGGCGCCGCCGCCATCGCGTCGCGATCGGCCTCGGTCGTCGCCGGCGAAGGCTCCGGCGCCGACGCTTCGGCGACGACGGCAGGAGGCGCTTCGACGGCCGATGCGGCCGCGGCGACCGGGCGCGGCACGCGCGGCGCGCGGCGCGCCGGCCGC
>JADGRJ010000345.1 GCA_017881025.1 Rhizobacter sp. | reverse complement strand
GGAACAACATGGCTTGCGACGAAGCGCAGGCTGGGAAGTGCGAATCGACCGCCGGCGGTCGCCGGCAGCGTGCCTATCCGAGGTGCTTGCCGAAGTGGTCCGCCACTATCGCGCGCCGTCGACGCCGAGAGCTACCCGCAGCACCCGTAATCCAATTGCTCGTCTTTCGCCGGCCGTCCCCCAGGCGTCAGCTCGAACAGCGTCCACAGCGGCTCGACAGTGCCGAGGTGGCGCATGTCCTGGCCGGGGTCAGGCGTTTCGAAGACGAGCTCGCTGGCCCAGTGCAGGCGGATCGCGCCCGACATGCGCTTCGGCGGATCCGGCAGGGGCGTCCGCAGGGCGTGGGGTCGGCTGCGCGCAGGCGCTCAGGGCGGCGCCGAGCAAGATGCCGCTCAAGCCGAGTGCGGAGATCAGGTTCATGGCGGGGTCTAGTGTCGAGCGCTGCGGCGTCGGTCAGGAATTCTCGGCCCAAAGCCAGCTCGGTGACGGCTCGATCCGCGCTCGGCGGTCACGGCGCAAGACTTCGCCACACGCTCGGTAAGGAAACCGTTTGCACGGTGCCGCGCTTCGCGGCAACCTCGCGCGCATGCCGACACCCCTCACCGTGAGCATCCCGCACCAGCTCGGCCGCGCCGAGGCGCGCCGTCGCATCGAGACCGGTTTCGCGAAGATGATCCACGTGTTGCCCGGCGCCGGTCCCTGCAGCGAACGATGGGACGGCGACCGGCTCGTCTTCAGCGTCGCGGCGATGGCTCAGACCGTCGCCGGTGTCATCGACGTCGGCGACGTGGCGGTCACGATGGAGATCCAGCTGCCCGGCGTGCTCGGCCTGATCGCGAGCGGCCTGAAAGGTCGGCTCCAAAAGGCGGGACAGCTGCTGCTGACGAAGAAGTAGCGCCGCGCCCCGCGAGAAGCGTTTCTCGACGGCTTACGCCGGCTCCACGATCGCCGCATTCACCATCGTCCTCAGCTCCCGCCTTACCGGGTACGTGCTCGACGGCATCAGCTGGGTCATGAAGACGACGCACACGTCCTCGACCGGGTCGACCCAGAACGCGGTCGACGCCATCCCGCCCCACGAGAACTCGCCCGGCGACGCGGCGACGCCGTAGCGCGCCGGGTCGGTCACCATCGCGAAGCCGAGGCCGAAGCCCATCCCCTGGTAGGCGGCCTCCGAGAACATGCCGGGCGGCGCGAGGTCGGCGAGGTCCCGGCCGCCCGGCAGGTGGTTCATGCACATGAGGGCGAGCGTCCTGGGGCCGACGAGGCGCACACCGCCGAGCTCGCCGCCGCGGCGCAGCATCTCGCAGAAGCGAAGGTAGTCGGCGGCGGTGCCGACCAGGCCGCCGCCGCCCGACGGCGCGCGCGGCGGCGCGAGGAACGCGCCGAGCTGCGCGGGCGCGAGCGTGCCCGCGGCCGATCGCACGTAGCACTCGGCGAGGCGCGCGACCTTCGCCTCGGGGACGTGGAAGTCGGTGTCGTGCATGCCGAGCGGCACGAGGATGCGCGTGCGGACGAACTCGTCGAACGGCAGCCCCGACGTGAGGCTCACGAGGTAGCCGACGACGTCGGTCGAGACGCCGTAGTTCCACGAGGTGCCCGGCGAGAACTCGAGCGGCACGCGGGCCAGCCCCTCGACCAGCGCCTCGAGGCTCTCCGCCTCGAAGGCGTCGAGGCGAAGGCTGCGATACGCGGCGTCGACGTTGGTGCGGTTCTGGAACCCGTAGGTCAGGCCCGACGTGTGGCGCATCAGGTCGATCACGCGCATCGGCGCATCGACCGGCTGCGTGGCGAAGGCACCCGGCTGCCCGGCGCGGTACACCGTCATCTCGCGCCATGACGGGATCCATCGGGCGACCGGGTCGTCGAGCGAGATCCGCCCTTCCTCGACGAGCATCATGAGGGCGATGCTCGTGACCGGCTTGGTCATCGAGTAGATGCGAAAGATCGTGTCTTCCTCGAGCCGCTTCTTCTTCGCGAGCGAGGCGTGGCCGAGCACGCACTTGTGGACGAGCTCGCCCTTCCTCGCCACGAGCAGCAGCGCGCACGGCAGCAGCCCCGGCTCGATGTAGCGCTCGGCGAGGAAGCGGTCGATGCGGGCCAGGCGTTCGCCGTCGAAGCCGAGCGCGGCGGGGCGGGCGAGGGGGAGCGTCGTTGTCATGGGGGTCACCCGTGGCACAGGCCGATGAAGAAAGCGTGCAAGTGTGAGTCAAACCGCTGTTCAGCACGCGGCGACGATCGCGCGCCGATGCGGCATCGCCGCCACGTGCGCCTGCCGCTGCGCCGCATCCGGAATGCGATTGGCCACCGCCCACAGCAGCACGCGCGCTTGCTCCAGCCAGGCCGCGGTGCGAGGATCGCCGGCGCGCGCCAGCACCTCGTGGCACGTCAGCGCGACGAGCTCCGGGTGGAAGGTCGTGTCCGGCGCGGCGACGTCGGGCTGCGGGCCGGCCAGCAAGGTCTCGACGTGGACTAGCGCCGTCGCGAGGTCGCCTTGCGCCATCGCGACGCGTGCGAGGCCGGCCAGCGCGGTGCGCTCCAGGTCGATGCCGATGTCGCGGGCGAGCGCGGCAGCGGCCGTGAACGAGGCGCTCGCTTCGGCGTGCTGGCCCAACGCCGATTGCGCTTCGCCGAGGCGGTACTGCGCCCAGGCTTCGGAGTAGCGGGTTCCGGACGCGACGGCCACCTCGAGCGCCTGGCGCGCGACGACGAGCGCGCGCGCCTCGTCGCCGCGCCACAGCAGCACCGCCGCGAGGTACGCCAGCGCATGCGCTTCGTGGCTGTGCAGGCCGAGCTCGCGCTGCACGCGAAGCGCGTCCTCGAACGAGCGCTGCGCCTCGGCCAGGTCGCCCACCAGGATCGCGACCTGGCCCATGCAGTCGAGACCGATCGCTTCGCCCATCCTGTCGCCGAGCTCGCGCGCGATGCGCAGGGCCTGGCGTTCCATCTCCGCCGATTCGACTTCGTCGCCTTGCGATTCGGTGATCAGCGCCAGGGCGCGGAAATAGGCCCACGCGATCCGCCGCAGGCCGCGCTCGCTCGCCTCGGCCAGCCCGGCCTTGGCGAGGGCCGACGCGTCGTCGAGCTGCCCTCGGCCGCGCAGCGCGATCGCGAGCGACACCTGGGCCTGCAGCCGTTGCGCGTCGTCGCCGGCGGCGCCGGCCCAGCGCATGGCGTCGCGCGCGTGGCGTTCCGACGCAGGCCAGTCGGCGTCGATGCGCGCGAGCAGGCCGCGGCGCAAGGCCACCTCGGCACGCCGGCCCTCGTCGGCCGACGATTGCGCGAGCGCGTCGAGCGCTTGCAGGTCGAGGCGCTGCTCGGCGCGCCGGCCCTGCACGTTGTGCGTCTTCTCGCGCGCGAGCAGCACGCGCCAGCGCAGCGTCGCGTGCTCCGGCGTCGTGCCGTCGCGCGCCTCGACCTTGTCGAGCAAGGCCAGCGCGCGCTCCGCGTGCAGCAGCACGGCGGCGTGCGCGAAGCGTTCCGCCGCGTGCTCGGCGGCGCGCGCGTGGAACTCGGCGGCACGCGCGTCGTCGGCCGCGGCCTCGAAGTGGTGGGCGACGATGGCGAGGACGTCGCCGGCGCGCACGCCGCCGTGCTCCGCCTGCGCCGTGAGCCACGTCGCCAGCTTGCCGTGCAGCTCGCGCCGCGCGCGCTTGAGCAGCGT
>JADGRJ010000117.1 GCA_017881025.1 Rhizobacter sp. | reverse complement strand
GCTCGCCCGGCACGTCCTGCCATGCCTTCTCGCCCTTGTGGTCGCCGAAGTGGATCTCGCGGCTGGCGTCGGCCGGGTTGAGGAAGATGCCCCAGCGGTAGTCGCGCATCTTCACGTAGTCGAAGTGTGCCCAGCCCTGCGGGTCGACGCTCGTCGCGGTGCGCAGGTAGACCTCGCTGTTGGTCGAGTTCTCGGGGCCGACGTCGTCCCACCACTGGATGAAGTTCGGCTGCCACTGCTCGAGCGCGCGCTGCAGCGTGCGGTCGTCGGCGAGGTTGACGTTGTTCGGGATCTTCTGGCTGTAGTCGATGGACATGGCGGGTCTCGGTGAGGCGGGGTGCGGGCGTCGTCAGACGCGCGTGAAATCGAAGCCGGCCTTCTCGCCGGTGCCGTAGACCTTGAGCGCGCCCTTCGCGCCGACGGCGTTGGGGCGCTGGAAGATCCAGTTCTGCCAGGCGGTGAGCCGGCCGAAGATCCGCGTCGCCATGTTCTCGCTCGTGCCGAAGCGCAGGTTCGCTTCCAGGCCGGTGAGCGCGTCGGGCGACATCGCGGCGCGCTCTTCGAGGGCGATGCGGATCTCGTCGTCCCAATCGATGTCGTCGGGCGCGGCGGTGACGAGGCCGAGCGCGAGCGCGGCGTCGGCGTCGAGGGCGCGGCCCGCGCCGGTCGAGGCGTCGGCCGCCGTCGCGCGCGCGGCGGCGAGCGGCGCGGCCTCGTCATAGAAGCGGCGCGCCAGGCGCGACTGGTCGTTGACGAGCGGCAGCAGGCCGAAGTTGAACTCGTCGAGCTGCAGCTTCGGCGCGCGCTCGGGCTCGTCGGGCAGGGCGAGCATGTAGGCGCGGTCGGCGGCGAAGGCGAGCTCGGCGAGCACGCCGGCGAAGCACGAGCCGGGCTCGATCAGCGCGAACAGCGTCCGCGACGAGACGTCGAGGCGCGCGAAGGTCCGGCGCAGCATGCCGATCGTCTCGCGGACGAACCAGTGATCCTTGTTCGCGAGCAGCGCCCGGTCGGCGGCGAGCACGGCGGCCGGGTCGCCCTCGGTCTCGAGGATCCAGGTGCCGATGTCGAGCTCGTTGGTGCGCAGCGTCAGGATCGCGTCGTCGAGCTGGCGCGCCATCGCGAGCGGCCACCACGAGGCGCCCGCGGCCTCGATCGCGCCGATGTCGACGGGCTGCGCCGCGGCCGGCGCCTTGACGACGATCGTCGCCGTGCGGCGAGCGCGGTCGATCTCGATCGCGACGTGCTCGTAGCGGATGGCGTTCTCGCTCTCTTCGCGCTCGAGGCGCGGCAGCGCGACGCCCTTCGCGTCGGCGGGCCGCGGGCTCGCCGCGCCGAGCTTTTCGGCGCGCTCGTGCACGGCAGCGGCGAACTGCGCCGGCTTGGCGATCGAATCGACGAGGCGCCAGTCGACCGCGCGCTGGCCGCGGACGCCCTCGACGCTGGTGCAGAAGATGTCGGCCAGGTCGTGGCGCACCTTGCGCTTGTCGGTCACGCGCGTCAGGCCGCCGGTGCCCGGCAGGACGCCGAGCAAGGGCACTTCGGGCAGCGAGACCGACGACGAGCGATCGTCGACGAGGACGATCTCGTCGCACGCCAGCGCGAGCTCGTAGCCGCCGCCGGCGCAGGCGCCGTTGACGGCGGCGACGAACTTGACGCCGGAGTGCTTCGACGTGTCCTCGATGCCGTTCCTGGTCTCGTTGGTGAACTTGCAGAAGTTCACCTTCCAGGCGTGGCTCGAGACGCCGAGCATGAAGATGTTGGCACCCGAGCAGAAGACGCGGTCCTTGGCGCTGGTGACGATCACCGAGCGCACCTGCGGATGCTCGAAGCGGATGCGGTTGAGCGCATCGGCGAACTCGACGTCGACGCCGAGGTCGTAGCTGTTGAGCTTGAGCTTGTAGCCGGGACGGATGCCCGCGTCCTCGGCGACGTCGAGGGTCAACCGGGCGAGCGCGCCTTCGGCCGAGAGCTTCCAGTGGCGGTACTGCGAAGGCTCGGTGCGATAGTCGACGCGGGGCGCGGAAGCGGGGGTGTCCATGGATCGAAACTCCGTTCAGAAACAGTGCGAGAGACCGCGCAAAGCGGCATCATAATGCACATCGACGGAAGACGTCAGGCCGAAGCTGCAGTTTGCTGCACACGGCCTCCTGCCTTGCCCGGACGCTCCGCCGGCGTGGACCGGGCGGCGCGGGCGAGCAGCTCGCCGACCAGGGCGAACAGGCCGGCGAAGCTCTCCGCCTCGCTTCGGCCCGACGTGTCGAAGGTCGCGTCGGCCTTGGCGTAGAAGGCGGCGCGGCCGACGAGGATCCGGCGCAGGTCGGCCATCGCCTCGCGACTCTGCGCCATCGGCCGGGTGTCGCCCTGCGCGGCGACACGCGCCATGTGCTCCTCGGGCGAGGCCTGCAGCCAGACGGTCGTGCAGTGGCCGAGCAGCGCGTCGAAGGTCGCCGGCTCGGCAACGATGCCGCCCGGCGTCGCGATCACCGCCTCGGCGTGCAGGCGGACCGTCTCGTCGAGGGCACGCCGCTCGTAGCGGCGGTAGGCGTTGCTGCCGTAGAGGTCGTGGATCTCGCGGATGCTGCAGCCGGCGATGCGCTCGACCTCGCGGCTCAGCTCGACGAACGGCAGCTCGAGCGCGTCGGCGAGCATGCGGCCGAGCGTCGACTTGCCCGCGCCGCGCAGGCCGACGAGGGCGATGCGCCGGCCGCGCGCCGGATCGGCGCCGTCGCTGCCGAACAGCTGCGCGATCGCGATGCGCGCGCGGCGCAGGTCGGCATCGCTCTTGCCGCGGAGCGCCTCGCGCAGCATCAACCACTCGGGCGAGCTCGTCGAGACGTCGCCGACGAGCTCGGCGAGGTCGCAGTCGAGCGCGCCGGCGACCTGCTGGAGGACCATGATCGACGCGTTGCCGACGCCGTATTCGAGATTGGCGAGGTGGCGCTCGGAAACGCCCGACGCCGTGGCCACCGACTTGCGCGTGAGGCCGCGGCGCGCGCGCAGGAGCCGGACGCGATCGCCGAGGGCGAGGAGGAAAGGATCCTTGGTCGACGTGGCCATGCATGCAGTATAGTGCTTGGCATGATGGAGACGCCCGACGCCCTCAACTTCGCAGAGTACCTGTTCGCCGCCAACCGCGGCCGCGCCGGGAAGGTCGCCTACGTCGACGACCGAGGCACGCTCAGCTACGGCGATCTCGAGGACCGCTCCCGCCGCTTCGCCGCCGCCCTGCTCGCGCTCGGCATCCGTCGCGAGGAACGCGTCCTGCTGCTCATGCTCGACTGCAACGAGTGGCCGGTCGCGTTTCTCGGCGCGCTCTACGCCGGCATCGTCCCGGTCGCCGTCAACACGCTGCTCACCGTCGCCGACTACGCCTACATGCTCGCGCACAGCCGCGCCCAAGCGGCGATCGTCTCGGCGTCGCTCGAGCCGAGCTTGCGCAAGGCGATGGCCGAGGCGCCGAACGAAGTCGGGGCAGTGATCGTCGCGGCGGCCGCGGCTGCGCTGTCCGGCGCCAGCGACGCCGGTGCGCCTTCGCTCGATCTCGCGGCGCTCGTCGCGCAGACGAAGCCGCTCGCCGCCCCGGCGCCGACGCGCGGCGACGACCCCGCCTTCTGGCTCTATTCGTCGGGGTCGACCGGCAGGCCGAAGGGCACCGTGCACACGCACGCCAACGCCTGGTGGACGGCCGAGCTCTACGGCAAGGGCGTCCTCGCGCTGACCGATCGCGACGTCTGCTTCTCCGCAGCCAAGCTCTACTTCGCCTACGGCCTCGGCAACGCGCTGACGTTCCCGCTGTCGGTCGGCGCGAGCGTCGTCCTGATGGCCGAGCGGCCGACGCCCGACGCTGTCTTCAAGCGCTGGACCGGCAGCGCGAGCGCCGGCGCTGGCGACGGCCTCGATCTGCGCCCGACCGTCTTCTTCGGCGCACCGACCGGCTTCGCCGGCATGCTCGCATCGCCTTCCTTGCCGGCGCGCGACGCGGTCGCGCTGCGCATGTGCTCGTCGGCGGGCGAAGCACTGCCGAGCGAGATCGGCCAGCGCTTCGAGCGCCACTTCGGCTGCGCCATCGTCGACGGCATCGGCTCGACCGAGATGCTGCACGTCTTCCTCTCCAATCGTCCGGGCGACATCCGCTACGGAACGACCGGCAAGCCGGTCGCAGGCTACGAGATCGAACTGCGCGGCGAGGACGGCCGGCCGGTTGCCGACGGCGAGGTCGGCGACCTCTTCATCAAGGGCCCGAGCGCAGCGCTCATGTACTGGGGCGACCGCGAGAAGTCACGCGAGACCTTCCAGGGCGGCTGGACCCGGAGCGGCGACAAATACGTTCGCGACGCCGACGGCTACTACACCTACTCGGGCCGCAGCGACGACATGCTGAAGGTGAGCGGAATCTGGGTCTCGCCGTTCGAGGTCGAGGCGACGCTGATGCAGCACCCGGCCGTGCTCGAGTGCGCGGTGATCGGCACCGAGGACGGCGAGGGCCTGACCAAGAGCAAGGCCTTCGTCGTCGTCAAGCCCGGCGCGGCGGTCAGCGACGCCGAGCTGAAGGCCTTCGTCAAGGAAAAGCTCGCCGCCTACAAGTACCCGCGCGCGATCGAGTTCCTCGACGAGCTGCCGAAGACGGCGACCGGCAAGATCCAGCGCTTCCGGCTGCGCGAGCGCGAGCGGGGCGGGCCGGCGTCGTGAGCGACGGCGGGCGCGAGCCGGCGTTCGCCCGCGTCGATTGGAAAGGCCGCGAGCTCCGCCTCGAATACGAGTGGGTCGGCGCCGCGAGAACGGCGACCAACGTCATCGTCTTCCTGCACGAGGGGCTCGGCTCGATCTCGATGTGGCGCGACTTCCCGAGCACCTTCTGTGATCGGCACGGCCTCGCCGGCTTCGTCTTCTCGCGCTACGGCTACGGCCGCTCGACGCCCAAGCCGCCCGGCGAGCGCTGGGGCGCCGACTTCATGGCCGAACAGGCGAACGACGTCCTGCCGGCGCTCTTCGCCGCCGTCGGCATCGAGCGACCCTGGCTCTTCGGCCACAGCGACGGCGCGACGATCGCGCTGCTCTATGCGGCGCAGTACCCGGCGGCCGGCGTCGTCGCCGTCGCGCCGCACCTGTTCGTCGAGGACGTCTCGATCGCCAGCATCGAAGCGGCGCGCACCGCATTCGAGTCCGGCGACCTGCGCCGTGGCATGGCGAAGTACCACGACGACCCGGACTCGGCGTTTCGCGGCTGGAACGACGCCTGGCTTTCGCCCGAGTTCCGCGCCTGGAACGTCGAGGCGGAGATCGCGCAGGTCGCCTGCCCGGTGCTCGTCGTTCAGGGCGAGAAGGACGAGTACGGCACGCTGGCGCAGATACGCGCGATCGTGCGTCGATTGCCGAAAACCCGCTTGCTCGTCCTTGCGGATTGCGGACACTCGCCGCATCGCGACCAGCCCGAGATCCTCGCGCGCGAGGCCGGCCGCTTCATCCTCGAACACATCGATTGACACCCCCGGAGCTCGCCATGCCACTCACCTCGTTCAACTTCTCCTCGCTCGCGGCGCTGCTGCTTGCCGCCGTGCCGCTCGCCGCGAGCGCTCAGGGCGCGAGCGGCCCGATCAAGGTCGGCCTCATGCTCCCCTACAGCGGCACCTACGCCGCGCTCGGCAACGCGATCGAGAACGGCTTCAAGCTCTACGTCCAGGAGCAGGGCGGCAAGCTCGCCGGCCGCGAGATCCAGTACTTCAAGGTCGACGACGAGTCGGAGCCGCCGAAGGCGACCGACAACGTCAACAAGCTGATCAAGCGCGACAACGTCGACGTCCTCGTCGGCACCGTGCACTCGGGCGTCGCCCTGGCGATGGCGAAGGCGGCGAAGGACAACAACACGCTGCTCGTCATCCCGAACGCGGGCGCCGACGCGATCACCGGGCCGATGTGCGGCGCCAACATCGTTCGCAGCTCGTTCTCGAACTGGCAGCCGGGCTACGCGATGGGCGTCGTCGCCGCGCAGAAGGGCGTCAAGCGGGCGATGACGATCACCTGGAACTACGCCGCCGGCGCCGAATCGACGAAGGGCTTCACCGAGGGGCTCGAGAAGGGCGGCGGCAAGGTCGTCAAGGACATGAACCTGCCGTTCCCGAACGTCGAGTTCCAGGCGCTGCTGACCGAGATCGCGGCGCAGAAGCCCGACGCCGTCTACGCCTTCTTCGCCGGCGGCGGCGCCGTCAAGTTCGTCAAGGACTACGCCGCGGCTGGCCTCAACAAGACGATCCCGCTCTACGGCCCGGGCTTCCTCACCGACGGCACACTCGAGGCGCAGGGCGCGGCGGCGCAGAACATGCTCACGACGCTGCACTACGCCGACAACCTCGACACGCCGAAGAACAACGCGTTCCGCAAGGCCTATGCGATCGCCTACAAGTCGCAGCCCGACGTCTACGCGGTGCAGGGCTACGACGCGGCGCAGATCCTCGCCAACGGCCTGAAGGCGGTCGGCGGCGACCTCACCAAGCGCGACCAGCTCGCCGCGGCGATGAGGAAGACCCCGGTCGACAGCCCGCGCGGCAAGTTCACCCTCTCGGCGGCGGGCAACCCGGTGCAGGACATCTACCTGCGCGAGGTCAAGGGCAACAACAACGAGTTCCGCTCGATCGCGGTGAAGGCTCTCGCCGACCCGGCGCGCGGCTGCAAGCTCTGATCGGCGTGGCCTGAACGTGGCGAAGCGCCTCGCCACGTCCGGCCGCGCCCGCTGAGGTGGCGATGGACACCGCCACCTTCCTCGTCCAGTGCCTGAACGCCGTCCAGTACGGCCTGCTGCTCTTTCTCGTCGCCAGCGGCCTGACGCTGATCTTCGGGATCATGGGCGTCATCAATCTGGCGCACGGCAGCTTCTACATGCTCGGCGCCTACCTCGCGTTCGCGCTCGCGCCGTGGTTCGGCGACTGGTTCGTGACGCGGCTGGTCGTCGGCGTGGCGCTGGCGGCGCTGTTCGGCTACGTCCTCGAGTGGCTGTTCTTCAGCTTCCTCTACGAGCGCGACCACCTGCAGCAGGTGCTGCTCACGTACGCGCTCATCCTCGTCTTCGAGGAGCTGCGCAGCCTCGCTTTCGGCAACGACGTTCACGGCGTCACGGCGCCCAGCTGGCTCGCCGGCGGCTTTCGCGTCGGCGGGCTGATGGAGTACCCGTGGTACCGCGTCTTCGCGTCGGCCGCGTGCCTGGTCGTCGCGCTCGCGCTCTACGCCGTCGTCAATCGCACGCGCCTGGGCATGATGATCCGCGCCGGCGCGAGCAACCGCGACATGGTGCGCGGCCTCGGCGTCGACATCCGGCGCCTGTACCGCATCGTCTTCGCCGGCGGCGTCGCGCTCGCCGCGCTCGCCGGCATGATCGCCGCGCCGCTCTCGTCGGTGTATCCGGGCATGGGTTCGAGCGTGCTGATCATCTGCTTCGTCGTCGTCGTCATCGGCGGCATCGGCTCGATCACCGGCGCGCTGATCGCCTCGCTCCTGGTCGGCTTCGTCGACACCTTCGGCAAGGTCTTCTTCGCCGAATGGAGCGGCGTCGGCGTCTACGTGCTGATGGCGATCGTCCTCGTCTGGCGCCCGGAAGGGCTGATGAAGCGTGGCTTCTGACGGCGCCAGCGCCGACGTGCGCGCCGAGGTCGGCGCGCTGCCCGACATCGGCCGCCGTGAAGCCGGCGGCTGGCTCGTTCCCGCCGCCGCCGCGCTCGCGATCGCCGCGCTGCCGCTCGCCCTCTCGCCGTACGGCCAGGACGTCGTCGTCCGCATCGCGGTCTACGCGATCTTCGCGCTCAGCCTGGAGCTCCTCGTCGGCGCGACCGGCCTGGTGAGCCTCGGCCACGCCGCCTTCCTCGGCATCGGCGCCTACGTCACCGTGCTCGCCTCGGGCGACAGCGGCACGTCGCTCGCGCTGCTCGTGCCGCTGGCGATGGGCGCGGCCGCCGCCTACGCGATCGTCGTCGGCGCGCTCAGCCTGCGAACGCGCGGCGTCTACTTCATCATGGTGACGCTGGCGTTCGCGCAGATGGCGTACTTCGTCGTCCACGACACCAAGGCCGGCGGCGGCAGCGACGGCATCTTCCTGTACGCCAAGCCGGTGCTCGCGATCGGCGGCACCACGCTGCTCGATCTCGGCCGGCGCGTCCCGTTCTACTACACCGTGCTCGCCGCGCTGGTCGCGACCTACGCCTTCATCGCCCTCCTGCTCGGCTCGCGCTTCGGTCATGCACTCGCCGGCATCCGCGTCAACGAGCAGCGCATGCGCGCCGCGGGCTTCGCGACGACGCCGTACAAGCTCGCCGCCTTCGTCATCGCCGGCGCGCTCGCCGGCCTCGCCGGACTGCTGCTCGCGGTCAAGGACGGCGCCGTCAACCCCGAGCTGCTTTCATGGCACGAGTCGGGCGCGGTGCTGCTGATGCTGATCTTCGGCGGCATCGGCAGCCTGCGCGGCGCGGTGCTGGGCGCGATCGCGTTCACGCTCCTGAAGGAGCTGTTCCAGTCGGAAGCGCTGCTCGGCCCGCTCGCCTCGCACTGGCAGCTGACCCTCGGCCTGACGATCATCGCCTTCGTCGCCGCCCTGCCGCGCGGCCTGATCGGCCTCGGCGCGCGCATTCGCGGCCTCGTGCGCGGCCGGGCGGCGAGCGCCGCCGCGGGGCGATCGCCATGAGCGCGGTGCCGGCCGAAGCGTCCGGGCCACGCGAAGCGGCGGCGGCGGCGCCGCTGCTCGAGGCGCTCGGCCTCGGCCGGCGCTTTCGCGGCCTCGCAGCTGTCGACGCCGTCTGGATCGACGTGTGCGTCGGCGAGATCCACGCCGTCATCGGCACCAACGGGGCCGGCAAGTCGACGCTCATCAACATGCTCTCGGGCGAGCTGGCGCCGAGCGCCGGCAGCGTGCGCTTCGCCGGCGAGGACGTGACGCGCTGGTCGCAGCCGCGGCGCGCCCGCGCCGGCGTCGGCCGCAGCTACCAGCGGACGACGATCTTCGCCGAGTTCAGCGTCCTCGAGAACTGCCGACTCGCGGCGCAGGCGAGCGCGCCGCGGCCCTGGCTCGTGTGGGAGCGCGCGGCCAACGACGCGCGCGGCATCGCGATCGCGATGCGCGCGCTCGCCGCCGCCGGCCTCGACGGCGACGCCGGCCGGATCGCGTCGACGCTCAGCCACGGCGCCAAGCGCCAGCTCGAGATCGCGATGTGCCTGGCGACGGCGCCGCGCGCGCTCCTCCTCGACGAGCCGCTCGCCGGCATGGGCGCCGAGGAGACCGGCCGCATGCTGACGCTGCTCTCCGGCCTCAAGGCGACGCATGCGATCCTCCTCGTCGAGCACGACATGGACGCGGTGTTCCGAGTCGCCGACCGCATCACCGTCATGGTCAACGGCCAGGTGATCGCGAGCGACGTTCCCGAGCGAATCCGCAACGACCGCGCCGTGCGCGAGGCCTACCTCGGCGACGACCACTGAAGCGCCGATGAGCCCGCTGCTCTCGCTCACCGACCTGCACGCGCGCTACGGCGACAGCCATGTCCTGCGCGGCGTGACGCTGGCGATCCCGGCCGGACGGTCGCTCGGCCTGCTCGGCCGCAACGGCATGGGCAAGACGACGCTCATCCGCACCGCGCTCGGCTACGTCCGCGCCGCCGGAGGGAACGTCGCCTGGCAGGGCCGCGCCCTCACCGGCGCGCCGCCCGAGAAGATGGCGCGGCTCGGCATCGGCTACGTTCCCGAAGGGCGCGGCATCTTCCCCAACCTCTCGGTGCGCGAGAACCTGGTGATGACGGCGCGCGCCGGCCCCGAAGGCGCGCGGACGTGGACGCTCGAGCGCGTGCTGGCGACCTTTCCTCGCCTCGCCGAGCGGCTCGGCCACGGCGGCCAGCAGCTCTCGGGCGGCGAGCAGCAGATGCTCGCGATCGGCCGCGCCCTCCTCACCAATCCGCTGCTGCTGATCCTCGACGAGGCGACCGAGGGCCTGGCGCCGCTCGTCGTCGCCGAGATCTGGCGCACCGTCGCCGCGATCCGCGCCACCGGCATCGCGACGCTGATCGTCGACCGCAACGCGCGCGCCGTCCTCGCCCACACCGACGACGCCGTCGTCCTCGAGAAGGGCCGCGTCGTCCTCGCTGGCGAGTCGGCGGCGGTCGGCGCCGACGGCGCGGCGCTGGCGCGATTCCTCGGCGTCTGATCGCGCCGCCTTAGACTGCTCTTCGCCCTTCACCTTCGCGAGACCTGCATGATTCTCGAAGTCGCCGACATCCGCATTCCGCCGGGCAAGAACGCCGAGTTCGAGGCCGCGATCGGCCAGGGCCTGGCGACCGTCCTGCCGCGCGCCAAGGGCTTCATCGCCCACAAGGTGCAGCGCGGCATCGACTCGCCCGAGCGCTACATCCTGCTGATCTGGTGGCAGGCGCTCGAGAACCACACGGTCGACTTCCGCCAGGGGCCGCTCTTCGCCGAGTGGCGCTCGTTCATCGGCCCGTTCCTGGCGGTGCCGCCCCACGTCGAGCACTTCGAGCTCGCCCTCGAATCGGGCTGGCCGCGCTGAGGCCCCCGGCGCCGTTATGAACGGCGCGCAGAAGCAAACGCGAAAACTGTTCTTCGCCGCCGGCCCGCCGGTCCGTACAGTCCGCCCTCCGGTGCCTCCGCGCCGGCTGGACGAGGCATGGACACCGCGACCGCAACGGCTCTCTACGCACGCAAGACCGCAGGCTTCGACGAGCGCGTCGCGAGCGCGCGCCGCCTGCTCGCGCGCGCCGCCGAAGCGCATCCGGGCCGGATCGTCCAGGCGTCGAGCCTCGGCGCCGAAGACCAGGTCCTCACCGACCTGATCGGCCGCGACCGCCTGCCGATCGCCATCGCGACGCTCGATACCGGCAAGCTGCACGGCGAGACACTGGCGTTGGTCGACGCCATCCACGAGCGCTACGGACTGCGCCTCGAACGCTACCGGCCGGTGCACGAGGCGGTGATCGCCTTCGTCGGCCGCCACGGCGAAGACGCGATGCGGCAAAGCGTCGAGCTGAGGAAGGCGTGCTGCGCGCTGCGCAAGGTCGAGCCGCTCGGCCGAATGCTCGCCGGCCGCACGGCGTGGGTCACGGGCCTGCGGCGCGAGCAGTCGAGCGCGCGCGCCGAGGTCGACTTCGAAGCGAGCGACGACGCCGGCCGAGCCAAGCTCAGCCCGCTCGCCGACTGGAGCTGGGCCGACGTCTGGCACTACCTTGAATTGCACGACGTCCCCTACAACGCGCTGCACGACCAGTTCTTCCCGAGCATCGGCTGCGCGCCGTGCACCCGCGCCGTCGCCGTCGGCGAGGACTTCCGCGCCGGCCGCTGGTGGTGGGAGCACGGCGTGAAGGAATGCGGCCTGCACGTCGCCGCACCCGCGAGCGCGATCGGAGCTCAGGCATGAACGCGCCGACGCCGCTTGATCGCCTGCTTCTGCCCGAGTTCGACGTCGCCCAGCTCGACGCGCTCGAGGAAGAAGCGATCTTCATCCTGCGCGAGACCGCGGCCGCGTTCGAGCGGCCGGCGCTGCTCTTTTCCGGCGGCAAGGATTCGTGCGTCGTCCTTCACCTCGCGCAGAAGGCGTTCAAGCTCGCCGGTGCCGCCAAGACGCGACTGCCGTTCCCCCTCCTGCACGTCGACACCGGCCACAACTTCCCGGAAGTGATCGAGTTCCGCGACGAGCTCGTCGCGGAGCTCGGCGAGAAGCTCGTCGTCGCCCACCTCGAGGATTCGATCGCGCGCGGCAGCGTCCGCCTCGCCTCGCCCGGCGAGTCGCGCAACGGCCACCAGAGCGTGACGCTGATGGAAGCGGTCGAGGAGCACCGCTTCGACGTGCTCATCGGCGGCGCCCGCCGCGACGAGGAGAAGGCGCGCGCCAAGGAACGGATCCTGTCGCACCGCGACAGCTTCGGCCAGTGGCAGCCGAAGAATCAGCGCCCCGAGCTGTGGACGCTCTTCAACACGCGCCTGAAGCCCGGCGAGCACATGCGATCTTTTCCGATCAGCAACTGGACCGAGCTCGACGTCTGGCTCTACATCCAGCGCGAGCGGATCGCGCTGCCGGGGCTGTACTACACGCACCGGCGCGACGTCGTCCGCAAGAAGGGCCTGCTCGTCCCGGTGACGGCCGTGACGCAGCCCGCGCCCCACGAGAAGGTCGAGTCCATCGCCGTGCGCTTTCGCACCGTCGGCGACATGACCTGCACCTGCCCGGTCGAAAGCCT
>JADGRJ010000344.1 GCA_017881025.1 Rhizobacter sp. | reverse complement strand
CCGCGTGATCGCCGGCCAGCCCTTCGCCAGCTCGGCGTTGAGCGGGATCATGTGCTGCTGGTCGCCGGGAACGTCTTCCTCGGGAACGATCGCGTTGACCGGGCACTCGGGGATGCAGACGGCGCAGTCGATGCACTCGTCGGGGTCGATCGTCAGGAAGTTCGGGCCCTCGCGGAAGCAATCGACCGGGCACACGTCGACGCAGTCGGTGTACTTGCAGCGGATGCACGATTCGAGGACGACGTGGGTCATGGGAGAGGCTCGGGTGGCACGCCGGGCAAACGGGTGCGCGGCAGCGGCAAGGGCGAAGGGAACCGAGAATTTTACGGTCTCGGGATCGCTTCTTCGGCCAAGGGCATCGGGACGGTCGTGGTCGTCGTGGCGCTGGCGGCTTGTACCGGTGCGGCGCCGATGCCGACGGTGACGACCGTCGGCCGGCCCGAGTGCAGCACGGTCGCGTCGCCGAGAGTGGCGACGCTGTGCTCGCTGGCAAGCTGGTCGGGCCAGCCGGCGCGCGAGACGACGAGCGCCGGCGTCGCTGCCGGCCAGCCCGCCGCGACGAGGCGGCGCGAGAGCGCGGCGAGCTGCTTGCCGGCCATGTAGAACGATTCGGTGTCGGCGTGGCGGCCGCCGACGAGATCGCCGCTCTTCGTCATCGCCGTCGTCAGGGCGACGCTGCGGCCGGTCCCGCGCCGCGTCAGCGGACGCTGCGTCGCGGCGGCGGCGGCGAGCGCGGCGGTGACGCCGGGAACGACCTCGCATTCGATGCCGGCGGCGGCGAGCGCCTCGAGCTCTTCCTCGAGGCGGCCGAAGACGCTCGGGTCGCCGCCCTTGAGGCGGACGACGCGCGCGCCGCTCTGCGCATGCTTGACGAGCAACGCGTTGATCGTGTCCTGGCCCGTGTTCTCGCGCCCGCCGCGTGGCGCGTGCGGAACGCCCGAGAAGCCGCGCTTGCCGACGTCGATCCAGCGCGCGTTCGGCGCGAGCTGGCGCAGCGCCGGGTCGGCGAGGGAATCGAAGAGGACGACGTCGGCGTCCTGCAGGCGCTGCGCGCCGCGCACCGTGATGAGGTCGGCCTCGCCCGGGCCGGCGCCGACGAAGGCGACGCGGCCGGCGCCCGGGGTCGCGACTCGCGTCATGTCGACGCCTCCGCGTCGCGGCGGAAGCGCGGCAACGGCTCGATCAGGTCGCCCTGGTAGCGGCCGTCGGGGAAGAACGCGAGCGCGCGCTCGGCGACGTCGCGCGGCTGGTCGGCGCGCAGGGCGACCGCGTCGAAGCCGGTGCGCGCGAGCAGCGGCATCATGTCGATGAGCACCTCGCCGGTGGCGCGGATCTCGCCCGCGAAGCGATAGCGCGCGCGCAGCAGGCGCGCCTGGCTGTAGGCGCGGCCGTCGGTCCACTTCGGGAACACCAGAGCGATGCTGCGGTGCTTGTCGAGGTCGGCCGCGATCGACTCGACGTCGACGTCGTTGGCGAGGACGAAGTCAATCGGCGCGTCGGCGTCGACGAAGCGGATCGCGCTCCTCATGCAGCCGGCGAGCAGCACGCTGCGTTGCGCGTCGATCGCACTCATGCGTGCACCGCCGTCGCCCGCCGCACCGCGTTGGCGGCGGCCTTGAACGGCTCGATGCCGACGCGCCGCACCGTGCCGATGAAGCGCTCTTCGGCGTTGCTGCGCTCGGCGCGGTAAGTGTCGATCACCGCCTCGATCACGTCGGGCACTTCGTCGGCGGCGAACGACGGGCCGATCACCTTGCCGGTCACAGGCGGGCCGCTCAGCGTCGAGCCGTCGGCGCCGCCGAGCGAGACCTGGTACCACTCCTGGCCGTCCTTGTCGACGCCGAGGATGCCGATGTGGCCGCTGTGGTGGTGGCCGCACGAGTTGATGCAGCCGCTGATGTGGAGATCGATGTCGCCGATGTCGTGCAGCTCGTCGAGGTCGTCGAAGCGCTCGGTGATCGCCGCGGCGATCGGGATCGAGCGCGCGTTGGCGAGCCCGCACAGGTCGCCACCGGGGCAGGCGATCATGTCGGTGAGGTAGCCGATGTTGGGGGTCGCGAAGCCGGCTTCGCGTGCCGCTTGCCACAGCGCCGGCAGCTCGCTCGCGCGCACCCATGGCAGCACCAGGTTCTGGTCGTGCGAAACGCGCAGCTCGCTCGCGCTGAAGCGGTCGGCGAGCTCGGCGGCGCGCTCCATCTGCTCGGCCGACGCGTCGCCCGGCGGCTGGCCGGCGCGCTTGAGCGAAAGCGTGACGGCGCGGTAGCCCGCCAGTTTGTGCGGGTGGACGTTGCGCTCGAGCCAGCGCGTGTAGGCGGCGGGGATCGAGGCTGCCGCGCCGGTCGTTTGCTTCGACGATGTCGGCGCGGTCGGTGGGTGCGTCGTCGCGTCCTTCGCCTCGGCGATCGGCCAAACGCCAGAAGGCAGCTCGAAGCACGCCGCGATGCGGTCGCGCTCGGCGTCGGTGAGGAGGTGCGCCGAGCCGTCGAGGTCGCGCGACAGGATGCTTGCGAACTCGGCCTCGACCGCGTCGATGAACTTCTGCCCTTCGGCCTTGACGAGGATCTTGATCCGCGCCTTGTACATGTTGTCGCGCCGGCCGTAGCGGTTGTAGACGCGGACGATCGCCTCGATGAAGACGAGGATCTCCTGCCACGGCAGGAAATCGCGAACGACGGTGCCGATGATCGGCGTGCGGCCCATGCCGCCGCCGACGCGAACCTCGAAGCCGATCTCACCGGCGTCGTTCTTGCGCAGGACGAGGCCGATGTCGTGCCACGCGGTCGCCGCGCGGTCTTCGGTCGCGCCGCTGACGGCGATCTTGAACTTGCGCGGCAGGAACGCGAACTCCGGATGGAGCGTGCTCCACTGGCGCAGGATCTCGCAGTACGGCCGCGGGTCGACGACCTCGTCGGCGGCGACGCCGGCGAAGCAGTCGCTCGTGATGTTGCGAATGCAGTTGCCGCTCGTCTGGATGCCGTGCATGTCGACGTCGGCGAGCAGGTCCATCACGTCGGCCGAGTCGGGCAGGGCGATCCAGTTGAACTGGCAGTTCTGGCGCGTCGTGAAGTGGCCGAAGCCGCCGCCGCGGCCTTCGTACGGGCCGCCGTCGCGGCCGTCGAACTCGCGCGCGATGCGGGCCAGCGCGCGCAGCTGCTTCGAGCTCAGCTCGCCGTAGGGGACGGCGACGCGAAGCATCGGCGCGTGGCGCTGCACGTACCAGCCGTTCTGCAGGCGCAGCGCGCGGAAATCGTCGTCGGGCAGCCGGCCGGCGAGGTGGCGCTCGAGCTGGTCGCGGAACTGCGCCGCGCGCTGGTGCACGAAGTGCCGGTCGAATTCGTCGTATCGATACATGCGGAGACCGTTGTCGTCGCCGGGCGGCGGGCGCGGGCCCCAGAATCGGAACCCCATGGGCGCGCGCCAGCCGCTCCGCGACGGAACGGGCGACTCTATCGGCGCCGACGCCCGGCGCGAACCATAGATTCGTCAGACCGGTATCCCGATGCGGAATAAGGAAAGAAACCCCCGGCCCGGCGCCCTGCACGGCCCTGGGGCCGCACGGCGCGAGTGGCTGGCCCGGCTGGGCGCCCTGGGCGCCGCGGGCGGGCTGAACGGGCTCGGGGCGCTCGGCGGCCTCGGCGCGCTCGGCCTGGCCGGCTGCGCCAGCACGTCGCCGCCCG
>JADGRJ010000116.1 GCA_017881025.1 Rhizobacter sp. | reverse complement strand
CGCCGTCGTGGCGAACCGCGCCGAGGTTGCTCGCGCCGTCGTAGACCGTGGTCTCGAGCGTCTTGCGCAGGGCCGCCCAGTCGCCGCCGCGCACCTCGAAGCGGACCGGAGCCGAAGCGACGTCGGACACGCGGACGAGATTGACGCTCGTGTCGCGCACGGCCGCGAAATAGGAATCCAGGAGTGCGAGCTCGCGGTCGAGCTGGCGATGCGCGCCCGACCCCGACGCGTCCCAAACGACCTGGACGCGATGCGGCAGCGGCCGCGGCGAGGTGCGCTGCAGCACCGGCAGCTCGAGCGTGAAGTAGCTCAGGCCGTCGCGTTCCTCGGTGGCGATCGCCGCCGCGGCGCCGTTCGCGGGCAGGCGCAGCGCGATCGGCTCCTTCGGCAGCACGGCGTCGCTACGCGTCGAGCGGGCGACGAAGCCGCCGCCGGCGTCACGCTCGAAGCGCAGGCCGAGCGACGCGGCGCCGAGCAGCTCGGGCGCCGCAGCGGCACCGGGAACGCGCAGCGACACGGCGAGCGAGTCGACGCGATCGGCGTAGCCGAGCGGCACCTGCAGCCGGCTCGCCGCCGGCTCGACGATGCGCAGCTCGACGGTTCGCGTCTTGCCCGGCAGGAGCGGATAGACGCGCAGCTCGTAGTTGTTGCCGATCGTCGTCTGCAGCAGGCCCGGGTCGACGCGGCGGCGCGAGATGTCCTCGAACACCTGCTGCGCGCGCGCCTTCTCGACCGGCACCGCGGCGCGCAGCCGCCCGTCGACGTCGAGGGCGAAGCCGCTCACGACCTGGCCCGGCGCGAGCGGAAACTGGAGCTTGCCTTCGAGGATCCGGTTGTTCGGGTTGAAGAAGACCATCTGCACGCGCGTTTCGGCGGCACCGCCCGCGACCTCGACGTCGACCTGCAGCGAGGCGAGCCGCACCGGTTGCTCGGCGCCCTGCACCTGCAGCGTCGGCGCGCGCCAGGTCGCGATCGGCGGCGTGGTCGGTGCCGCGATGGGCGCCGAGATCGGCGGCGGTGACTGCGCGAAGGCGAGGGCGCCCGTCATGCAGGCGGCGCCGATCGCGGCGCGGGCGTGCCGGCGGGCGGCGGGGAAGGGGTGGCTGAGCGTCATGGCGCGAACTCCGTGAGCCGCCGCGCGGAAGGCACAGCAGGCAGCGGGTGAAACGTGGCGCAGCCGCATTCGGGGTGAAACCGGGCGTCGCCGGGAGCAAACGTAAAATGCGCGACCCTCGATGCCGCCCGAATGAACGTCCTTCGCTTCGCAGACCTCGTGGCCGCCGGCCGGGTGGCGAAGCGCCGCGTCTTCATCCGCGCCGATCTCAACGTGCCGCAGGATGATGCCGGCCGGATCACCGAAGACACCCGAATCCGCGCCTCGGTGCCGTGCATCGAGATGGCGCTCGCCGCCGGCGCGGCGGTGATGGTCACCTCGCACCTCGGCCGGCCGACCGAGGGCGAGCCGAAGCCCGAGGACTCGCTGGCGCCGATCGCGGCGCGCCTCGGCGCGCTCCTTCATCGCGACGTACCGCTGCGAACGAACTGGGTCGACGGCGTCGCGGTCGCGCCGGGCGAGGTCGTCGTCCTCGAGAACTGCCGCCTCAACAAGGGCGAGAAGAAGAACGACCCGGCGCTGGCGAAGAAGATGGCCGCGCTCTGCGACGTCTACGTCAACGACGCGTTCGGCACCGCGCACCGCGCCGAGGCGTCGACCTACGGCATCGCCGAGTTCGCGCCGATCGCCTGCGCGGGACCGCTGCTCGCCGCCGAGGTCGACGCGATCACGAAGGCGCTCGCCCATCCGAAGCGGCCGCTGGTCGCGATCGTCGCCGGCTCGAAGGTCTCGACCAAGCTGCTGGTCCTGCAGAGCCTGGCCAAGAACGTGGACCGCCTGATCGTCGGCGGCGGCATCGCCAACACCTTCCTGCTCGCCGAGGGGCTGCCGATCGGCAAGAGCCTCGCCGAGCCGGCGCTCGTCGACGAAGCGCGCGCGGTGATCGCGGCGATGAAGGCGCGCGGCGCCGACGTGCCGGTGCCGGTCGACGTCGTCACCGCGAAGGAGTTCAAGGCCGACGCGGCGGCGACGACGAAGGCGGTCGCCGACGTGAGCGACGACGACCTCATCCTCGACATCGGCCCGAAGAGCGCCGATTCGCTCGCTGCGATCCTGCAGTCGGCGGGAACGATCGTCTGGAACGGCCCGGTCGGGGTGTTCGAGTTCGACGCCTTCGCGCACGGCACCGAGACGATCGCGCGCGCGATCGCCCGATCGCCCGCATTCAGCCTCGCCGGCGGCGGCGACACGCTCGCCGCCATCGCCAAGTACCACATCGCCGACGAGATCGACTACATCTCGACCGGCGGCGGCGCCTTCCTCGAGGTGCTCGAAGGCAAGACGCTGCCGGCGCTCGAGATCCTCGAGCGGCGCGCCCGCGACAACCAGGTCACTGAATGAGCGATTCGTCGGTTCCCCGCGCCACCAAGATCGTCGCGACCCTCGGTCCGGCGTCGAGCAGCGCGGAGGTCCTCGAGCGGATGATCCGCGCCGGCGTCGACGTCATGCGCCTCAACTTCTCGCACGGCACGGCGCAGGACCACATCGATCGCGCGAACCTGATCCGCGAGGTCGCGGCCAAGGTCGGCAAGGAGGTCGCGATCATGGCCGACCTGCAGGGGCCGAAGATCCGCGTCGGCAAGATCGAGAGCGGCAAGACGATGCTCGTCGCGGGCGAGAAGCTCGTCCTCGACGCCGCCTGGACCGGGCTCGGCACGAGCGCCCGCATCGGCCTCGACTACAAGGAGCTGCCGCGCGACGTCCGGCCCGGCGACACGCTGATGCTCAACGACGGGCTGCTGCGCCTGACAGTCGATTCGGTGCGCGGCGAGGAAGTGCGGACGACGGTCGTCGTCGGCGGCGAGCTCTCGAACAACAAGGGCATCAACAAGGCCGGCGGCGGCCTGACCGCGCCGGCGCTGACCGCCAAGGACATGGAGGACATCAAGACGGCGATGTCGTTCCAGTGCGAGTACCTCGCGGTGAGCTTTCCGAAGAGCGCCACCGACATGGAGATGGCGCGCCAGCTCGGCAACGTCGCCGGCGAGAAGTGGCGCCACAAGCCGCAGCTGATCGCCAAGATCGAGCGCAGCGAGGCGATCCCGGCGCTCGAGTCGATCCTGAAGGCGAGCGACGGGATCATGGTCGCGCGCGGCGACCTCGCCGTCGAGGTCGGCAACGCGGCGGTGCCGGCGCTGCAGAAACGGATGATCAAGATGGCGCGCGAGATGGACCGCTTCACGATCACCGCGACGCAGATGATGGAGTCGATGATCGTCAACCCGGTGCCGACCCGCGCCGAGGTCAGCGACGTCGCCAACGCCGTGCTCGACGGCACCGACGCCGTCATGCTGAGCGCCGAGACCGCCGCCGGGCGCTACCCGGTCGAGACGGTCGAGATGATGGCGTCGATCTGCGTCGAGGCCGAGCGCGCCGAGGAGATCTCGCTCGATGCCGGCTTCACCAACAAGACCTTCGGCCGGATCGACCAGTCGATCGCGATGGCCGCGCTCTTCACGGCCTACCACCTCGGCTGCAAGGCGATCCTCGCCCTCACCGAGTCGGGCTCGACCGCGCTCTGGATGAGCCGGCAGAAGATCCACGTGCCGATCTTCGGCCTCACCTCGCAGATCAAGAGCCAGCGGCGCATGGCGATGTACAGGAACGTCACGCCGCTGCTGATCCCGAACTTCGACGACCGCGACGTCGCCCTGAAGCACGCCGAGCAGCTCCTCGTCGCCGCCGGTGTTCTCAAGCCCGGCGACACCTACGGCATCACCTGCGGCGAGCCGATGGGCTATCCGGGCGGAACCAACATGCTGAAGGTGGTGCGCGTCGCGTAGCCTGACCGACGTGCGCCGCGCCCATCGGCCGGCGCGTCAGCGCAGCTTGAGCGCGATCGCGGTGACGAAGAGCGTGTCGCCGAGCCGGATCCCGGCGCCGCCCTCGTAGCGCTGCGTCATGCCGACGCTGACATTGCAGAACGGGCTCATCGCCATCGCGACGCCGGTGTCGAAGATGGCGTGCGCGGTCTCGCCGGCGCGCATGGCCGGGAAGATCGAGAGCTTCTGCCGGAACCAGGTCTTGCCGTTCCAGCGGTGCTGCGACTCCTCCTCGAGCTGCAGGGTCAGGTTCTCGGCGGCCGTCTCGCCCGCCGCGGTGCGCGACCAGAGCGCCTTGCCGCCGAAGCGCCAGCGATTGTCGAAGGTCGCGACGACGCCCTCACCACCGACGGCGGCGCGCGCCGCGGTCGCCGTCGTTCCCGAGACATAGCTGCCGCCGCCGCCGAGCGCATAGCGCAGCGAACCGTCGGGCTTGACCGGTGCCGTCTGCGCGAGGGCGAACGCCGGCGCGGCAACCAGGGCCCAGGCGACGAGCGATCGGCGAACGGGAGTCATCGGTGCTCCTGGTGCGGCCGGGGGCGCATTCGCACAGCGGCAGACCTCGGAGGAATTCTGCGACCGGCTTCGTCGCTGTGCGCGGGGCCGGGCGAGAATGGCGTGATGAAAATCGCGCCGCCGGGCCTGACGATCGACGACGTCCGCGCCGCCGCGGCGCGCCTCGCCGGCGAGGTGAGCGAGACGCCGTGCCTGGCGTCACGGACGCTCTCGCAGATCTGCGGCTGCGAGGTCTTCCTGAAGTTCGAGAACCTGCAGTTCACCGCCTCGTTCAAGGAGCGCGGCGCGCTCAACAAGATGGCGCAGCTCACCGCCGCCGAGCGGGCCAAGGGCGTCCTCGCCGTCTCGGCCGGCAACCACGCGCAGGCCGTCGCGTACCACGCCGAGCGGATGGGCATCGCGGCGACGATCGTGATGCCGCGCTTCGCCTCGAGCGTGAAGGTCGAGAACACGCGCGGCTTCGGCGCCGAGGTCGTGCTCGTCGGCGACACCTTCGAGGACGCGCGCGTCGCTGGCCTGAAGCTCGCCGAGGAGCGCGGCCACATCGTCGTCCACCCGTTCGACGACCTCGCCGTGATCGCCGGGCAGGGCACGGTCGCGCTCGAGATGCTCGCCCAGCAGCCAGAGATCGACACCCTCGTCGTCGCCATCGGCGGCGGCGGCCTGATCGCCGGCATGGCGACCGCGGCCAAGGCGATCCGGCCCGACCTGCAAGTCCTCGGCGTGCAGACCGAGCGCTTCCCGGCGGCGTGGAACGCGATCCACGACGGCCACCTCGAGAGCCGCCAGGCGACGATCGCCGACGGCATCGGCGTCAAGTCGCCGGGGGCGCTGACGCTGCCGGTGATCCGCGCGCTCGTCGACGACGTCGTCCTCGTCTCCGAAGACGACATCGAGCAGGCGATCCTGATGCTGCTCGAGATCGAGAAAACCGTCGTCGAAGGCGCGGGCGCGGTCGGCCTCGCGGCGCTGATGAAGGAGCCGGCGCGCTTCGCCGGCAAGAAGGTCGGCCTCGTCCTCTGCGGCGGCAACATCGAGCCGCTGGTGCTCGCGGAGATCATCGAGCGCGGCATGGTCAAGTCGGGCCGGCTCGTTCGCCTGCGCGTCGACGTGCGCGACGTCCCCGGCGCGCTCGCCGACGTCGCCGCGCTGCTCGCTCGCCTCGGCGCCAACATCGACGAAGTGCAGCACCAGCGCGCCTTCACGTCGCTCTCGGTCGAGCGGGTCCAGATCGAGGTCGTCGTGCAGACGCGCGGCGTCGCTCACGTGCAGGCGATCCTCGAGGCGATGCGCGCCGAGGGCTACGACGCCGAGCGCGTCGGCTGAGAGCGCGCGTCGCCCCGCCCCGTCATGCGCCGCCGTCATCTCCTCCTCACCCCGGCATCGCTGCTCGTCGCCCAAGGTCCGCTCATGGCTGCCACCCCTACTCAATCCTCATCGTTCGCATACGAGCAGGGCAGCGCGGTCGCGCTGGTGCTGGCGATGGCCGAGGGGAGGCTGACCGCCGAGCGTCTGGTGCGCGACTGCCTCGCGCGGATCGAGGCGATCGACCGGCACGGCCCGCGCCTGCGCAGCGTCATCGAGCTCAACCCGGAGGCGATCGCGATCGCGAAGGCGCTCGACGGCGAGCGCAAGGCGGGTCGCCTGCGCGGGCCGCTGCACGGCGTGCCGGTGCTCGTCAAGGACAACATCGCGACCGGCGACCGCATGAGCACGAGCGCGGGCTCGCTCGCGCTCGACGGCGTTCGCGCGCCGCGCGACGCGCACGTCGTCAAGCGCCTGCGCGACGCCGGCGCGGTGATCCTTGGCAAGACCAACCTCAGCGAGTGGGCCAACATCCGCTCGACGCGATCGGTGAGCGGCTGGAGCGCACGCGGCGGCCTGACGCGCAACCCGTACGCCCTCGACCGCAGCACGAGCGGGTCGAGCTCGGGCACGGCGGCGGCGATCGCGGCGAGCCTGGCGCCGCTCGGCGTCGGCACCGAGACCGACGGCTCGATCGTCTCGCCGGCATCGATCTGCGGCCTGGTCGGCCTGAAGCCGACGGTCGGCCGGATGAGCCGCGACGGCATCATCCCGATCTCGCCCACCCAGGACACACCCGGCCCGATGACGCGCAGCGTCGCCGACGCGGCGCTGCTCTATGCGGCGATGGCCGGGCGCGACAGCGCCGACGACGCGACGTCGGCGGCGCCCGCCGAACCCGTGCCTGTCGCCATCGCGCTGCCCGACGATGCGCTGCGCGGCGCGCGCCTGGGCGTCGCGCGGGCCTACTTCACCGGCTTCGACGAGCTCGACGCCTTGATCGAGCACGCGATCGTCGTCCTCGAGCGCGCCGGCGCCGAGATCGTCGATCCGGTCGACCTCGCGTTGCCGGCCTACTCGGATGCCGAGCTGCGCGTCCTGCTCTACGAGCTGAAGGCGAGCCTGCCCGGATACCTCGCGACCTTCGCGCCGGGCGCGAAGGTGAAGACCCTTGCCGACGCGATCGCCTTCAATCGCGCCCACCGGGAGCGCGAGATGCCGTGGTTCGCCCAGGAGCTGTTCGAGAAGGCCGAGGCGTACGGCGGCCTCGACACGAAGGAGTACCTCGACTCGCTCGCCGAGTGCAGGAAGGGCGCGCGCGACGACGGCCTCGACCGGGTCCTGAAGGCGCACCGTCTCGATGCCCTGATCGCGCCGACGGGCGGGCCGGCGTGGCTCATCGACCCGGTCAACGGCGACCACTCGGGCGCGAGCTTCTCGTCGCCGGCGGCGGTGGCGGGCTATCCCCACCTCACCGTGCCCGCCGGGCTCGTCCGCGGCCTGCCGGTCGGCCTGTCGTTCGTCGGCGCGGCGTGGAGCGAGGCGCGGCTGCTCGCGCTCGGCCATGCGTACGAGAAGATCACGGCGCATCGTCGCCCGCCACGGTTCACGCGGCGAACGACGCCCGACTGAAGCGACACAGCCCGCCGAAGCGGGCCGTGCGGTGCGGCGGCCGACCAGCGCTTGCTGCGCTTTGGGTTAGCGCACCGGCGTGTAGAGCGCCTGCAGCGACTGCTCGGCGAGCGCGCGCCCGAGGCGCTCGCTGATCTCGAGCGAATTGCGGAAATGAATGCCGCCCCAGATGCGCACCATGCGCTGCTCTTCGGCGAGCGCCGCGATGCCGGCGAACTACCGAGTCAGTTTCGGATCGGCGCTGTCCGTCACCGTGAACGGCCCGGCGTTGCCGTCGCCCAGGGCCCGGCCGAGCACGGTCGAGGCGCTGCCGGCGATGATCGCCGCCTGCGACGGGTACTCGGGATGCATCGGCGTCGCGTTGAGCGGCGTCCAGCCGGGGTCGCGTTCGGTGGCCGGGTTGTTGTCCTGGTCGCCGTTGCGGATGGCGGTCACGGGACGCCAGAAGTTGTAGTGGAACTTGGCGTCCCAGTCGACGATGAAGGTGTTGGCCATCCCGAGGCTCAGGAGCGCGAAGACGCGCGAGGAGTCGGCCAGGTTCAGCTGGCGCGCCGTCGCGAGCTGGCGTGCCGCCTGGTGCCACGACAGCGGCAGGTTGGTCTGCGACCAGAATTTGACGAGCTCGGTCTGCGCCGCCGTGCGCTGCGTGCTGCGCACCCCGCCCAGGTCTTTGGTCTCGTTGTAGTCACGCGCGTATTCCGCGCTGGTGAGCGCCGGCGGCGGGCCCGGCCGGAAGCGGTCGGCCTTGTCGAAGCCCCAGGGCTTGGCGCGCGCGTACTGCGCGGTCAGTGGCGGCGTCGTCGGCACCCAGCTTCCCGGCGCGGTGATCGGGCGATAGGTGTCGGGGACCGTGGTCTCGTCGTTGGCCCGGTCGGCGAGCACCGCGGCCGCGGCCTCCTCGCCGATCCGGACGCCGGCCTCCTTGGCCGGCCCGTCGGCCACGCCGGCGATGGCCGACGCGTAGGCGGCGTCGGCGCGGGCGCGCTGCGCCGGGAACATCGTCGCCAGGGCGCTGCGCGCCGCGCTCGCGGCCGCCACATCCGCCGAAGCCGAAGGCTGCAGCGCACCCTTGTAGACGTAGCGCGTGTAGCGGTTCTGTACCGTGTTGACCGCATCGGCCATCGCCACGTGGACGATCGCGAGCGCCCGCGCATTCGGCGCGCCGGCCATATTGGCGGCGGTCATGACGTCGAAGGCGGCGACGTTCCAGTCGGTCACCGGATCGGCGCGCGTCGCGGCAGCCGCGACGAGGAGCGCGGCTCCGAGGACGAAGGCGGCAACAGCTTTCATGGTTCGTTCCCGTCACACCGGCGTGGTGGCGGTTCATTAAGCATGACCCGCGCGGTTCGGACAAGTGAAAGGCTGACTTCTCTCTTCATCGCGGATGCGCCAGGCGTCGCCCCGCCGCGGCCAGGATGGCGCGGTTGACCGGGTTGCGGCTCAGGAAGCTGTCGCGGAACTCGGCCGGGACATGACTCGAGCACGTCGCCTTGATCCAGCGCGCGCCGTGGACGAGCGCTGCCTGCGCGTCATCGCTCGCTTCGCAGGCGTCAAACGCCTCGAACGCGATCCACCAGGCGTCGGCCAGGTACATATCGGCCGGCTGCGCCTTGTCGAGACGCGGCAGCAGCGCGCGCAGAAGCGCCGCTGCCTCGCCGCTGCGATCGCCGCGATGCAGCGACTTCGCGCGCAGCAGTTCCGCCTTCATCGAGACACCGACGAACTCGAGCTCGCCGGCCATCCGCATCACCTCCTCGCAGCGCGCGACGGCAGCGGTCGGTTCGAGACCGGCCGCCTCGTCGAGCAGGGCATGCATGCGAACGTGCGGATCGCCGCCCAGGGCGAGGATTTCGAGGGCGCGGCGCAGCTCGCCTTCGCCCGACGCACCGAGCGCCCGCTCGATCCGCGCCGCCACGTTGATGCCGCGCGCGCGCACCGATTCGACCGGCGGCGCGTCGTATTCGAGCGCCTGCCGGGCGCGCGCGAACTGGCCGAGCTCGACCAGGAACTGCGCCTTGTGGTTGCTCGCGACCGCGATCCACAGCGTCTGGCCGTCGCGGCGGAAACGGGCCAGCGCCGAGTCGAGCCGCTCGAGCGCTTCCCGGTAGCGACCGCTCATGCCGCAGTAGAGGCCGACGTAGGTCTCGACGACGCCGCCGCTCGGCCCATCGGTCGTGCCGAGCTGGATCTGCAGCCCGAGCGAGCGTTGCGCCAGCTCGAGCGCCTCGTCGACGTGGCCGAGGTTGCCCTTGACGGTCGCCAGGTTCGAGGTCAGCGTCGCCAGCTCGGCGAGGTCGCCCAGCGACTGGGCGTGCTCGATGGCATGACCGAGCGCCGTCGCCGTGTCGCGCAGATGCCGCGCCGTGTTGAGCACGTAGGCGTAGTCGGACCAGAAGCGCGCCCGCTGCTCGGCGCTGCCGTCGCGCTCGACCTGATCGCGCAATGGCTCGATGATCGACAGTCCCTCGATCGCGTTGCCGCTCTGCGCCAGGCCCACCGCGTGCAGTCGTTGCGCCTCGAGTCGCGGCCACGGCGACGCGAACGCGCGCGCCAGCTCCGCCGCCTGCACGGCGGCGGCGATGCCGGTGCCATGGTCGACGGCCATCAGCGCGGCGAAGGCGCGCGCGATCAAGGCGGCGACGCGCTGCTCGTCCGAGCGCGCCTCGGCCAGCAGGGCGTCGATGACGGTGCTGGCATGGGCAACTCCCTCGACCACGATCAAGGCCTGCACGCTCTCGCAGCGTGCATCGAACGAGCGCGCCTGGTCGAAGGCCTTGTCGAAGCACTCTCGGGCGCGCCGCCAGTGCTCGACCTCGTGGCCCCGTTGCGATGCGCTTTGTGCCTGGCGCGCGGCGAGCACGTGCGCCTCGCCCGCGAGCGACCATTCGTGCGCCCCGGCCCAGTGCGGCGCGATCCGGGCCGGCGGCGCAACACGCGCCTGCAGGTGCGCCGCGATGCGCAGGTGGAGGAGCTGCGCGATCGGCGCCGGCACCGACGCGCGGGTCGTCTCGAAGATCAGGTCGTGGGCGAAGGCGCCGTCGCGGATCACCTGGGCGGCCTCGAGCTCGCGCCACGGCTCGGCGATGTCGAGCGGGTGCAGCTCGAGCACCGCCGCCGCCAGCTCGGCTGAGAGGCTGGCGCCAGCGAGCGCCGCAGCGCGCGCCAGCTTCAACGCCGGCGGCGACAGCTGCAGGAGGCGGCGCTCGACGAGGGCGGCGACCGTCGCCGGCTGCGGCAGGTGGCCCGCGGCGGCCGACGCACCCGACAGCACCATGTCCTTCAGGGTCTCGAGCGCGAACATCGGGTTGCCGCCGCTGTGGCGAAGGAGGGCCGGTGCGAGGCTTGCCGCATCGAGCTCGGCGAGCGCGAGCGATTCGATCAGCTCGGTCATCTGCGCCAGGTCGAGCGGCTGGAGCGAGACGGCGTCGAGCAGCTGCGCTTCCTCGAGCGCGGCACGCAGGGCCTTGGCCGCGGGCCCGGCGTCGGCCGATCGCTGCGCGAAGCCCCAGCGCAGCGGCGCCAGTGAATCGGCCTGGATCAACGATTGCAGGAAGGCGACGCTCGCGTCGTCGCCGAGCTGCAGGTCGTCGACGACGACCGCGCCGAGGCCCGAGCGCGCGGCCTCGGCCAGCGTCGCCTCGACGGCGCGGTGCAGCAACAGGCGCTGCGCTTCGCCGGCCAGCGCCACCGGGGTGCCGAGCTCGGGCAGGACGAGCGCCATCTCGCGGCGTCGCGTCTCGGCCAGCTCGATCGGATGCTCGGCGAGGACGGCGCGCAGCATCCGCGCCAGCACCGTATAGGCGATGCCGGAATCGCCGGGACGGGCGCGAACGACGAGGACGCCGTCGTGGCCGGCGGCGAAGTCGTGGAGCAGGCGGCTCTTGCCGATGCCGGCTTCGCCGAGCAGCGCGAACACGCGCGCGTCGGCCCAGGTGCGCGCGAGCGCCGCGAGCTCGGCGGATCGGCCGACCAGGCGCGGCGGCCTCGCCAGGCTCGCCGGAACGACGGCGCGCCGAGCCGGCAACGTCGCCGCGCTGCGCTCGATGGTGTCGAGGAGCTCGATCGTCTCCGCCGCAGGGCGCGCGCCGAGCTCGTCCTTTAGCCGCCGCTCGAAGGTCTCGAACGACGCGATCGCGGCGCTGCGGTCGCCGCGCAGGTAGTGCAGCCGCATCAGCCGCCGTTGCGCGTGCTCGGAGAGCGGGTCGCTCTCGACCAGGCGCTGCGCATAGATCAGGCCGCGGGCGATGGCGCCGCTCGACTCGCAGTGCGCCGCGGCGCTTGCCAGTGCCGCATCGCGCTGCTCGTGCCAGCGGGTCCGCGCCGCGTGCAGCCAGCGCGCGAGCTCGGGCAAGTCCTCGAACTGCAGCGTGCCGAGAAACTCGTCGCGCCCCGCGTTCTCGTCGCTGGCGATGCGGGCCAGCGTCGTCGCGACGTCGGTATCGACATCGGCGGCCAGCTTCAGCGACGCGCCGCCGCTGACGAGCGTCGCGCCGATGTCGCGGCGCATCCTGAACAGACGCTGGCGCAGGTTGGTGTCGGCCTTCCTGCGATCGACCGCGGGCCAGATCAGCGCAGCGGCGCGCTCGGACGACTGCTGCCCGTCGAGGGCCAGGACAGCGAGCAGGGCGGCGTCCTTCGCCGAAAGGCGGACCACCGTCGACGCCCGCAGGCCCACCAGGCACGGCATGCCGAGAAGGTGCAATCGCCAGGGGCCGGCGGAAGGCGTCTTGGGCGCAACGGGCATCGCAGGCACCGGCAAGGTCGAGTCTTCCCGCAGCGTCGGCCGGGCACGACCGTCGACCCGCGGCAAGGCGCAGCCGATTGTGTTGCAGGCGCGCCGCCGTGACCAGCGGTGGATCTAGCCCGAACATTTCACGAGTTGACCGATCTTTGCCGATGCGAGGCTGATTGGCGCGGGTCATGCCCGGCTTGGGGTCGAAG
>JADGRJ010000115.1 GCA_017881025.1 Rhizobacter sp. | reverse complement strand
TTCGCTTCGATGCCTGCTTGGCCAAGCCGATCGACCACGGCGCGCTGCGCCACGCCCTGCTCGGCCCCGGTCACGGCGCTCGTCCGAGCCAGCCGGGACTGTGGTCGGAGGCCGGCTGAGACGGCACCGGCGCGGCCACGCCGGGGGCCCGGCCGGGGCGGAGACAATCAGTTCATCGCTCCAGGAGACGCCGTGCCCGCCAGCCGAATTGCCGTGAACCGACTCGCCGCCGAGATCGACGCCGCCGTCGCCGCGATCGAACCGCAACTGATCGCCTGGCGGCGCGACCTGCACGCCCACCCGGAGCTCGGCAACCGCGAGTTCCGCACCGCCGGCATCGTCGCCGCGCACCTGCGCGAGCTCGGCTTCGACGACGTCCGCACCGAGGTCGCGGTCACCGGGGTCGTCGGCCTGTTGCGCGGCGCGCTGCCGGGGCCTGTGGTCGCATTGCGCGCCGACATGGACGGCCTGCCCGTCGAGGAGCGCGCCGACGTGACCTTCGCCTCGAAGGAGCGGACGACATGGAACGGCGAGTCGGTCGGCGTCATGCACGCCTGCGGCCACGACGCCCACGTCGCCATCCTGTTGAGCGTCGCGACCGTTCTCGCCGGCCTGCGCGATCGCCTCGCCGGCTCGGTCAAGTTCATCTTCCAGCCGGCCGAAGAGCTGCCACCGGCGGGCGAAGAAGGCGGCGCGAAGCTCATGATCAAGGAGGGCGTGCTCGAGAACCCGGCGCCCGACGCGATCTTCGGCCTGCACGTCACGTCGATCCTGCCGACCGGCGTGATCGGCTACCGCTCGGGCCCGGCCATGGCGAGCGCCGACAGCTTTCGAATCACCGTCGCCGGCCGCCAGACCCACGGCGCGATGCCGTGGCGCGGCGTCGATCCGATCGTCACCGCGGCGCAGGTCGTGCTCGGCCTGCAGACGATCGTCAGCCGCCAGGTCGACATCGCGCGCGAGCCGGTCGTCGTCACCGTCGGCGCGATCAAGGGCGGCGTGCGCGAGAACATCATCCCCGACTCGGTCGAGCTGCGCGGCACGATCCGCACCTTCGACGAAGCGATGCGCGACGACGTCCACCAGCGCGTCAAGGACACCGCCGAGCACATCTCGCGCGCGGCGCGCGCCGGCTGCGAGGTGTGCATCACGAAGAACTATCCGGTCACCGTCAACGATGCCGAGCTCACCGAGGCGATGCTGCCGACGCTCGAGCGCGTCGCCGGCAAGGCGCAGGTGACGCTGATGTCGAAGGTGACGGGGTCGGAGGACTTCTCGTTCTATCAGCACGTCGTTCCCGGCCTCTTCTTCTTCGTCGGCATCACGCCGACGACGCAGGATCTGGCGACGGCGGCGCCCAATCATTCGCCGCTCTTCTACATCGACGAAGCGGGGTTGCCGCTCGGCGTCCGCGCGCTCGCGCAGGCGGCGGTCGACTGGCTGGAGGCCAACGGCCGGTGATCGGGGCCAGACGCGTGGCGGCACGCGCACTTCGCTCGGCACGCCGGGCCGGACTGGCGGCGCTCATCGCCGGGCTCGCCGCGTCGGCGCTCGCCGCGGAGAGCGACGAGCGAGGCGCCGAAGCGCCGTCGGCGCATGGGCGAATCACCTTCGAGCGGGCCAAGTTCCCGGGCGGCGAGCGCGTCGGCCTGGTCGGCACGAGCTACCTCGTCGACATCACCGACCTGGGCGGGCTCTCGCTCGGACCGTCGGTGTACGGCGCGGTCACCGGCCGACGCGGCGGCTTCTTCACCGTCGGCGGCGAAGTCGCCTGGCGCAAGCGCGTGGTCGGGCCGTTCGGCGTCGAGGTCGGGGTCTATGCCGGCGGCGGCGGCGGCGGGTCGGCGCCGCAAGGCGGCGGCCTGATGCTGCGCCCGCACGTCGACGTGCTGACCGACCTCGGGCCGGTCGCCCTGGGCGTGTCGCTCTCGCGCATCAAGTTTCCGAACGGCCAGATCGCCAGCACGCAGTGGGGCCTCGTGCTCGACGTCAGCGATCAGTTCCGCTCGCTGCAAGCCGATCGGCTCGACGCGCCGGTGCGCGCCACCGGCCGCACCGGCCTCGGCTTCGACCGGATCCAGGTCGTCGCCGGCGCCTATCGCACGCGCGCCGGCGTGCTCCAGAGCGGCGCGCCCGAGCCGCGCACGATCAGCCTGGTCGGCGTGCGCGGCGAGCATTCCTTCGGCCGGAACGGCTACTGGGGGCTCGAGGCGAACGGTGCGACGCAGCGCAGCGTCGCCGGCTATGCCGAATACCTGGGCACGGTCGGCGCGGAGACCGAGCTCGTGCCGCACCAGATCACCCTCGGCGGCCGGATCGCCCTCGGCATGGGCGGCGGCGGCGGCATCGCCACCGGCAGCGGCCTGCTCGCGAAAGCGTCGCTCTACAGCGTGATCCGGCTCGCCGACAACTTCGGCCTCTCGATCGAAGGCGGCCTGACCGACGCGCCGCGCGGCAGCTTTCGCGCCACCCAGGTCGCCGCCGGGCTGGTCTGGGCGCTCGACGGCCCCGGTACCGGCGGCGCACCGGCACGACCGGTGCGGACCGACTTCAGCGGCGGCGTCGAGCGCTACGACGCGGCGCGGCACGGCGGCACGACGCGCGCGATCACCACCGACGTCCTCAAGATCGACCGCTTCGTTTCGCCGAACCTCTACCTCACTGCCCAGGTTCACAGCGGCTTCGCCGGCAACGCCGGCGGCTTCACGTCGGCCTTCGTCGGCGCCGGCTGGTGGCAGCGGCTCGGGCCGCGCTGGCATGTCGCGGGCGAGCTGATCGGCGCCGCCGCCGGCGGCGGCGGTGTCGACAGCCGCGGCGCCCTCGGCGAAGCGATCCTCTACGCCGGATACCAGTTCATCCCGGCGATCAGCCTGCGGGTCGGCGCCGGCCGCATCCAGGCCTTCCGGGGCCCGCTCGGCGCCACGGCACTCGGGCTGTCGCTCAACTACACCTACGGCGTCTCGACCGGCGAGTGAGCCCTTTCGCCGCGGCCGGAACGGGCCATCGTCTACAGTGCGCGATCCCAGGAGCAGACATGGACCAGAACACCAAGGCGGGCGACAAGCCCAAGACCCTCAGCCCGCTGACCAAGCGAACCGGGCAGAAGCGCAGCCTCGAGCGCGGCAAGTCGACGCGCAAGAAGAACCCCGGCAAGCGCGCCCACAAGGGCGGCTGAGCGCTCACCAAGCCGCAAGGTAGGGATGGCGGGCGCTGCCGCGCACAGCGCGGCAGCACCATCCGGCCCCCACCCTATCGCGGCGAAATCGGCGCGTGCACTTCCAGGCCGCCCCCGTCCGCCTTGCCTCCGGAGAGCTTCAGTCTCATCTTCTCGATCGCATGGGAAGGCTCCAGGCCTTTCGGGCAGACCTCGGCACAGTTCATGATCGTGCGACAGCGAAACAACCGGTAGGCGTCGTTAAGGTTGTCGAGCCGTTCTTCGGTCGCCCGGTCGCGGCTGTCGACGACGAAACGGTAGGCCTGGATCAGTCCGGCCGGGCCGACGAACTTGTCCGGATTCCACCAGTACGAAGGGCACTGGCTGCTGCAGCAAGCACACAGGATGCACTCGTACGACCCGTTCAGCCGGTCCCGCTCGGCCGGCGACTGGAGGCGTTCCTTTTCCGGCGGGGGCTCGGGGTTGACGAGGTACGGCATGACCGAGTGGTACTGCTTGATGAACTGCGTCATGTCGACAACGAGGTCGCGAATGATCGGAAAGCCCGGCAGCGGGCGCAAGACCACCGGCTCCTCGAGGCCGTGAACGCGCGTGATGCAGGCCAGACCATTGCGACCGTTGATGTTCATCGCGTCGGATCCGCAGACGCCTTCGCGGCACGACTTCCTGAGCGTCAGGCTCGGGTCCTGCTGCTTGAGCCGCAGGATCACGTCGAGCAGCATGTGCTCGCCCGGCAGGAGCTCGATCTCGAACTTCTGTATGCGCGGTTTGGCATCGCGCTCAGGGTCGAAGCGTGAAATCGAGAACTTCATGGTGACCTCTCGTGCGACGTTCGACGTCGGTGCGATGTCAACGTTGCGCCTGGACCAGTATCCAGAGCACCCACCCGGCAAGGGCGAGCAGGCCGGTGGCGACGACGCCAAGCAAGGCGCGTTGCAGGCCGGGCGGGCGAGCGTAATCGAGCAGCACGTCGCGCAGGCCCACCCACATGTGCGCCAGCAGCGCGCTGAAAAAGCCCATCAGGCCGACGGCGCCGTCAGGTCGGCTGGCCCATGCCTTCCACGCGGCATAGCCATGGACCGGCTGGAGCGCGAACGAGGCGAGCAGAAAGACCACGACGAGCAACATGCCGGCGGCGCTGGCGCGTTGCACCCACCACGCCGCGAGGCCCGTGAAGCCCGGTCTCACAGCAGGAGTGCCGCGGCCAGCAAGGCGACGACGATCGCGCCCACGTTGACCAGCCAGGCGCTGCGACGCGCCGAGCGCAGCGGCGAGCCGACGTCGAAGTCCGACAGCAGGTGACGGATTCCTGCCAGCAGATGGTGCGCCAGCGCCCAGGCCACGATCGCCATCGCCGCCCTGAAGACCGGATGACCAAGCAGGCCGGTCACCTCGGCATACGACCGCTCGTCGCGCAGCGAGAGAGCGAGCAGGTAGACGGCCGGCGCAACGAACGCCGCCAGCACGATGCCGCTCAGCCGGTGGCCGATCGAAGTCAGTGCGCCGACCGGCATCCGGATCTTCGTGAGGTCGAGAAACCTCGGTCGAGGCGGCGAAGACACGGGGATATTTCCCAAGGTGTAGCGTCAGCCCATCATGCAACACAGAGGCGGGCCCGGAATCGGGACGACAGCCGGGGCCGCCGGCGCTCCTGACGCCGGCTGCGAAGTGCTGACCGTCGGCCATTCGACGCGGCCGATCGACGAGTTCGTGGCGATGCTCGCCGCCCACCGCATCACGCAGCTGGTCGACGTGCGAACGGTGCCGCGCTCGCGCCACAACCCGCAGTTCAACGACGATGCATTGCCGGCGTCGCTCGCGCCGGCGAACATCGGCTATGTGCACGCACCCGGTCTCGGGGGCTTTCGCCACGCGACGCCCGACTCGCCGAATGCCGGCTGGCGGAACCTGTCGTTTCGCGGCTATGCCGACTACATGCAGGGCGCCGAGTTCGCCGAAAATCTCGTCGGCTTGATCGAGCTCGCACGGCACGATCGGGTCGTGCTGATGTGTGCCGAAGCCGTGCCGTGGCGCTGTCACCGTTCGCTGATCGCCGATGCCCTGGTCGTGCATGGCATCGCAACGTGCGAGATCGCGAGCGCAAGGCGCCTGCAGGCGCACCGCCTGACCCCGTTCGCCCGGGTCCGCGGCCTGGAGATCACCTATCCGCCTGCCACGCCGTGAGCTTTGGCGGCCCCGCGCCTCCTCCCAAGGGAAGCCTCTTCATGACCAGCCGGCAGTCGGATGTTCGGGATCAGTCGAAGCAGCGCCAACGCGCCCTGCAACGTTGGGAAAACGAGGGCGGCGCCGGCCCCGGCCGCCTCGCTGCCGACGCAGAACCGGGCGAAATGCATGTCAACGACCCGCCGCTCAGCAACGCCGAGCTGGTGCAGCTGCAGATTCGCGTCATCGCGCTGGAAAACCTGGTCATCGCACTGCTCTCGCAGGCTTCGGACCGGCAGCTCGACCTGGCCCGCGCCATGGTCGCCCACATCTCGCCGCGGCCGAGCTTCACAGCACATCGGCTGACGATCCATGCGGCGGCGCAGATGATCAGCCTGGTAGAACGGGCGGGTTACTTCCGCGCTCCCGGTGACACCGTCAATGCAACCACGACGATGGATCCGCCGCTTGTCGATGACAGGCCCTGAGCTCCTGCCGTTGTCGCAAGTACGCGCTTTGGCACCTCAGGCGCGGGTGCGAAACGGCGCCCGATAGAGCCAGACGCGGCGACCGTCGCCGCTGTCGAGCACGAGCTGCGGCTGCAGGGTCGCGATCTCGAACTCGAGGCTCGCCAGCCACGCCCCCGGGTGCAGCTCGTGCGCCGCCTTGGCGGCGGCGCGGCCCATGCTCTCGGGGCGCTGGAAGAGATAGACGAGAGCGAAGCGCGACCAGTCGACGCTCCAGAAGTCACCGCGCCTGACGCGCGCGAAGCGGCAGCGCGCCGCCCCGGCGAGCCACAACGGCCAGCTCCATTCGATGCCTTCGAGCCTGGCGTTCGGGTACTCGCGCCGCAGCTCGACCAGACCGGCGCCGAGCCCGCAGCCGGCGTCGAGAACAGCCGCGCCGTTGGCGAGCGGAACGCCTTGCGAAAGACCGAGAAGCGAACCCGTCGGCGTCGGAAAGATCGGCGCATCGCGCCAGGCGCGCAACGGATAGACAAAGGCGAGCATCCCGAGCGGGAGCAGCCATGCCCATGCGGGCAGCGCGCCGGCACTGCCCGAAACGGCGAAGGACAGCGGAAAGCCGCAGCCGACGAAGACGCGCCGCCACGGCGTCGCGCCGATCAGCGAGAGCGCCGCGCCGACGAGGCCGGCCGCGACGAAGGCTACTGTCGGCGCAGCGCCGAGCCGGGCGATCGACGCGAAGACGATCCAGCACGCCGCCCACGCCGCGAACGCCGGCAGCGGCCAGCTGCGATTGACGAAACGGCGCCGCTCCGGCCCGGCATAGGCCGGCGCGGCGGTCGTCGCCACGTCGACGCGCCGCGGCGGCCACTGCATCTCAGCGCCCGCCCGGCCGCCCGAAGGGCGCTGAGCACCCCCGCGGGGGGCAGCGAACGAAGTGAGCGAGGGGGTCGTGCATCAATACTCGCGCAGCTTGACGCGCAGGCGCGCGATCGACTGGCTGTGCAGCTGGCAGACGCGCGACTCGGTGACCTTGAGCACCGCCGCGATCTCCTTCAGGTTCATGTCGTGCTCGTAGTACATGCTCATCACGTACTGCTCGCGCTCGGGCAGGACCTTGATCGCCTCGATCAGCGCCGCGCGCATGCGCTGGTCCTGCAGCTGGGCGAGCGGATTCGACTCGGTGTCGGCGACGTGGCGGTCGAGGAAGTCGCTGTCGCCTTCGGCGCCCGACATGTCCTCGAGGTAGACGAGCTGGGTGCCGCGCACCTTGCCGAGCAGCTCCTGGTACTCGGCCAGGGTCATGCCCATCTCCTTGGCGATCTCGCTTTCCTGCGGCGCGCGGCCGAGCTGCTGCTCGAGCCTGGACACCGCCGATTCGATCGAGCGCTGGTGCTTGCGCGTGCCGCGCGAGAGGTAGTCGTTGCCGCGCAGCTCGTCGAGCATCGCGCCGCGGATGCGCTGGGTCGCGAAGGTCTCGAACTGAACGCCCTGGGCGGCGTCGAAGCGCGACAGCGCGTCGGTCAGGCCGATCATGCCGACCTGGATCAGGTCGTCGATCTCGACGTTGGCCGGCAGCTTGGCGATCATCTGGTGCGCCAAGCGACGAACCAGCCCGCTGTACTGTTTCAGCGTCGAGTTCAGGTCCAGCTGGCCTTTGGCGGTGTACATGGTGGCTCCGGAAATCATTGAACCGCCCATGCGACGGCTCGGCTTGCCGCCGGTCGGGCGTTTGCCCCGATCGCGGCATGGTTCTCGAAGCGGGCGGCCACGAGACGGCGCAGGTCGCTGCCGGGGGCATCGCACGGGTCGCCGGCGGGGTCGATCCAGGCCCAGTCGCGCAGCACGCCAGCAAAGAAGTTGTCGGCGCACCCGGCCAGCTTGGCGGCGATCCGCTCGGCGCGCGGCGAGTGCGGCGCGGCGCCGAGCAGCAGCTCGCTGACGACGAGGCCGGCGCGCTGCGCGAGCAGCTTCATCGACGCGTAGGCGTGGGTCACGCTCGGCGGGCGGTCGTCGGCGACGACGATCGGGCACGGCAGGTCGGCGCCGACAAGCGATTCGGCGCGGCGGCCGTGCGCGAACATGCGGCACAGCTCGCTGGCGGGGGCGTGGACGATGAAGACGTCGCAGCCGGGCGCCGCTTCGGCGGCGCGCTCGAGGAAGGCGCGTGTCGAGCCGCCGGCGTCGACGAAGCGGATCGCCAGGCCGCGCGCGGCGAGGTAGGCGACCTGCGGCGAGAGCCGCTCGACGCACTGAGAGAGGTCGATCATCGCCATCTCGCCCGGCGCGCCGGCGCGCTCGCCGGCGTCGACGACGAGGACGCGCGCGCCGCGCTCGGCGAACGCCGTGCTGAGGCGCTCGAGGAGGACGCCGCCGCAGGCGACGTGCGGGTTCGAGACGACCGGAACGAAGCGGGCGCAGGCGCCGGCGAACATCTGGCGCAGGCCGGCAGCCTGGTCGTGGCGCGAGGTCATCGGCATGGCAGGGTCGCGGCGGAGGGGGAAGGCGTCGCGATCACGCGTTCAGCGCGGCCGCGATGGGCGCACCCGGCGCGGTCGCGAAGACGAGGTTCATCTCGGCGGCGTCGAGGCGCCAGGCGGCGCTGCCGCCGCCGCGCATCGCCCGCTGCACCAGCGCGTTCGCCGACAGGCGATGCCAGTCCTCGGGGACGCGCTGGCCGTTGGCGACGCCGACGACGGTGAGCTTGTGGCGGATCGCGGCGTCGAGCGCCGGGCCGAGCTTGATCGCCTCGTCGAGCTTGCTGAGGACGACGCCGGCACAGCTCGTCGCGCGGTAGGCGATCAGCACGTCCTCGATCGTCTCGCCTTGCGACGCGGCATTGACGACGAGCAGGCGCTGCACGCTGCGGTGCGAGAGCATGTCGAGCAGCTCCTTGGTCCGCGTGTCGCGCTGCGCCATGCCGGCGGTGTCGATCAGGATCATTTTCTTGGCGGTGAGCAGATCGAGCAGGTCTTCCAGCGACGCGCGGTCGTGCGCGGTGTGCACCGGCACGCCGAGGATGCGGCCGTAGGTGCGCAGCTGCTCGTGGGCGCCGACGCGGTAGGCATCGAGCGTGATCAGGCCGAGGTTGGCGGGGCCGTGACGGGCGGCGAAGGCGGCGGCGATCTTCGCCGTCGTCGTCGTTTTGCCGACGCCGGTGGCGCCGATCAGGGCGAACACGCCGCCGCGGTCCTCGATCGCTTCGTGCGCGGCCGCCGTGCGCAGGTTCTTCTCGAGGATCTGCGCCGCCCATTCGGCCGCATCATCGACCCCCACGTTCTCTGCGTTCGCTGCCCCCCGAGGGGGCGCGGCCGAGCTTGGGGCGGCCCGGCGCTCGGCCGAGCCGGCGTCGGCGTTGAAGCCGTCGGCCATCTTGCGGACGAGCATCGGCGAGAAGCCGCAGTCGAGAAGCTTTTGCGCCAGGCGCGCTTCGGCGGGCCGGCGCTGCAGCTTCTCCATGAACGCGAGGGCGCCGAAGCGTTCCTCGATCAGGCCCTTGACGGCGCGCAGCTCGCTCAGGAGGTCGCTGTCGCGGCGCAGCGACGCGGCAGCGTCGAAGCCGACGTCGGGCACATCGGCGAGCGAGCGCAGCGGCTCGATGTCGCGCAGCGGCGCCGCGGCGAGCGGCTCGACACGCGGCTCGATGCGCGAGTCGACATGCGGCACGGCAACCTCGGGCGCGAAGGTCTCGTCGTCGTCGAGGCGCATGTCGATGCGGGTGCCGATCATCGTCGGCGTCGCGGTCGGCGCTGCGGCCGTCGACGCGGCCGAAGTCGGCGCAACGCCGCGCTTTGCGTCGAGCGATGCCTGGCGGCGCTTGAGCATTCGCTTCCTGACGTAGTCCTGGAACGAGAGCGTGCTCATCGAGAGCCGCTCGGCGTCCTGCTCGGCGCTCGTCGCCGCCAGCTCGGCGCCGCGCGCCGGCGCCGTGGTGGCGGCGGCGACGGGCTCTTCCGTCGCCATCGCCTCGAGCCGGCCGAGGCTGTCGGGCGCCATCGCCATGACCTCGACGCCGGTCGCGGCGGGCTTGGTCGAGAGCACGATCGCGTCGTCGCCGAGCGCCTCGCGGACCAGACGAAGGGCTTCGCGCGAATTGCGCGCGGTGAAGCGTTTGACGTTCAAGATGCTGCTCCGATGATCGAACCGATGCGGATGGAATGCGTTTCAGGGATCTCGCTGTGCGACAGCACCTTCAGGCGCGGCGCGGCGCGCTTGAGGAGGCGCGCCATCGGCGCGCGGATCAGGTCGGGAACGAGCAGGCACGCCGGGTGGCCGAGGTCTTCCTGGCGCTTGGCGGACTCGGCGGCACTCTTGGCGAGCACGTCGGCGACGCCCGGGTCGAGCGCGGCGCCGTGCGGCGAGTTGAGCGCCTGGGTGACCATCCGCTCGAGCTCGGGCTCGAGCGCGATCACCTCGAGCTCCCGGGTCGGGCCGTAGATCTGCTGGACGATCGACGGCGCGAGGTGGACGCGGATGCGCCGCGCCAGCTCGGCCGGGTCGGTGACGGTCGCGGCGTACTCGGCGAGGCACTCGACGATCGAGCGCATGTCGCGGATGTGGACGCCTTCCTCGAGCAGCAGCTGGAGCACCTTCTGCAGCGCGGCGATGCCGACCATCTTGGGGATGACGTCTTCCATGAGTTTGGGAGCGAGCTTGGTGACGTGCTCGACGAGCTGTTGCGTCTCGACGCGGCCGAGCAGCTTGGCGGCATGAACCTGCATCAAGTGTGAGAGATGGGTCGCGACGACGGTCGAGCAATCAACGACGGTGAAACCGGCCATCTGCGCCACTTCGCGCTGGCGTTCCTCGATCCAGGTCGCGGGCAGGCCGAACGCGGGGTCGGTCGTCGCCGTGCCGAGCAGCGGCGTCGTCGCGCCACCCGGGTTGATCGCCAGCCACATGCCCGGATACGCCTCGCCTTCGCCGACGACGGCGCCGCGCAGCGTCAGCCGGTACGAGCTCGGCTTCAGCTCGAGGTTGTCGCGGATGTGCACCGGCGGCGGCAGGAAGCCGACGTCCTGCGCGAACTTGCGCCTCACGCCCTTGATGCGCGCGAGCAAATCGCCTTGTCGCTGCTTGTCGACCAATGCGATCAGCCGATAGCCGACCTCGAGGCCGAGCGTGTCGATCGGCTGCAGGTCGTCCCAGGTCGCCTCGGCGTTGGCCTCGAGCGGCGGCGCCGCCGCCTTGGGCGCGTTCCTGGCGCGCTCCTGGCGCCCGCGCAGCATCCAGGCGCCGTAGCCGAGGCCGGCGGCGATGAGCAGGAAGACCAGGTGCGGCATCCCCGGGATCGAGCCGAGCACGGCGAGGACGCCGGCGACGACAGCGAGCGAGCGCGGCGACGAGAACACCTGCGTCGTGATCTGGCTGCCGACGTCGGCATCTTTGCCGACGCGCGAGACGACCATCGCCGCAGCCACCGAGATGAGCAGCGCCGGGATCTGCGCGACGAGCGCGTCGCCGACGGCGAGCAGGATGTAGCTGTCGGCCGCCTGCGCCGCGGTGAGGTCGTGCTGGGCGACGCCGATGACGAAGCCGCCAATGATGTTGATGAAGAGGATCAGCAGGCCCGCCATCGCGTCGCCGCGGACGTACTTCGAGGCGCCGTCCATCGAGCCGAAGAACTCGGCCTCGTCGCCGACCTCGGCGCGGCGCCGCTTGGCTTCCTTCTCGTCGATCAGGCCGGCGTTCATGTCGGCGTCGATCGCCATCTGCTTGCCCGGCATCGCGTCGAGGGTGAAGCGGGCGCCGACCTCGGCGATCCGCTCGGCGCCCTTGGTGACGACGACGAAGTTGATGACGACGAGGATCGCGAAGACGATCAGGCCGACCGCGAAGTTGCCGCCGACGAGGAAGTGGCCGAACGATTCGATCACCTTGCCCGCCGCGGCGGCGCCGGTGTGGCCCTCGAGCAGGACGACCCGCGTCGAGGCGACGTTGAGCGAGAGGCGCAGCAGCGTCGTCAGCAGGATCACCGCCGGGAACGCGGCGAAGTCGAGCGGCCGCACCATGTAGGCGGCGACCATCATCACCATCAGCGCCATCGCGATGTTGAAGGTGAACAGCAGGTCGAGCGCGAACGGCGGCAGCGGCAGCACCATCATCGCCAGGATCATCACGACGACGAGCGGCGCCATCAGGGCGCGGATCGCCTTGGCGTTCGGGCCGAGCCAGGACTGCATCTGTTGCATCAGCGGATTCATGCGTTCCTTGGGGGATCAGTGAGCGAACGCGTGATGGGGGTCGAGCTCGGCCGGCACCTCGAGCGCCGGCAGCGCGCCCGGCATCGCGACCTGGCCGCGCAGCGCGGCGCGAAGCTGGTAGACGTAGGCGAGCACCTGCGCGACGGCGGCGAAGAGCGCGGCCGGAATCTCGCGGTCGAGCTCGGCGTGGGCGTAGAGCGCGCGCGCCAGCACCGGCGCCTCGAGCACCGGAACGCTCGCGCCTTCGGCGAGGTCGCGGATGCGCAGCGCGAGCAGGTCGGCGCCCTTGGCGACAACGCGCGGCGCGCCCATCGTCTTGTCGTCGTACTTGAGAGCGACCGCGTAGTGGGTCGGGTTCATGACGACGAGGTC
>JADGRJ010000114.1 GCA_017881025.1 Rhizobacter sp. | reverse complement strand
TCGCCAGGCCGATCTGCTCAAGACCTTCGCCGACCAGGCCGTCATCGCGATCGAGAACGCCCGCCTTTTCACGGAGACGCAGGAGGCGCTCGAACAGCAGACGGCGACGGCCGAGGTGCTGAGCGTGATCAGCGGCTCGATCGCCGACAGCGCACCGGTGTTCGAGAAGATCCTCGAGCGCTGCGCGCACCTGTTCTCGAGCTCGGAGCAGGGCGTGCTGCTCCTCGGCGAGGACCGGCAGGTGCATCTCGCGGCGCACCGCGGGTCGGCTCGCGATCGGCTCGCGCCGCTCTTCCCCTCGACCCAGCCTGCGGACCTGGAGACATCGATCTTCAGCGGCCGCGTCCTGCACTACAAGGACGTCCTTGCCGACGCCGACGTGCCGCCGGGGATCCGCCGCATCGCCGAGCGCATCGGCATCGGCACCTACTCGCAGATGTTCGCGCCGATGGTCTGGGAAGGGCGCGCCATCGGCACGCTCTACGTCACGCGCCAGCCGCCGACCGGCTTCAGCGACAAGGAGGTCGGCCTGCTGCGAACCTTCGCCGACCAGGCGGTGATCGCGATCCAGAACGCGCGCCTGTTCAACGAGACGCGCGAGGCCTTGCGCAAGGTCGAGCTGCGCACGGCCGAGCTGAGCGAAGCGCTCGACTACCAGACCGCGATCAGCGACGTGCTGCGCGTCATCAGCCAGTCGCCGACGAATGTCGCGCCGGTCTTCGAAGCCATCCTCGACAGCGCATTCCGTCTCTTCGGCAACCCGGTGTCCGCCGTCTTCCGCTACGACGGCCGGTTCGTGCACCTTGCGGCCACTCGCAACTGGCCAGCCGCCGCGCTCGCCGACTCGAAACGCTTCTACCCTGGGCCTCCGAATCCGAAGATGATGAGCGGGCGGGTCATCCTTTCCGGCCGTGTCCAGAACGAAGAGGACGCGTTCAACGATCCGGACTACGACCGGCAGACGGCCGGGCTCGGCCTCTGGCGGCGCATGATCGGCGCGCCGCTGCTGAGAGACGGGCAGCCGATCGGCGCGATCGTCGTCTGCTGGCCCGAACCGGGCGTCACGCCGGCTCGCCAGGCCGATCTGCTCAAGACCTTCGCCGACCAGGCCGTCATCGCGATCGAGAACGTCCGCCTGCTCAGCGAGACGACCGAGGCGCTCGAGCAGCAGACGGCGACGGCCGAAGTGCTGCAGGTCATCAGCAGCTCGGTCGCCGACACCCAGCCGGTGTTCGACAAGATCCTCGACAGCTGCGAACGGCTGTTCGCGGCGACCGGGCTGGGCATCTACCTGGTCGACGACGCCGGCATGCTGCAGCGCGGCGGCTTTCGCGCCAAGAACGCGGACTCGATTCCAATCGTGCGCTCGGTCGCCGGCGAATTCCCGCGTCCGCTCGAGGGCTCCACGACCGAGATCGCGATCCGCGAGCGGCGCGTCGTCCACTTCGCCGACGTGCTCGCCGACGCCAACGTGCCGGCGCCGCTGACGCGCGTCGCCGGGATCAGCGGTAACTTCTCGATCGCGTTCGCGCCGATGCTCTGGGAAGGACGTGGCGTCGGCGCGATCCAGGTCTCGCGCGATCCACCGCAGCCGTTCAGCGACAAGGAGCTGACCCTCCTCAAGACCTTCGCCGACCAGGCGGTGATCGCGATCCAGAACTCGCGCCTGTTCAACGAGATCCAGGCCAAGAGCCGCGAGCTCGAGCTCGCCAACAAGCACAAGTCGGAGTTCCTCGCCAACATGTCGCACGAGCTGCGCACGCCGCTCAACGCGATCATCGGCTTTTCCGAGGTGCTCTCGGAGAAGATGTTTGGCGAGATCAACGACAAGCAGCTCGAGTACCTGCTCGACATCCACACCTCGGGCCACCACCTGCTCTCGCTCATCAATGACATCCTCGACCTGTCGAAGATCGAAGCCGGGCGGATGGAGCTCGACCTGGCGACGACGAGCCTGCCGATGCTGCTCGACAACTGCACGACGCTGGTGCGCGAGCGCGCCAACCGGCAGGGCCTGGTGCTCGCGCTCGAGGTCGAGGACGGCCTCGGCGACTGGGTCGCCGACATTCGCAAGCTCAAGCAGGTGGTGATCAACCTGCTCTCGAACGCGGTCAAGTTCACGCCCGCGGGCGGCCGCGTCACGCTGCGCGCGCGCAAGCTCGAGAACGCGGTCGAGATCGCCGTCGTCGACACCGGCGTCGGCATCGCCAAGGACCAGCAGGCGCTCGTCTTCGAGGAGTTCCGCCAGGCCGGCGGCGACTACCTGAGGAAGTCCGAAGGCACCGGCCTCGGCCTCTCGCTCGCCAAGCGCTTCGTCGAGCTGCACGGCGGCACGATGCGGGTCGAGAGCGAGCCCGGCCGCGGCTCGACCTTTGCCTTTATTCTTCCCGAGCGAGTTCTCGAAGCGATATGAGAGCGACGCACGGCAAACGCGAAGGCTGAGCGATGAAAACGATCCTGATCGTCGAGGACAACGAGAAGAACATGAAGCTCGTTCGCGACATCCTGCGCCACAACGGCCACGCGACGATCGAGGCGCCGACCGGCGGCGAAGGCGTTCGCCTGGCGAGCGAGAAGAAGCCCGACCTGATCCTGATGGACATCCAGCTGCCCGACATCGACGGCATCGAGGCGCTGCGCCGCATCCGCGAGGACCCCGCCCTCGACGCCGTCGCGGTGATCGCGGTCTCGGCGTCGGTGATGCCCGACGACCAGCAGAAGATCGTCACCTCGGGCTTCGACGCCTTCGTCACCAAGCCGATCAACCTGAAGCAGTTCCTCGACACCGTGAAGCGCTTTCTCGAAAGCGGGCGGGCTCGATCGTGACGATCGACGTCACGGGCCCATGGAGCAGGCGCGCCGTCGCGCGCGCGATCGGCGCCGCGGCCCTCGCGTACACGATGCGAAGTGCGGTCGCACAAGCTCCGGGCAGGGTCTGGAGGATCGGCTACCTCGGTCCGCCGGCCGACGTGGGGCCGCAACTGCTGGACGCATTTCGCGACGGCCTGCGCGCGCTCGGCTACGTCGAGGGGCGCACCGCCGCGATCGAATACCGCTGGACCACGCGCGAGGGCGGCCTGTTCCTCAACCCCGACGAGCTCCTCGTTCTGGCCCAGGATCTGGTGGGTCGAAAGATCGACGTGCTGGCGGCGTCGGTGCGGCCGGTCATCCTCGCGGCGCGCAAGGCGACGGCGAGCGTGCCCATCGTCATGATGAACGGCACCGATCCCGTCGAGTCCGGTCTCGCCGCGAGCCTCGCCCATCCCGGCGGCAACGTGACGGGCGTGACGCGGCTCGCTTCCGAGCTCATCGGCAAGGGCTTCGAGCTCCTCGTGGAAGCCGTGCCCAAGGCGAAGCGGATCGCCCTGCTCTCGAACGGCGCCGGCGCGGTCGAGAGCCTGGTCATCGCCAACGCGCGGCAGGCTGCGCAGGCGCGCGGCATTGAGCTCCAGGTGCTCGACGTGCGCGCGGCGTCCGACCTTCAAGCGGCCTTCGCCGCGATGAGGGCTCAGCAGGCCGAAGGCCTGCTCGTCACCGGCGACGGTCTCTTCTTCGCCCAGCGCGCCCGCATCGCCGAGTTGGCGATCGCGCAGCGGCTGCCGACGATGGTCGCGAACACCGAAGTGATCGAGGCCGGTGCCTTGCTCTCGTACTCGTCGAGCTCGGTCGAGAACTACCGGCGCGCGGCGACGTTCATCGACAAGATCCTGCGCGGCGTGCCGCCGGGCGACATCCCGATCGAAGGGCCGACCAAATTCGAGCTTGCGCTCAACATGAAGACGGCCAAGGCCATCGGCATCGTCTTTCCGAAGTCCCTGCTCCTGCGCGCCAACCGCGTCGTCGAATGAATCCGTCGGTTGTGGCGCCCGCGAAGATCCTCGTCGTCGACGACGTGGCGATGAACGTCAAGCTGCTCGCCGACCTGCTCGTCGTCAAGGGCTACCGCGTCTGCAGCGCGACCTCGGGGCCGGCGGCGCTGGTGATGCTCGCGAGCGAGCGGCCCGACCTCGTCCTCCTCGACGTGATGATGCCCGGCATGAGCGGCTACGAGGTGTGCGCGGCGATCCGCGCCGACCCGGCGCAGGCGATGCTGCCGGTCGTCCTCGTCACCGCGCTCGATCCCGCGCAGGAGCGCGCCAAGGGCCTCGACGCCGGCGCCGACGACTTCCTCAACAAACCCGTGAGCCAGGCCGAGCTGCTGGCACGCGTGCGCTCGCTGCTGCGCATCAAGTCGCTGTACGACGAGGTGGCGCGCAGGAAGGAGGAGCTGCTCGAGCTCAACCGCACGCTCGAGCAGCGCGTCGCCGACGGCGTGCGCGAGCTCGAGCAGGTCGGCCGGCTGAAGCGCTTCTTCTCGCCGCAGCTCGCCGAGCTCATCGTCGCCGGCGGCGCCGACGATCCGCTGAAGAGCCACCGGCGCGAGATCACCGTCGTCTTCCTCGACCTGCGCGGCTTCACCGCCTTCACCGAGACCGCCGACCCCGAGGAGGTGATGGCGGTGCTCGGCGAATACCACGCGGCGGTCGGCCGGCTCGTGCTCGAGCACGAGGGCACGCTCGAGCGCTTCACCGGCGACGGCATCATGGTCTTCTTCAACGACCCGGTGCCGGTCGCCGATCCGGCGCCGCGCGCGGCGCGCATGGCGCTGGCGATGCAAGGCGAGGTGGACGCGCTCGCCGCGGGCTGGAAGAAGCGCGGCTACGACCTGCTCATGGGCATCGGCATCGCCCAGGGCTTCGCGACCATCGGCAGCATCGGCTTTCCCGGGCGCATCGACTACGGCGCGATCGGCACCGTCACCAACCTCGCCGCGCGCCTGTGCGGCGAAGCGCGCGGCGGCGAGATCCTGGTGTCGCAGCGGGTGCAGGCGTTGCTCGACGGCGCCGTCGCCACCGAGCCGGCCGGCGAGCTGGCGCTGAAGGGGTTTCAGCGGCCGGTGCCGGCGTACCGGGTCGTGCGCGGCGCGGTGCCGTCAGAGCCTTCCTCCCGTTGACGGACGACGTTTCGCGCGTCCTTCGCCTCGCGTTGGCGGCGGCTTGGCATTCCGCTCGCTAGAGTGAGTCGCGCCCGTGCCCGGCCCGAATCGAGAGCCGGCGCCGAGCGCGGTCACCGGAGCGCTTCGCCATGAGGAGACACGTATTGGGAGGTTTACCAAGGCTCGCGATATTCGAGTCGTGCCCTACAGTGAGGTGTCCTCGTTGAACGATTGGCTCATGAAACAAGCAACTCTCTGGCAGATCCTCGCTTGCGATGCAAAGCGACCGATACGCGACCGCCGGAGCCATCGACCCGATCGCCGCTGCACGCACCTCGTCGGCCGCGCCGACGCATGTCGTTCCTTCTGAGGATGCGCGCGGCATGACTCGCCGCTAGAGTGGCCGTTCGGCCGGGAGCCACGACGGCTTCGTTGATGGCACCGGCCCATCGAGGACACCTCATGAACAGACGTCGCGTGTGGATGGCCGCGGCTGGCGCCGCGCTGCTGCCGCGCTTCGCCATCGGCCAGCCGTCGTACGGCAGCACGGCCCGCATCGGCTGGCTCACCGCGCAGCGGCCGGCGAGCCTCGTGCCCTACCTGCAGGCCTTTCGCGCCGCGCTCGCCGAGGCGGGCTTCGCCGAAGGCAGCAACCTGACCATCGACTTCCGCTACGGCGACGACGACCGCAGCAAGGTGCCTGCGCTCGCCGACGAGCTCGTGCGCCAGCGCGTCGACCTCATCGTCGTGCAGGGCGAGGCGGTGCTCGAGATCCGCAAGTCGGCGCTGCCGGTGCCGGTCGTCTACGCCTACAGCGGCGACCCGGTGAGCGCCGGCCTCGCCGAGAGCCTGGCGCGCCCGAACGCGAACATGACCGGCCTCACCTACATGGCCGTCGAGCTGAACGGCAAGCGCCTCGAGCTGCTGCGCGAGCTCGCCCCCGGCGCGCGTCGCGTCGCCCTGCTCGCCAACGACTATCCCGGCGAGCCGCTCGAGCGCGCGAGCTCGCTGGCCGCCGCCGCGCGGCTCGGCCTCGACGTGCGCGACGTGCGCGCCGGCACGTCGGCCGAGCTGCAGGCGGCGTTCGCGAAGATGACGGCCGACAAGGTACAGGCGATCTCGCTCGCCGCCGACAGCTTCGCGGTGCAGAACCGCGCCGAGCTCGTCGACTTCGCGATGCGCTGGCGCATCCCGCTCGTGACGAGCTGGCCGGTGTTCGCCGACAGCGGCGCCCTGTGCTCGTACGGCCCGCGCCTCACCGACTCGTACCGGCGCCTCGCCTACTACGTGGGCCGCGTGCTGAAGGGCGCCCGCCCCGCCGACCTGCCGATCGAGCAGCCGACAACGATCGAGACCATCGTCAACCTGAAGACCGCCGAGGCGATCGGGCTCAAGGTGCCGCAGTCGGTGCTGGTGCGGGCGGATCGGGTGATCGGCTAGAGCCGACACGCGGCCGCAAGATCTGCGTCAAGCTGGCGTACAGGGGCGCAAGGCGCCCGTACATCGGCCGGTAGACCTCCCGGTGCAGCCGGTCGTAGAGGGCCGAGTCCTCGGCGTTGGGCTGAAAGAGCCGCCCGGCACGCGCCATCGCGGAGGTTGCAGCCTCCACGTCGGCGTGCAATCCGGCACCCACCGCTGCGTCGATCGCGGCTCCGAGTGCGGCAGCCTCGGCGGTATGCAGGCGCACTGCCGGTAAGCCGATGACGTCGGCCATGATCTGCATCACAAGGTCCGAACGCGAAGCCGCACCGACGATGACGAGCGTCTCGATCGACCGACCGGTCGCACGCTCGACCAAACTACGCCCTTCCCGCATGGCGTGCGCCTGGCCCTCGAGGATCGAGCGGGCCAGGTGCGCGCGCCCATGCTCCGGGCCGAATCCGATCACGCTGCCTCGCGCATCGGCTGCCGGATGGCGCACGCCGGGAGACCAGTGCGGCTGCAGCATCAGGCCGGCAGCGCCGGCGGGCGCACTGGCAGCGAGCGAGTCGAACATCGCTTCGGCTGCGACGCCCTGCCGCATGGCCGCCTCCCGCTCCGGCTGCCCGAACTCGTCGAGGAACCACCGCACCATCCAGAAACCGCAATGGGTCTGGATTTCACTGCAGTACATGGCAGGCGCCGCGGCAGGGTAGGCCGGTGAAAACGGCAAGGCTTCGACGTAGCGATGCGTTCCGGCGCTGATCGACACCGACGTCCCGGCCGAAACGCAAGCCACACCCGGCGCCAGGGCGCCCGCGGCGAGCACTTCACAGGCCTTGTCGGCGCCTGCAGCGATGAGCGTCAGTCCGTGCGGAATGCCGGTCTGATGCGAAGCTTCGGCACAGACAGCGCCGAGCGTTTGCGTCGCTGGCACCAGTTCCGGGCACTGTTGCGGTGAAAGGGCCAGCGCCTTCCAGCGCCAATCCGACGGCCTGCACCACGCCTGGCGCCGATAGTCGAACGGCAGGTAGCCCACCTGTGCCGCAGTGGCGTCGGCGCAGTGGCCCGAAAGGCGCCAGTTCAGAAAGCCGGAGAGCAGCATCACCTTGTGGGCGCGACCGAGCATCGCTGCTTCATGCTCGGCCCACCAGTTGACTTCGGCTTCGCGTTGGAGATGCCTGACCACGTCACCGACGCGCGCCGCGGCGAACAGCGCACGCCACAGCGGCGGCAGCGGCGGAACGCGATTGGCGCGGCGACGGTCCATCCAGCTGATCGCCGGCGCCAGTGCTCGACCCGAGGCGTCGAGCGGCACCAAGGTGCCGCGCTGGCTGGTGACGGCCATTGCGCAGAGCGAAGACTTCAGCTCCGCATGCTCACGCCAGAGAGCTTGGCACGCCGCCACCAGGGCAGCCCACAACGCTTCGACGTCGATCTCGTGCCGGCCCGGCTGTGGCGAGCGATAGGCATCGAGCGCTACCTGCGAGCGGGCCAGCATTTCGCCGGCGGCATCGAACACGATCGCGCGAACGCTCTGCGTGCCGCAGTCGATCGTGAGCAATGCTCCACTCGGCCGTGGTTTCACGAGCAGATACCCCCGTCAAGGTGTGTTCGAATACTCGGCCGGAGCAGGGTTCGCCGAGTTACCGTCAAGCGTCTGTCCACGTCCAGGGAGGAAACGTGCTCGAGGAAAAAGTCAACGCGGCGTTCGGCGACGAAGATCCCACCGGGTTCGGAACGGGCTGGTGGAGTGGGGTGTTGTCGGCCTTCTTCGGAATGCTGGCATTCGGCGCGGTCGTGTGCCTCCACTTCCCTCAAGTTCTGACTTCGCCCGAGCTGCGACCCTACTATCCCATGGCGATCATGCGCCTGCTGATTCAGGCACTCATCGTGGCGGCGATCATTTTCGGAGTCGCGTCGGCGATCCTGCGAAAGAAGAAGGCATTGGGCCTCACGGGAATGTTGTTTGCGCTCGCCGCAACGCTATGGGGCGGAGCCAGCGTTCCGATCAACCAAACGCTTCACGATGGTCCGGCCATCGGCTTGGATTGGTTCTTGCTGGACATGCTGCTCATGACCCTTATCTATTCGCCCTTCGAAGTGCTCTGGCCGGCCTATCCGAAGCAAGGGGTCTTCCGCAAAGAGTGGCTGCTGGACGTGGGGTACTTCTTGTCCACGCATCTGCCCATTCAAATCACTTCCTTCCTGATCCTGCTGCCGGCCACCCAGCTGACCACGTTCTTCGGCATTCCCGGCGTCCTGGAAGCGATGGGGCGCCTGCCCTGGCTGGTGCAGTTCTTTCTCGCCATCCTGGTCGCGGACCTCGCCGAATACGCCATTCATCGGGCGTTTCATGCGGTACCGTTCCTGTGGCGCTTCCATGCCATTCATCATTCTTCCAAAGCGCTCGATTGGCTCGCCGGTTCACGCTCGCACCTGGTCGATGACGTCGTGGTTCGCGGCTTCATTCTCGTTCCCATGATGTTCGTGTTTCCGCACGACATCATCGTCGCCTACTTGTTCTTCGTCACCCTCCACGCCACGTGGACGCATTCGAATTTCAAGCCGAGCATCAAGTGGCTGGAGCCTTTCCTGATCTGCCCGAGGTACCACCACTGGCACCACACGTCGCAGGAAGAGGCCATCGACAAGAACTTCGCCATCCACTTTCCGTGGATCGACAAGATGTTCGGCACTCACCACTATCCCGAAGACAAGTGGCCTGAGGCCTATGGCCTGTCCAACGAGGACATACCGGCCGGGTTCTGGGGGCAAGCCTCCTACCCATTCAGGCGCAAGAAGGCGACCTAGATCCTAGAAATTCAGGGTCGTCAGCGCAATGCCCTGGGGCAGCTCTGAACCCCTGTCCGTCGCGCGCACGACGCCCAAGGTCCTCATGACCTTGACGGCGGCAAATCCGAGGTCGTATTCCGATTCCTCGTGGCTCAATCGCAAGAGGCCCGGCGAGTGATGGTGGTTGTTCTGGAGACAGGCGCTGAAGGTCGCAGTGACGGGTAGCCACTCGCCGATGTTCATCGCGTTGTCGCGTTCGTCGTCGTAGCGCCGGGATCCGAATCTCCGATCGTGCGTCCAGTAGTTCTGGATCATGTTGATCCAGAGGGCGAAAATCCGAAAGACAAGCCACATCACGGCCGCGAAGCGGAGGTCGCCGACGAGAAGCCACAGCAGCCAGAGGCTGAAGACCTGGGAAGCCACGGCGAACGCCGGATTCGAAACCAGGCGGAAAGCCCAGGACTTGAAGATGTCGTCGGTGGCCAGGTTGGTCTTGGTCTGATACGGCAGCAAGCAAAGATACAGTGTTCGCAACCAACCATCCGAGGCGAGCTTGTTGGGGTCTCCCGGGTGGTCGGAAAAGGCGTGGTGGAGCCGATGCCGATTGACCCACGTGACCGGATTGATGTAGACCCCGAACGTGTTGTTCACGACCGTGATCGTCTTGACGAACCATTCCTTGTAGTCCAGCGCGCGATGCGCAATCCCCATGTGAATGACACAAGACAAGTAGAGCCCACCGACGAACCAGCAAGCAATGAAATAGGCGGCGCCGATCGACAGCCCCATCCATGGCCCGAGGGCTGGCGGGGCGAAATACATGCAAGCCGCCGCGTAGCCAAAAATAATCGCATACCCAATGAAGTTGTAGATCCTCAAATCAATCCTCCAGGTTCATCAAGTTCACCTGCCTGACATCCAACAAGGTGTGGACGTCTCATGCCAGCGCGAGACAAGTATGCCCTCGCGAAAAGCGCTGACGGAGGGCGCGGACCGGAAGCGGTCAGCGGTGATGTTTGGGGCTGGTGCGTGTCCGGTCGCTGCCCGGGACGAGTGCAAAGGCCGCCAACCCCGATAGCGCCGCGAGCGCGACACCGACCTATGCGGCTGCTTTGAAACGCTGCACGAATTCCGCTCCTGCCGCATCTCCGGCGAGCACGACCCCGAGCAACGCTGTCGCCAGCAAGCCCGCGACACGCGCCGTCGCGTTGTTCACGCCTGACGCCGAGCAGCACGAGCGCTCCGAGCGGCAGCAGGTAGGCGTTGATCAGCCAGCCGATCGTCGCGCCCGAAGCGCCCGACGACGCGAGGTCGCGCTCGATCGTCGGCAGGCCGACGTTGACGACCGAGCCGTCGATGAAGGCCAGGCTCGAGCCGAGGATGGTCGCCGCGAGAGTGCAGGTCGGGTGCGTCGCCGCTGCGGCGGATTCGGGCGCGGCCGCCGCGACGCCGCGGTCGCACGGCCCCGCCGTCGCGACCGACATCGTCGCCTCAGTGTGCGGGAGAAGCGAGGCCGCGCACGGCGCCGTAGGCCGCGTCGATGCCTTGCGCGACGATGCGCGCCTTCCACTCGTCGGTGTCGGTGTAGAAGGCGTCGCGCACTTGCCGCTTGATGGCGCGGCGGGTGGCGTCGTCGGCGTCGGGGTGGTTCTCGAGCCACTGGTCGGCGCGCAGCGCGAGCATCACGTCCTGCTGCGGCTTCGTGCCGTACTCGAGGGCCAGGCCCGTGTACTCGGCCTGCCCGCATTCCTCGTACGCGGCCAGCCACATCAGGCCGGTGAGGAGCGCCGAGGTCGACGAGCCGTCGTAGATCGACGTGATGTCGCCCCACCACGACTTGGCGCGTGCGAAGGCGGCGGCGTCGTCGCGGCAGGCGAAGATGCGCTCGCCGACGCCGTTCGGGCCGAGGCCGGTGTGCAGGTCGATCCAGCCGAGCCGCTCGCAGCGCGTCGCGTGCTGGCGCAGCACCTGGCGCAGCGTCAGGTGGCTCCAGGTCGGCGCGGTGCCGCCGAAGAAGAGGCCGTCGGCGTGCTTGTACTGGCCGCCGGAGATCGCCTGCTGCAGGGCACGGTCGCCGTGCGCGGCGACGAAGGCGTCGAGGGCGGCGACCGTCGCCGCGTCGGGCGGCCACGTCGCCGGCATGAGGTGCGCGGCGAGCTCGTCGTAGGCGGCGTTGGCGGGCGCCGGCGCCGCAAAGTCGCGGAAGTTGCGGTTGAGGTCGACGTTCTCGTGCGTCGTCCGGCGCCACCAGGAAAAGCCGTACGGGTTGAGGCCGTGGATGTAGAGCACGGCGACGCCGGCGTCGTGCGCCGCCTGGTGCCAGGCGGCATCGCCGAGCAGCGCGACCTGGACGCCTGAGCCGCAGAAGCCCTCGACCCCATGGCAGGCGCTGCTGACGACGAGCAGCGACTTGGCGTTCATCGGCCCGTCGCGCGCGACGTCCATCGCCAGCATCTCGCCGTCGCGGCCGGCGAGCGGATGGACGTGGGTCTCGACGCCGAGGCCGCACGAACGCGCAGCGGCGAAGAACTTGTCGCGCGCTTCGGCGTAGCTCTGAGCGAAGCAGCCCGAGGCGTCGTTCATCGGCTCAGCGCTGCGGCGCGGCGAGCCACGCTTCGGCCATCCGCACCCACAGCGATCCGCCGAGCGGGATCAGCTCGTCGTTGAAGTCGTAGCTCGGGTTGTGCAGCATGCACGGGCCCATGCCGTGGCCGCCCTCGCGGTGGCTGCCGTCGCCGTTGCCGATCAGGAAATAGCAGCCGGGCTTTTCGAGCAGGAAGTAGCTGAAGTCCTCGGCGCCCATCGTCGGCTCGAACTCGAGCACGTTTTCGGCGCCGACCATGTCGGCGATCACCTGGCGCGCGAAAGCGGTTTCGGCCGGGTGGTTGATGGTCGGCGGGTAGTTGCGCTTGAATTCGAACTCGCAGCTCGACTCGAACGCGGCGCAGGTGTTCTCGGCCACGGCCTTCATGCGCCGCTCGATCAGGTCGAGCACTTCGAGCGTGAAGGTGCGCACCGTGCCCCGGATCTCGCAGCTGTCGGGCACGACGTTGGTGGCCTCGCCGGTGTGGATCATGGTCACCGAGATCACGCCGGCATCGATGGGCCGCTTGTTGCGGCTGATGATGGTCTGGAACGCCTGCACCATCTGGCAGGCGACGGGCACCGGGTCGATGCCGTTGTGCGGCATCGCCGCGTGCGAGCCCTTGCCGTGGATCG
>JADGRJ010000343.1 GCA_017881025.1 Rhizobacter sp. | reverse complement strand
CAGTCGGGCGTGCAGGGCCGCTTCGACGCCCAGGGCGTGAGCTTCGCCAACGCGCAGCGCCTCGCCCACCACTACCTCGACGCGTTCCGATGGGTGCAGGCGCACTAGCCGAGCCGCTGGCGCTGCTCGAGGTCGTCGACCGCGACGGCCTCGTCCGCCAGGCGTGGCGCATCGAGCACTGGCCGGTGTCGATCGGCCGCGCCCTCGACAACACCGTCGTCCTGAGCGATCCGCACGTCGCCGCCCACCACGCGACGCTCGACCTCGTCCGCGGCGCCGACGGCGCGCCGGCGACGATCGTCGTCAGCGCCGGCGAGACGAAGAACGGCGTCGCCCTCGGCCGCGAGCGCATCGCCGGCGGCAGCAGCAAGTCGATCGCCGACACCGGCCGCGACCTCGAGCTGCACGTCGGCCGCGCCCAGCTGCGCCTGCGCCTGCCCGGCCACGCGCTCGGCGCCGAGCAGGCGATGACGCCGGTCGTCGTCAACGAGAAGCGCTGGCTGCCGACCTTCGGCGTCGCCCTCGCCGTCCTCGCCGTCGTCCTCGCCAACACCTGGATCGACACCGACCCCGACGGCCTCGCGCGCGCGGCCGGCGCGATCGTGCTGACGACGATCGCCGGCGGCGCGATCTGGTGCGGCCTCTGGGCGCTGCTCTCGAAGACGTTCACGCGCCAGAGCCACTTCGGCTGGCACGTCCGCGTCTTCGTGATCGCCAGCCTCGTCACCCTCGCGCTCGCGGTGCTGCCGCCGCTCGTCGCCTTCGCGTTCTCGTGGCCGTGGGTCACCGACTTCAGCTTCATCGCCGTCTACGCGACCGTCGCCGGCGCGATCTACTTTCACCTCCTCGCCGTCGAGCCCGCGCGCGAGCGCCTGATGCGCGGCGTCGCCGCGACCGGCTTCGTCGTCGGCGTCGCCCTCACGCTCTGGTTCAACGTGCAGCGCACCGGCCGGCCGGGCGAAGAGCTCTACATGAACCACCTGTTTCCGCCGCAGCTGCGCCTGGCCAGGGCCAAGCCCGTCGATGGGTTCATCGACGGCCTGGCGCCGATGCAGGCGATCCTCGACCGCAAGGCGAAGGAGCAGACGGGCAGCGACAGCGACGCGCGCGGAGGCGACGATGAGGAATGAAACGCAGGGCCAGGGCCGCACGGTGCTCGTCACCGGCGGCAGCCGCGGCATCGGCGCGGCGGCGTGCCGGCTCGCCGCGGCCGACGGCTGGGCCGTCGCCGTCAACTGCGCGCGCGACCGCGCCGCCGCCGACGCCGTCGTCGCCGCGATCGTCGGCGCTGGCGGGCAGGCGCTCGCCTTCCAGGCCGACGTCGCCAGCGACGCCGAAGTGAGGGCGATGTTCGCGGCGATCGACGCCGCGCTGCCGCCGCTCGGCGGCCTGGTCAACAACGCCGGCGTCGTCGACGTCGCGACGCGCGTCGACGCGATGAGCGTCGAGCGGCTGCAGCGCATGTTCGCGATCAACGTCTTCGGCAGCTTCTACTGCGCGCGCGAGGCGATCCTTCGCATGACGACCAAGCCGGCCGGCGCCGGCCCGGGCGCGCACGCCGGCGGCGCGATCGTCAACGTCTCGTCGGCGGCGGCCAAGCTCGGCGGCCCCGGCCAGTACGTCGACTATGCCGCCGCCAAAGGCGGGATCGAGACCTTCACGATCGGCCTGGCGAAGGAGGTCGCAGGCGAAGGCATCCGCGTCAACGCCGTCCGCCCTGGGATCATCGCCACCGAGATCCACGCCTCGGGCGGCACCCCCGACCGCGTCCGCCAGATCGCGCCGCAGCTGCCGATGCATCGCGCCGGCACCGCCGACGAAGTCGGCGAGGCGATCGTCTGGCTCCTCTCCGGGCGCTCGAGCTATACGACGGGCTCGATCGTCGAAGTCACCGGCGGACGATGACGACCACCTGACGGTGGCCGTCATCGCCGCAGGCGGCGACAGGACGGCTCCCTCCCCGCTTCGCTCCCCTCCCTCCGCGAGGGAGGGGCCGGGCCCGCTGGGCCCGCCTTAGGCGGCGGCCATGGTTGCCAGCGCGTCGAGCAGCGCGCGCGCGGCGCGCTGCTCTGCCGCGCTCGCGATCCCCAGGTACGGCTCGAGCGTGAAGCGCGCTTCCGAATGCACCGAGTCCCACATCGTCCGCGCCGGCACGCGCGCCTTCAGGTCGCTGAACTCGGCGATCAGCGCCACCGATTCTCCGGCGAGCTGCTGGGCCGCGACGGCGACGAGGACGCGCAGCTCGATCTGGCCGACCACCGACCAGAAGTCGGGCCGCTCGCTCGACGCGCGCGCGAGCGACTCCTGGACCGCGCGCATGCGATCGACCGCGAGCTCGGCGGGACGGCGCTCGAGGAAGGCCAGGCGCAGCTCGGCGCTGATGCCGTTCTTGGCCGGATAGAAGAGGTTGTCGGCATTGGCCTCGCGCGCGAGCCGTTCGGCGTTGCCGTAGTGGCGCGCCATCTCGCGCAACGCATCGAGGCGCTCGGCGGCGACCGTGGCGGCAGCGGCCTTGCCGCGCCTGCCGGCGCGGCGCTTGGCGGCCGGCGCCGACGCCGCCTCGACCTGGCGGCCCTCGATCATCACCAGCCGCTTGTACGCCGAGCCGAGCAGCGCTTCGCGCTCGGCCGTCGCCTGGATCTCGACCAGCTTGCTCAGGCGGGCGATCGCTTCCTCGACATCGCGCCGCCCCACGGCCGCATCGGCGCGCGCTTCGCCGCGCCGCGCCAGCTGGTTGCCGAGCTCCTCGGCGGCCTTGAACGAGGCGCTGCCGTCCTCGGCCTGGACCGCGACGCGGTACCACTCGATCGCCTTGTCGGCGTCGCGCGCGTCGGCCCAGGCGAGGCCGAACGCCTCGGCGACCGCGCCCATCCGGCCCCACAAGGGCGCGAACTTCTCCTCGAGGAAACGGACCTTGTCGCGCTGCGCCTGCTCGAGGCTCTTCCGCCGCTTCGGGTCGTCGCCGCCGAAGCGCAGGCGGATCGAGATCGTCTCGAGCGCGAGCGTCAGCGCCGGCGGCGACGACACGCCGGCGAACTCGTCGCTCGGCCCGGCGGCGGCGCGCTGCGCGTCGCCGACGTCGCGCTGCCAGGTCCAGCCCGGATCGCCGTAGCACTGGTACGCCGACCAGGTGTTGCCGCCGGCGCCCGAGCGCCACGCCGCCGTTCGCGCGGCGGCGACGGCGTCGATGAAGCGGCCGCCGCCGAGCAGCACGTCGTAGAAGGTGGTCGCGAAGAGCTCGGCCGGCCCGTCTTCGACCGCCCAGCCGGCGGCGACGACGCAGCGCACGCCGATCTCGATCAGCGCTTCGGCGATGGTCGCGGCGAACTGGGCGCGATCGTACGGCGCGAGCAGCGACTTCGCGTCGCGTGCCGCGAGGTGGCAGCAGTTGAGGAAGACGAGCTCGGGCACCGTGCGCATCGCCTTCACCTCGGCCGCGCCGAGGTAGGTGCCGCCCGAGAGGACGACGCCGCCGTCGGGGCCCGGCGCACCGTGGCCGGAGACGTGGACGATCCGGTACGGCCGCTCGAAGAGCGCGTTGATGATGTTGCGCGCGTCGTCGTTGCCGCTCGTCAGCGCGCGCACGCGCGCGGCGTCGACGCCGGCCGGCCCGCCGGTGAGGCGTGCCGCGACGGCCACCGCCTCGGCGCGCGCGCCCGGCAGCGGCGGGTACATCGACTCGTCGAGCATCGGCTCGCCGATGACGAGGATGCTGCCGTCGGCATTGGCGTC
>JADGRJ010000113.1 GCA_017881025.1 Rhizobacter sp. | reverse complement strand
TTCGGTAGTAGAGCAACTTGCGCTGTTTGGCGGCACTGGCCGAAGGCGCCGTGGCGACAGCGCTGTTCTGAGCCGGTGCGTACGAGCGAGCGCCGAGCCAGTAACCGGCCGCGCCGACCGCGCCGACCAGAACGAACGCAGCGACGGTCGCGACAACGGTTCTGGAGGACTTCATAGATCCTCTCCCAAGATGCGCTCGATGTCGGCGACGCGCAGTTGCGCCTCGACCCGAGCCTTGAGAAGCTCTTGCCGCGCCTTGCGAATCTGGCGCTGCGCCTCGAGCAACGTCGCGAAATCGACCTTGCCGCTTTCATAGCCTGACAGCGAGGACTGCAGGCTCAACTCCGACTGCGGAAGCAACTGCGCCTTGATCAGGGATTCGGTACGCCGCGCCGCGTCGAACGCCGACAGGTTGGCTGCGAGCTCGCCGAGCAATTGATTCGAGAGAGCCTCGGACCGCGACCGCGCCGCCCCCACCATGGCGTCAGCCTCGCGCTCCTGGGCACGGCGCGATTCCTGCTGCAGCGGAATGTTCACCTCGAACATCACGCCCCATTGGGTGATGCGCGAGCCCATCTGGCTCGGCGCCACGCCGACCAGCAGGTCGGGGTAGCGGTTGCGCCAAGTGAGGTCGCGGCTTTTCTGCGCGCCTGCAAGACGCGCCAACTCGGCCTGCAGTTGAGGGTTGCGCTCGCGCGCCCGTTCGGCGAGTGTTGCCGCATCCGAAATGGCCAACGTCGGCAAGGGGCGCAGGTCCTGCGGATCGGCCAGCGGAGCGCCCGCGTCGCGAGCGAGCAGCCCGTTCAAGCGCGCCCGTAGTTGACGCTTCTCGTTCTCGAGCCCCACCAGCTCGAGGCGCATGGCCGTTTGCTCGAGTTGCGCGCGGATCGCGTCCTGCTGGGGCACGAGGCCACCAGCGTAGCGGGCTTGCGCAATCTGCTCGAGCCTCGAGATCAAGTCAAGCACCTCGCGCGTCAGGCGCTCCGTGCCAGCCGCCCGGTAGTACTCGGCGTAGGACGACTTGATGCGAGCGGCCAGGTCGGCCCACGTGACGTCGGTGCGCGCGGCTGCCTGGTTCGCGTCGGCAGCCGCCGCATCGCGCCGAAGATCGCGTTTGCCCCAGAGGGGCAGGGTCTGCATCACGGTGTACTTCGTTTCGCCGACGCGCGAGGGCAGCAAGCTCGGGGACGCGTTGCTGCCGTAGTTGTTGATGTTCATCAACTCGACCCGCAGCACAGGATCGGGCAACGCGCCGGCGGGCCCGACGCGCTGCGCCGCCGCGTCCGCTTCCTGCCGCATCGCGCCGATCTCAGGGCTTTGGGCACGCGCGTAAGCCAGCAGGCCTTGGACGCTGCTTCCCAAACCGGTCTCTTGGGCCAGAGCCGAACCGACCACAGCGGTGCTGGCCAACAGCCCGCACATCAGAGCGCGGGCCTGTCGTATCCGAAGTGATGTCATCAGCCTGGTTCCCGTGCGGTCACGGCGCCGACTGGTCCGCCAGTCGGGTTACTTGCCGTCCCTGGCGTGAATGTGCCCGAGCCGTTTCTTCTCTGCAGCGGACGCTGCGCTCAAAGTCGATTTGGCCTTGGCAGGCGGACAGCCATCAGACATGGACGCCGGCCGTGGATTGCCCTTTTCCGCGGCGTGGTCGTGCATGGCCATCGGCTTGGCACAGTCATGAGGCATCGTCGCCGCTGCGGACGCCGAAGCGCTTGCCGCGGACTGGGCTTGCGCCGGCGCGGTCAGCGCGAGCGAGGCGAGGAAGATCGAGGCGAAAAGTATGCGGGTCGTGGTCATGACAATGGACTCCTGGACGGGACGGATGGATTGCTGTCGATCGTGTGGCCCGCCATGCGGGACCGCGTCGATCAGCGGAAGTTGTCGCTGCGCCGCCGTCGGGTGACAGCATCGCGAGCTGGCAGAAAGGCTCCGGTCACGGCAGCTGCAACAGCTGCTTGACGGTCGCAGGCGCTATAGCGCCAGGCGCAGGAAGGCGATCTGGATTGGCAGTGCCCACACGCCATCCCGGCGCGGCACCCACTGTTGAACCGGCACGAAGGCCGGATCACGAACGACTGCGGCAGGCGCGGGCAGGAAGAACGCGACTCCGTGAACATCGTCGAACGGTGATTTCAGCGACGGGATCGAGATACCGGCTTTGTCGCAAAAGTGCTGACAACTGGCGGTGCCGGGCGACGCCGGATGGCCCGTGTGGCCCGCGTGATCGTCGCCTTGGCTCCCGTGATCGTGGCCACCTTCGGGCGCCGCACCCTCATGGTGCAAGGCGACGAGGCTTACGGCATTCGCGATCGCCGGGCTGCCGGTGTGCGTCACGGCGAGCCCGAGGCACGCGTTCGCCACCCCGGCGCCAACACCGAAGAGCCACAGAAGCAGCACACGTGCTGCCCAGCGTCGGCGTTGGAGTCGGTGACGAAACATCGGGGGTTGAAAGGGAACTGGTTCCAGAAGGTTAGTTGCCGTGGTGACTTGCCTGTTGATCTGAATCAACTGGGCCTTGTACGGCGAAGCTCCACGACCGCATTCGCGGCGAGCTTCACCGCCGAGGCGGGGAGATCGCGACAAACCTCTTGGATTGTCGGGGGCCGATTTGTGGGAGGCGACAAACGAAGAAATGCTGGCTAGAACTGGTGCCGGCGAGAAGAGTCGAACTCCCGACCTTCGCATTACGAATGCGCTGCTCTACCAACTGAGCTACGCCGGCGTCGCAGCGGCAGCCGAGAGCCGCCGCGCGAGGGGCGCATTCTAGCGGAGCCGACTCACTGCAGCGCGAACGGCGCCAGGCGCGGCGCGACCGGCACGTTCTTCAGCGTCGCATAGACCGGCAGGCCGCCGCGGTACGCCGGATAGTCCTCGCCGGCGATCAGCGGGCGCAGGTAGCGGCGGCACTTCTCGGTGATCGAGAAGCCGTCGGCGCTGATGAAGTCGCGCGGCATGAACTTCTCGACGTTGGCGACGTCGGCGAGGTCGGCGACGCCGATCCGGTAGCGGTAGGGAACGTCCGAGGTCCGCTCGATCGTCGGCATCACGGCGTTGCGGCCCTTCAGCGCCAATTCGACCGCGCGTTTGCCGAGCTCGTAGGCCTGACGCACGTCGGTCTTCGAGGCGATGTGGCGCGCGGCGCGCTGCAGGTAGTCGGCGACGGCCCAGTGGAACTTGTGGCCGAGGGCGGCCTTGATCATGCTGGCGACGACCGGCGCGGCGCCGCCGAGCTGGGCGTGGCCGAACGCGTCGCGCGTCCCCTGCTCGGCGAGGAACGTGCCGTCGGCGCGATGCGCGCCCTCGGAGACGACGACCGTGCAGTAGCCGTGTTCCTTGACCAGCGCGTCGACGCGGGCGATGAACTTCGCTTCGTCGAACTCGATCTCGGGAAAGAGGATGACGACCGGGATGCCGTGCTCCTCGATCAGGCCGCCGGCCGCGGCGATCCAGCCGGCGTGGCGGCCCATCACCTCGAGGACGAAGACCTTGGTCGACGTCCGCGCCATCGAGCGCACGTCGAACGATGCCTCGAGCGCAGACACCGCGACGTACTTGGCGACCGAGCCGAAGCCCGGGCAGCAGTCGGTGATCGGCAGGTCGTTGTCGACCGTCTTCGGCACGTGGATCGCCTGCAGCGGGTAGCCGAGCGCCTGCGACAGCTGGCTCACCTTGAAGCAGGTGTCGGCCGAATCGCCGCCGCCGTTGTAGAAGAACCAGGCGATGTCGTGGGCGCGAAAGACCTCGATCAGCCGCTCGTACTCGCGCCGGTTCTTGTCGAGCGACTTGAGCTTGTAGCGGCACGAGCCGAAGGCGCCCGCCGGCGTCGTTCGCAGCGCGCGGATCGCCGCCGCCGACTCCTTGCCGGTGTCGATCAGCTCCTCGGTGAGCGCGCCGATGATGCCGTTCCTGCCGGCGTAGACGTTGGCGATGACGTCGCGGTGCGCGCGCGCCGTCTCGATGACGCCGCACGCCGACGCGTTGATCACCGCGGTGACGCCGCCCGACTGGGCGTAGAACGCGTTCTTCCTGCCTTTGGACGCAGCCATGGCGCGCCTCAGCCGGCCGAGAGCGCGCGCGAGACGATCTCGCCGGTGTCGCTCGAGAGCTTCGGGGCCGCGGCGACGCGGGCGATCGCGGCGCGCGCCAGTTGGCGGTAAGGCTCGGCGAGCTGCGTCCAGCGGTCGAGCGCGCGCGCGATCCGCGACGCCAGCTGGGGATTGAAGGCGTCGATCTCGAGCACCCGGTCGGCCCAGAACGCGTAGCCGGCGCCGTCGCCGCGGTGGAACCCAGCCGGGTTGCCGAGGCAGAACGCGCCGATCAGGCTGCGCGCGCGGTTCGGATTGGCGATGTTGAAGGCCGGGTGGCGCAGCAGCCGCTGGACGCGCCCGAACACCTGGTCGCCGTGCTCGGGCGTGGCCGCCTGCAGCGTGAACCACTTGTCGACGACGAGCGCGTCGCCTTCGAACATCGCCAGGAAGTGCTCGAGGGCGGCGTCGGCGAGGCTCGATCCCGAGAACAGCAGGGCGGCGAGCGCGCCCTGGCGCTCGGTCATGTTCGACGCGTCCTTGAAGCGCTGGTAGGCGCGACCCGGCCAGACCGGGTCGGCGCGCTCGGCACCGTCGAGGCAGAGCATCGTCAGGCTCAGGTTGGCGAGGGCGCGGCGGCCGGACGAGACCGGGTCGGGCGAATAGCCACCGATCACCTGGTGCGCCTCGAACGCCCACTCCCAGTCGGCGCGCAGCTCGCGCGCGAGGCTTCGCTTCATCGCCTCGCGCGCAGCGTGGATCTTCTGCGGATCGACGACGTCGAGCTGCTCGGCGACGTAGGCCTCGCTCGGCAGGGTGAGAACGAGCTCCTTGAAGGCGGGGTCGAGCGCGGGATGGCGCAGCACGTCGCGCATCGCGGCGATGAAGTCGGCGTCGAGCAGCGCCGGCTCGCCGCTGTGCACCGCCGCGAGCAGGCGGTGCAGGGCGATTCGCTGGCCGGCCTCCCAGCGGTTGAACGGATCGCTGTCGTGGCGCAGGAGCACCAGCAGGTCACCGTCGCCGAGACCATCGGCGACGATGACCGGCGCCGAGAAGCCGCGCAGCAGCGACAGCACCGGCGCCTGGTCGACGTCGACGAAGGTGAAGAACGAGCGCGCCTCGTCGAGGACGAGCACCCGCGAGGTCGCCGCCCTGCCGGCGGCTTCGTCCTCGAGGCGCAGCGGCAGCGCGCGCCCGTCGCGGCCGACCAGCCCCATCGCCAGCGGGATGACGAACGGCTCGTTCGCCGCGCCGTGGGACGACTGCTCGAGGCCGAGCGTGTAGGTGCGCGACGGCGCGTCGTAGCGGCCGCGCGCGGTCACCTTCGGCGTTCCCGACTGCGAGTACCAGCGCTTGAACTGCGGCAGCAGGCGCGCCAGGTCGCTCGCCGGGTTGGCGTCGGCGATCGCCTGCGCGAAGTCGTCGCAGGTGACGGCATGGCCATCGTGGCGATCGAAGTAGAGCTTCATGCCACGCGCGAAGCCGTCGCGGCCGACCAGCGTCTGCATCATGCGGACGACCTCGGCGCCCTTCTCGTAGACGGTCGAGGTATAGAAGTTGTTGATCTCGACGTAGCTGTCGGGCCGCACCGGGTGCGCCATCGGGCCGGCGTCTTCCGGGAACTGCACCTGGCGGAGGTTCCTCACGTTGGCGATGCGAACGGTCGCGCGCGCGCTCGCGCTCGCCACCATGTCCATGCTGAACTCCTGGTCGCGAAAGACCGTCAGGCCTTCCTTCAGGCTCAGCTGGAACCAGTCGCGGCAGGTGATCCGGTTGCCGGTCCAGTTGTGGAAGTACTCGTGGCCGACGACCGATTCGATCGCCGCGAAGTCGTTGTCGGTCGCCGTCGCCGCGCTCGCCAGCACGTACTTGGTGTTGAAGATGTTGAGGCCCTTGTTCTCCATCGCGCCCATGTTGTAGTCGCCGACGGCGACGATCATGAAGCGCTCGAGGTCGAGCGCGAGGCCGAAGCGCGCCTCGTCCCAGACGACCGAGGCGACGAGCGAATTCATCGCGTGCTCGGTCTTGTCGAGGTCGCCGCGGCGCACGTAGACCTGGAGCAGGTGGTCCTTGCCGGAGCGCGAGCGGATGTGCTGCTCGCGCGCGACCAGCTCGGCGGCGACGAGCGCGAACAGGTAGCTCGGCTTCGGAAACGGATCGTGCCAGCGGGCGAAGTGGCGGCCGTTGTCGAGATCGCCCTGCTCGACCAGGTTGCCGTTCGAGAGCAGGACCGGGTAGGCCGCCTTGTTGGCGCGGATCAGGACGCTGTACTCGGCCATCACGTCGGGCCGGTCGAGGAAGAAGGTGATGCGGCGAAAGCCCTCGGCCTCGCATTGCGTGAAGAAGCCGCCGCCGGAGGTGTAGAGGCCCGACAGCCGCGTGTTCTTCTCGGGCGCGCAGGTGTTCCGGATCTCGAGCGCGAAGCTGCCTTCGGGCAGGTTGTCGATGACGAGCAGGCCGTCCTCGTGGCGGAACGACACCGACTCGCCGTTGACGAGGCAGCGCGTCAGCGTGATGTCCTCGCCGTGCAGCTTGAGCGGGCCGGCGGCGACGTCGCCGTTGCGCTCCACCTGCATGCGGTTGATGACCAGCGTCTTCGCGGGATCGAGCTCGAACGTCAGGTCGACCTTCCGGATCCAGAACGGCGGCGCGGCGTAGTCCTCGCGGCGGATCAGGGGAGCGGTGCCTTCACGCATGGGAGTCTCCGGATGTCTTTTCTTGTGGTCGTTGTCGGCGCCGTCGATTACACGCCTTGCTTCAGGCTCGCCTCGATGAACGGATCGAGGTCGCCGTCGAGCACCTTCTGCGTGTTGCTGATCTCGACGTTGGTGCGCAGGTCCTTGATCCGGCTCTGGTCGAGCACGTAGCTGCGGATCTGGTGGCCCCAGCCGACGTCGGTCTTGGTGTCCTCGAGCTTCTGCTGCGCCGCCATGCGGATGCGCAGCTCGTGTTCGTAGAGGCGCGAGCGCAGCATCTGCCAGGCCTCGTCGCGGTTCCTGTGCTGCGAGCGGTCGTTTTGGCACTGGACGACGATGCCGGTCGGGATGTGCGTCAGGCGCACCGCCGAGTCGGTCTTGTTGATGTGCTGGCCGCCGGCGCCCGAGGCGCGGAAGGTGTCGGTGCGGACGTCAGCCGGGTTGATCTCGATCTCGATCGAGTCGTCGACCTCCGGGTAGACGAACAGGCTCGCGAAGCTGGTGTGGCGGCCGCCGGCGGAATCGAATGGGCTCTTCCGCACCAGCCGGTGCACTCCCGTCTCGGTGCGCAAGAGGCCGAACGCGTACTCGCCCTCGACCTTGATCGTCGCGCTGCGGATGCCGGCGACGTCGCCCGCGGTCTCTTCCATGACCTCGGTCTTGAAGCCCTTTCGCTCGCAGTACTTGAGGTACTGGCGCTGCAGCATCGCCGCCCAGTCGCACGCCTCGGTGCCGCCGGCGCCGGCCTGGATGTCGATGAAGCAGTTGCTCGGATCGAGCGGGTTGTCGAACATGCGCCGGAACTCGAGCTCGGCGATCGTCGCCTCGAGCTTGGCGGCGTCGGCGTCGATGGCGACGAGGCCGTCGAAGTCGGCCTCCTCCTTCGCCATCTCGTAGAGCTCGCTGTTGTCAGCGAGGTTGGACGTGAGGTGGTCGATCGTCGTGACCACCGTGTCGAGCGTGCGCTTCTCGCGGCCGAGCTCCTGGGCGCGCTTCGGCTCGTTCCAGACGTTCGGGTTCTCGAGGGCGGCGTTGACCTCGTTCAGCCGCAGTGCTTTGCGGTCGTAGTCAAAGATACCCCCGGAGGTCGACCGTGCGCTTCGTCAGGTCGGCCAGGCGGTTGCCGATGGCATTGATGTGTTCGACGTCCATGGTGGGGCTCTAGTTCGGGTCGCTTCGGGGAGGGCGCGATTCTGACAGGAACGACTCGAGCAGACGGGCGATGTCCTCGGGGCGATCGTGGTGGAGCATGTGGCCGGCCGGGCCGACGACGTGGCGCTGCACGTCGGCGACGAGGTTCAGCCGCTCGTGGAACTCGGCCTTGGTGTAGCGGTCGCCCCACCAGACGCTGACGTCGCCGCGGTCGCCCTCGATCCAGAGCAGCGGCGCGGTGATCCGCTTGTAGCACTCGAGCCAGTCGTCGACCTGGGCGATCAGCGGGCTCATCCGCTTGTGGTTCGCGTCGGCCAGCAGCGCGCGCTCGTCGCCGACGCCGGTCGGCTGCGACCAGTGCGCGGCGAGCCACGCCGCTCGGTCCGCGCGCAGGAGCGGATTGGTCTTGACCAGCCGATCGGCGACCGCCGCCAGGTCGGCATAGGGGCGCAGCTGCATCGGCGTCTTCAGCTCGTCGAGCCACTTGGCAATCCGGCCGGGAGCCTGCGCAGGCTTCGAGCGCGGCATGCCGAAGCCTTCGAGGTTGACGAGGCGGCGCACCTGCTGCGGCCGGACGCCGGCGTAGAGCATCGCGACGTTGCCGCCCATGCTGTGGCCGAGCAGGTCGATCGGCGCGCGCGCCCGGCCGAACAGCTCGTCGAGGACGATCTCGAGGTCGCCGAGGTACTCGGGAAAGAAGTAGGTGTCGGCGGCCGGCGTGTCGCTGCCGCCGAAGCCGCGCCAGTCGAGCGCCAGCACGTGGCGATCGTCGGCGAGCGCGTCGACGACGAACTGGAACGACGCGGCGACGTCCATCCAGCCGTGCAGCATGACGATCGTCGGCCGGTCGTCGCGCGTCAGGCCGGGGTCGCCCCATTCGAGAAGGTGCTGGCGCAGCCCGCGCGCGGTGACGGAAAAGCTGCGCGCGCGCCGGCGCGGGCGATAGGGCTCTGCACTCATCCCGTCACTGTAAGCGGCGCGCCACGCGCGGGCTATCGGCGCCGCGACAGGCCATGCGGAGCGTGCCAGCGCCGATGCCAGAATCCGCCATGATGGAAGCCTCCTCGTCTCCCTCGACCGCGAGCGCGGGCTTCGCGATCCGGCCGGCCGCGCCGGCCGACCTCGAGGCGATCGTCCGCCTCATCCACGGCCTGGCCGAGTTCGAGAAGCTGACGCACCTGGTCCAGGTCACCCCCGAGTCGCTCGCGCCGCACCTGTTCGGAGAACGGCCGGTCGCCGAGGCGCTGGTCGCCGATCGCGCCGGGCGGGTCGTCGCGTTCGCGCTCTTCTTCACCAACTTCTCGACTTTCCTCGCCAAGCCGGGGCTCTACCTCGAGGACCTCTTCGTCGAGCCCGCCGAGCGCGGCCTGGGCATCGGCCAGGCGCTTCTCGAGCACCTGGCCCGGCTCGCAGCGACGCGCGGCTGCGGCCGCTTCGAATGGAGCGTCCTCGACTGGAACGAAGGCGCGATCCGCTTCTACCAGCGCCTGGGCGCGACCGTCATGCCCGACTGGCGCATCTGCCGGATCGCCGGGCCGGCGCTCGCGGCCTTCGCCGAGCCGCGGCCCGACTGACGCCATGGACCGCTACGCCGAACTGCACGCCGGCTTCCGCTGGCACGTGCCGGCCGACTTCAACATCGCCGCCGTCTGCTGCACGCGCTGGGCGCGCGAGCGGCCCGACGCGGTCGCGATCCGCTTCGAGGCCGAGGACGGCACGCGCACCGACTTCACCTACGGCGAGCTCGACCGCGACGCCGACCGGCTGGCGGCAGCGCTGCGCCGGCTCGGCGTCGGGCGCGGCGATCGCGTCGCCCTCGTCCTGCCGCAGCGCTTCGAGACCGCGGTCGCGCACATCGCGCTCTACCGGCTCGGCGCCGTCGCGATGCCGCTCTCGATGCTGTTCGGCCCCGACGCGCTCGAGTACCGCCTCAACGACAGCGAGGCGCTCCTCGCGATCGTCGACGAGAGCGGCATCGCCAACGTGATCGCGGCACGGCCGCTCTGTCCGAAGCTCGCCACCGTCATCGCGGTCGGCGCGGCCGAAGGGCAGGGCGACGTCGACTGGACGCGCGCCCTCAGCGCGGAGCGCGCCTCGTTCGTCGCCGAGAAGACGCGCGCCGACGACGCCGCGGTGCTGATCTACACCAGCGGCACGACCGGGCCGCCGAAGGGAACGCTGATCCCGCACCGCGTGCTTATCGGCAACCTGCCGGGATTCGTCTGCAGCCAGAACTGGTTTCCCCAGGACGACGCCGTCTTCTGGTCGCCGGCCGACTGGGCCTGGACCGGCGGCCTCATGGACGCGTTGCTGCCGACGCTCTACTTCGGCCGTGAGATCGTCGCCCTGCAGCGCCGCTTCGCGCCCGAGCTCGCGTTCGAGGTGATGGCGCGCCATCGCGTCACGCACACCTTCCTCTTCCCGACCGCGCTGAAGGCGATGATGAAGGCGGTGCCGGCGCCGCGCGAGCGCTTCGCGCTGTCGCTGCGCGCGATCATGAGCGCCGGCGAGGCGGTCGGCGACGCCGTCTTCGCGTGGTGCCGCGACGCCCTCGGCGTCGTCCCGAACGAGATGTTCGGCCAGACCGAGATCAACTACATCGTCGGCAATTGCGCGGTGCGCTGGCCGGCGCGCGCCGGCAGCATGGGGCGGCCCTATCCCGGCCACCGCGTTGCCGTCATCGACGACGACGGCAACGAGTGCCCGCGCGGCACGCCCGGCGACGTCGCCCTGCACCGGCGCGACGTCCACGGCGAGCGCGATCCGATCTTCTTCCTCGGCTACTGGAAGCGCGACGACGCGACGCGAGACAAGTTCACCGGCGACCCCGACGACAGCTGGTGCCGCACCGGCGACACAGCGGCGATGGACGGCGACGGCTACCTCTGGTACCAGGGCCGCAGCGACGACGTCTTCAAGGCCGCCGGCTACCGCATCGGCCCGAGCGAGATCGAGAACTGCCTGGTCAAGCACGCCGCCGTCGCCAACGCCGCGGTCGTGCCCAAGCCCGACGCCGAGCGCGGCGCCCTCGTCAAAGCGTTCGTGGTCCTGGCGCCCGGCTTCGCCGCGTCGAGCGACCTCGCGGTCGAGCTGCAGGCGCACGTTCGCGGCAAGCTCGCGCCCTACGAGTACCCGAAGGAGATCGAGTTCATCGACGCCCTGCCGATGACGACGACGGGCAAGGTGCAGCGCCGCGTCCTGCGCCTGCGCGAGGCGGAAAAAGCGAAGGCGCCGCGGTCGGAGTGACCGGCGGCGCCTCGGCGCGGGAGAAGAGGCTTACTTGACCTGGCCGCGCAACTCTCCGCCCGGGTTGGCGGCAGTGTGCAGGTTGATGTACCAGAGGCCCTGCTTGACCTGGTCGACCTGCGCCGGGGTCAGCGTCGCCGAGCCGACGATCGGGCTGGCGAGCGGGCCGGCGAACGGCACGACGACGCCGGCGTTGGCGCCCGCCGCAGCCGGGCCGTGGAAGTGGCCGGCGGTGATCGGGCCGGTGGTGCCGGAGTACGTCACGGTCCACTTGACGACGTTGCCGTCGAGCTCGACCTTGCCGGTGCCCGAGCCGCCGCTGGCGTTCGGCGGCACTTCGTTCTGGCCCGAGAGGGGCACGGACATGGTGCCGCCCGCTCCCTTGGAATCCATCATGCCGCAGCCGGCGATGGCGAGGGCGCCGGTGGCGAGAATCGAGGCGATGGCGATACGGCGAACGATCATGGTTCTTTCTCCTGCGGTTGGGGGGCCGGCGCGCGCGGGGTGGCGCGCGCCTGACCTTGCGAACCATGATAGAGCGTTCCCTGCCCGGCCGCTCCCGGGTTGACACCATGGATCGCCCGTCGCTCTTCGCGCTCTGCCGCCAGGCCGTCGAAGCCTGGGTCGACGACTTCGCGCCGAGCATGGGCGCGGCGCTCGCCTACTACACGCTGTTCTCGATCGCGCCGCTGCTGCTCATCGTCATCTCGATCGCCGGCCTCGTCTTCGGCGCCGACGCGGCGCGCGGCCAGATCTTCGCCGAGCTGCGCGAGCTGATGGGCGAAGACGGCGCGGCGGCGGCGCAGGCGCTGCTGCAAAGCGTCAACAAGCCGGCGCAGGGCGTGCTCGGCACGATCGTCGGCGTCCTCCTCCTCGGCGTCGGCGCGATCTCGGTCTTCGGCGAGCTGCAGAACGCGCTCGACCGCATCTGGCGCGCGCCGGGGCGCGCCGGCAGTTCGGGTCTGTGGACGCTCGTCCGCGCCCGCCTGCTCTCGTTCGGCATGGTGCTCGGCATCGGCTTCTTGCTCATCGTCTCGCTGGTCGCGAGCGCCGCCGTCGCCGCGCTCGGCAAGTACTCGGCGCCGCTGCTCGGCAGCTGGGGCGTCGTCGCGGAGCTGCTGAACCTCGTCGTCAGCTTCGCCCTCGTCACGGTGACCTTCGCGATGATCTACAAGATCATCCCGCGCGTGCGCATCGATTGGAAGGATGTCTGGATCGGTGCGGCAGCGACCGCGTTGCTGTTCACAGCAGGCAAGTTCTTGATCGGCTTTTACATCGGGAGGAGTGGCATCGCCTCGAGTTTCGGCGCCGCCGCGTCTCTGGTCGTGGTGCTGGTCTGGGTCTACTACTCGGCCCAGATTTT
>JADGRJ010000112.1 GCA_017881025.1 Rhizobacter sp. | reverse complement strand
GAAGGTGCCGGCAACCTGGGCGAGGGCGCGGCCGAGGGGCCAGTCGGCGTCGCCGCCGACGGGCTCGGCGGTGGGCGACGCCGTCAGCGGCGCGCCGCCGAGCCAGGCCGGCGCGTCGGGCTCGGCGGCACGAAGCGTCGTCGCCGGCGCGGGCGATTCGCTCCAGCGCAACGGCCGCTGCGCGAACGTCGCGCCGGCCGCTGCGGCGAGCGCGGCAGCGGGCCCGGTGTCCTGTGCCGTGTCGTGCGTCGCGCGCGCGCCCGGTGAGGCGGCGAGCGCCGCGCCGACCGCCTTGCGCACCGCCTCGTGCACCTCGCGCGAATCGCGAAAGCGCACCTCGATCTTGGTCGGATGGACGTTGACGTCGACACGCTCCGGCGCGACAGCGATGAAGAGCAGGTACGCCGGCTGGCGCCCGCCGTGCAGGACGTCGTCGTAGGCAGCGCGAACCGCGTGCGCGATCAGCTTGTCGCGCACGTGGCGGCCGTTGACGTAGACGTACTGGAGGTCGGCGCGCGCGCGTGCCGACTCGGGCGTTCCGGTGCGGCCGGTGATCGCCAGGCCGCCGAGGTCGACGGCGACGGCGCGACTGTGCTCGGCGAAGGTCGCGCCGAGGAGGTCGCCGGTGCGGGCTTCGGCGCTGGCGCGCGCCCAGCGCGCGACCGCCTTGCCGTCGTGCCAGACGGCGAACGCGAGGTCGGGCCGCACCAGCGCGTGCCGGCGCACCGCCTCGACGCAGTGCGCGAGCTCGGTCGACTCGGTCTTCAGGAACTTGCGCCGCGCCGGCGTGTTGAAGAAGAGCTCGCGCACCTCGACCGTCGTGCCGACGCTGCGCGCCGCGGCGGCGAGCTCGCCGCTGCGCGTGTCGAGCCGGGTCGCGTGCGCCGCGTCGTCGCTGCGGCTCGTGATCGTGACGTCGGCGACCGAGGCGATCGCCGCCAGCGCCTCGCCGCGAAAGCCCATCGTCGCGACGCCCTCGAGCTCGGCGAGCGAGGCGATCTTGCTCGTCGCGTGGCGGCGCAGGGCCGCCGGCAGCTCGTCGGCGGGGATGCCGTGGCCGTCGTCCTCGACGACGATGGCGCGGATGCCGCCGCCGGTCAGGCGCACCGTGATGGCGGTCGCGCCGGCGTCGATCGCGTTGTCGAGCAGCTCGCGGACGACCGACGCCGGCCGCTCGACGACCTCGCCGGCGGCGATCTGGCTGATCAGCTCGCTCGGCAGCTCGCGGATGGGCCGGCGCACGCGAGGCTCGAGCACGGCGTTCATCGCCGCATTGTAGAAAGCGCGCCGGTTCCGCTTCGACGGCCTCGCCCGCACCCCCTCGGAGGCCGACTTGTTGACGCAGATTTCGCACTGTGCGCGTCTCGATGGGCGCGAGGACGCGCCGCCCGTGTTAGCTTCCCCTTGATGAGCGACAGCGTTGCGCCGACGGCGCCGGAAGCAGGCAGCGAGGCCCGGCCGGCATTCGTGCAGGCGGTCGCCGACCTCGGCGCCAAGCGCCAGGTCAGGACCTCGCAGCCGATCTACAACGCGCAAGGCATCAAGCTGCTCGAGGGCGGCGTGACGATCGACCAGAGCCTGTACGACCGGCTCGTATCGCACCGCCTCTTGCTGCCGCTCGACGAGTGCATCGACCCGGGTCCGGGCGTCGACGCCGCGTCGCTCGAGGCGGCGGCGCGCGCGGCGGTCGCGCGCTGGCCGTTCTTCGCGCGCGTCGCGCCCGAAGGCGCGGCCGGCAAGGCCTTGTTCGACGCGGTCGCCGCGGTTCGCCTCGCCAAGCCGGTCGCGCTGCACCTGACGCTGGCGCGCGAGACGCGGCCGGCGCTGTTCGACCACAGCATCCTCATGGCGCTGCTCTGCGCACACCTGGTCCGCGAGAGCGGCGGCGCCAAGGCCGACGTTCGCGACGCCGCCGTCGCCGGCCTGCTGCACGACCTCGGCATGCTCCACATCGAGCCCGGCCTGCTCGATTCCGAAGAGCGGCTGAGCGGCGACGAGCTGCGGCCGGTCTACGTCCATCCGTTGACGTCGTCGATGCTCGTCGATCGCTTCCCGGAGTATTCGAAGGAGATCGTTCGCGCGATCGTCGAGCACCACGAGCGGCTCGACGGCTCGGGCTATCCACGCGGCCTCGCCGGCGACGCGGTGAGCCCGCTCGGCCGCGTCCTCGCCCTCGCCGAGGTCGTCACCGCGATGTTCGACGGCGAGCGCCGGCTGCCGGAGCAGCGTGTCTCGCTGCTGCTGCGAATCAACCCGCGCCGCTACGCCGCCGCCCACGTCGCCGCCGTGCACCGGCTCCTCGCCGTGCCGGCCGAAGCCGGCGACGCCGACGGCATCGGCGCCGATGCGCTGGTCGCCCGGCTGCTCCAGCTGACCGACGTGCTCGCGCTCTGGCGCGCGTCGAGCGAGGCGCTCGGCCGCGAGCTCGACGGCGCGCAGGCGGCGCTGGTCGCATCGGTCGACGCGCAGAACGCGACCCTGCAGCGAATGCTCTACGACGCCGGCGTCACGCGCGAGCAGCTCGCGGCGATCGCCGAGGACGTCGGCAACGACGCGGCGCTGCGGATCGAGCTCTGGGCGCTCGCCGAAGAGCTGCTCTGGCAGCTGCACGCCGCCGCCAACCAGCTGAAGCGACGCTGGCGCGGCGCCGATGCGGACGCCGCGCACCCGAGCGAGCTTGCGGCATGGTTCGCGGCAGTCGCCGCCCTCGACGAGACCGACGCGAAGTCGGCCTAGCGGCGGTGCGGGCGGGGCAGACTGGCGCGCCGCAATAATCGCCGCCATGGATGTCATCGGTTCGGTGCTCGACTTCGTCTTTCACATCGACGCTCACCTCGCGACTTTCGTACGCTCCTACGGCGCCTGGGTCTATGCGCTCCTCTTCGCGATCATCTTCGTCGAGACCGGCGTCGTCGTCATGCCGTTCCTGCCCGGCGACTCGCTCCTCTTCGTCGTCGGCGCGATGTGCGCGGCCGGGCTGATGAGCCTGCCCGTCGTCCTGGCGCTGCTCTGGATCGCGGCCGTGCTCGGCAACCAGAGCAACTACACGATCGGCCGGGCGATCGGGCCGCGCGTCTTCTCGTGGGAGGACTCGCGCTGGTTCAACAAGCGCGCCTTCGACCAGGCGCACGCGTTCTACGAGAAGTACGGCGGCGTGACGATCATCGCCGCGCGGTTCATGCCGTTCCTGCGCACATTCGCGCCTTTCGTCGCCGGCGTCGCGCAGATGACGCGCAGCCGCTTCACCCTCTACGACGTCACCGGCGGCGCGCTCTGGATCGGCTCGATCACGCTCGCGGGCTACCTGTTCGGCAACATCCCGTGGGTGAAGGAGCACCTCGACAAGATCATCTGGGGCGCGATCCTGATTCCCGGCCTGCTCGTCCTCATCGGGGCGTGGCGAGCGCGGATGAAGCAGCCGAAGACGACCTGAGCTTGCGCGCCGCGGCCGACGCCGCGTCGGCGCTCGGCGCGCTCGCCTTCGCCGCGACCCGCGGTGCGCTCGCCGCCGGCTCGGGCTGCGAGCTCACCGAACAGGCCTGCTGCTGGTACACGGTGCGGCCGCCGTCGATGCACTTGAAGAGCTGCGACGCGGCGAAGGCTGTCGTGAACGACGCCGCGAGCAGCCCGGCAAAGGCGATGGCGGCGACGCGCCGCGGCAGCGGGCTCATTCGGTCGGCGTCGGCGGGACCGGCAGCGCGAGCTGCTCGCCGACCGTCTCCGGACGCATCAGGCGCCAGCGCCCGCGTGTGCTCATGTCGACGACGATCGGCGTGACGTCGTTCGCCGTCGCCGACGGATTGACAGCCAGCACGCGGCCGACGCAGCGGCGGATCCACTCCGCGGTGTCGCGAACGTAGTCGATGTCGGCATCGTCGAGGCGGCAGACGAGACGAAAGGTCTTCTCGAACTGTTCCTCGGGGGTCGTCGCAGTCATTCCCACTCCCAGGGCCGGTGCATTGCCGGTGGATCACGTCGCGGCCCGCGGGCGCGGCGTCACTTTCAATTTTCGCCAGCAACGGTGAAATCCTGCCCGGCCTTTCGGCGCGAAGCGGTGCCCCACGCGCAATCGGTCACGCGGGCGCGACGGCACCCCCCGCGTTCGCGCGACGAGGCTGCGCTTACTTGACCGTGTAGCCGCGCCCTTCCATGCATGCGAGTGTCGCGCGCTGGAAGATGCTGGCGTCGGTCATGGCACCGCGCTGGGTCGTCGCCCAGCGATTGCAGTCGCGCCGATCCGACTCGGTCGCTTCGGCGCTCTGGCCGTTCTTCGGATAGAAGATCGGATCGGCCGCGGCCGACACCTGCGGCACCGGCTGGCCGGTGCGCGGCGCGCCCGGGTCGACGGTGCCGTACACCGGCGCGACGATGAGCGGCGGGTCGTAGTAGTAGGCGCCGTAGTACGGCGCGTAGTAGTCGCCGTAATAGCCTCCGTAGTAGCCGACGGCGCCAATCCCGAGGCCGAGGCCGATGCCGCCCCAGAAGGCACCAGGCCAGTAGCCGCGGTGCCCCCAGTGGCCGCCGCGGAAGTGGCCGGGGCCGCCGTGCCAGCCGCCGGCGGCGACGACATGGCCGCCGCCGCTGCGGGCAGCGACGGCGGGTTCGCAGACGAGCGCTGCGGAAGCACCGATCGCGGCGACGATCGAGAGCGTGCGGGCAAGGGAGATGAGGATCTTCATGGCGGCTCCTGGCGGCCGCGCCGGAGGCCGACCGCGAGGCCTTGATTCTCCGCCTTTGCGGGGTCTTTCGCAGCCGGTGTCAACGGGCTTTACCGGCCAGCCGTTGCGACAACTCAAGTCTTGCATCGCATCGGAGAACCCACCATGATGATCCGTCTGTCGCTCGCCGCGTCCGCGCTGGCCCTCGCTGGCCTCGTCGCCCCCGCCCAGGCCGCCGAATCCGTTGGCGAGGCCGCGTCAGCGGCCGCCAAGAAGACCGGCCACGCCGTCGCCGAAGCCGGCCGCGACGTCGGTCACGCCACCGCCGACGCCGGCCGCGACGTCGGTCACGCCACCGCCGAAGCCGGTCGCAAGACCGGCAGCGCCGTCAAGCGCGGCGCCAAGAAGACCAAGGAGGCCGTCAAGCCGGCCTCGTCGGCGAGCTGAAGCAGCGTCGTCGAGCCAGCGCCGCAGCGGGCCTTCGGGCGCGCTGCGGCGTTCTTTCTTCGGCGTGCCGGTCGCGCCGTCGTCAGCGCGCGAGCGCCCGCGCCAGCTCGGCGGCGCAGAACGTCACCGCCGAGTTCGCCTCGTCGATGACCTTGCCCATGGTGATGAAGCCGTGGATCTGCCGCTCGTAGCAGATGTAAGTCGCGCGGTTGCCGGCGGCGACCAGTCGGTCGGCGTACTCGAGGCCCTCGTCGCGCAGCGGATCGAAGCCGGCGGTGAGAACGAGCGCGCGCGGCAGCCTGGTCAGGTCGGCGTGCAGCAGCGGCGAGGCGCGCCAGTCGAGGTCGTGCGCCGCGTCGGCGATGTAGTGGTCGTGGTAGTACGAGATCGTCTCGGTCGTCAGCAGGTAGCCGCGGCCGTTGGTCGTGTGCGACGCGTGCCGGCGGCGCATGTCGGTGGCCGGATAGATGAGCAGCTGATAGGCGATCGGCAAATCGCCGGCGTCGCGCGCCAGGATCGCGACGACGGCGGCGAGATTGCCGCCGGCGCTGTCGCCGCCGATCGCGAGCCGTGCCGCGTCGACGCCGAGTTCGCGTGCGTGGCGCCTGACCCAGTGTGTCGCCGCGAGGCAGTCGTCGACGGCGGCGGGGAAGCGGTGCTCCGGGCCCATGCGGTAGTCGACCGAGACGACGACCGCGCCAGACCCGTTGCACAGCTGCCGGCAGAGGACGTCGTGGGTGTCGAGATCGCCGATCGTCCAGCCACCGCCGTGGCAGTAGACCAGGACGGGCAGCGTCGATTCGCGCGAAGGCGCGGCACCTGCGTCGATCGGCCGGTAGATGCGTAGCGGAATCGACCCGTGCGGTCCGTCGCACTGCGTGTCGCCCACGGCGCCGACGTCGGGCGTGGCCGGCTGCGTGAACGAACGCCGGTCGCGGTAGAAGGCACGCGCCTCGACCGGGTTCAGCGTGTGCATCGCGGGCAGGCCGCGCTCGTCGATGAGATCGATCAGGGCGCGGGCATCGGGGTGAAGCATCGTCTCTCCTGCGCCGCGCCGCGGCGCGACGTGGTCGAATGATCGCCGATCGCGTCGACGCCCTAGAGCTGACGCGAACGCGCGAGCGGCGGGTTGCGAGCGAAGTAGCGCTGGATGCCGGTCGCGAGCGCCTCGACCAGCTGGGCGCGGTACTGCGGATCGCGCAGCTTCGCCTCCTCGCCGGGGTTCGAGATGAACGCCGACTCGACCAGGATCGACGGGATGTCGGGCGCCTTCAGCACCGCGAAGCTCGCCTGCTCGACGCTGCCCTTGTGGAGCTTGCCGACCTTGGCGATCTGGTCGAGCACCTCGCCGCCGAGCTTCAGGCTGTCCTTGATCTGCGCCGTCGTGCTCATGTCGATGAGCGCGCGCAGGACGCTCTCGTCCTTGGCGTGGATGTTGGCGCCACCGACCAGGTCGGATGCGTTCTCGCGGTTGGCCATCCAGCGCGCCGCGCTGCTCGACGCGCCGCCCTGGCTGAGCGCGAACACCGAGGCGCCGCGCGCGTCGTGGTTCATGAACGCGTCGGCGTGGATCGAGACGAAGAGATCCGCCTGGACGCGACGCGCTTTCTTGACGCGCTCGTGCAGTGGCACGAAGAAGTCGGCATCGCGGGTCAGCATCGCGCGCATGTTCGGGTTGGCGTTGAGGCGGTCGCGCAGCAGCATCGCGATCGTCAGCACGACGTCCTTCTCGTGCAGGCCGCTCGGCCCGCTCGCACCTGGATCCTCGCCGCCGTGGCCCGGGTCGATCGCGACGACGACGAGGCGATCGATCTTCGCCTGCGCGAACTGCGGCGGCAGCGCCGCGCCGGCCGGATCGCGCGCGGTCGCTGTCGGTGGGGTGCCCGCCGAGCGCGCGCCTGGCGGCGCGGAAGCGGAGAACGGCGGTGGTGGCGTTCCGAGCGCGACCGTGCCGCCGGCGCCGGCCGCGTTCGCCATCGCCGCCCCCGGGGTCGACGCCGCCGCGCCGGCAGCGCCGACGCGGCCGATGAACTCGCCGAGCGCGTCCTGCACCGACTGGGCCGCCTTCTGCTCGGCCTGCTCGCGGTCGCGGATCAGGTCGAGCAAAGGGTCGCGCTCCTTGGTCGGATGGAGGTCGAAGACGAGCCGATGCCGGTACGCCGCGACCGGCTCGAGCGTGAACAGCTCGGGCGCGCTCGCCTGCTTGAGGTCGATGACGAGGCGGACGACGCGCGGCTGGTTCTGGCCGACGCGAACGCCGGCGATGAACGGATCGTCGGAGCGCACCTTGCCGACGAGCTCGCGCAGCTGCGGGCTGAGCTCGAGGCCGTCGACGTCGATGACGAGGCGGTCGGGCGCGGCGGCGAGGAAGTGGCGCGCGGTCAGCGCCGCGTCGGACTCGATCGTCACCCGCGTGTAGTCGGCCGCCGGCCAGACGCGCACGGCGATGATCGACGCGCCCCAGGCGATCTCGCGCGCGCCGAGGACGAGCGCGAGCGATCCCATGCGCGCCAGTGCCGCGCGCCGCGTCACGATCGGAGTCCCTGCGTGCTGCGCACTCCGGGATTCGCCCTTGGGGCGGCCCGGCGCGCTCATGGCAAGAGCTCCCGGCCGGTCGCGCTGAGCGCATCGAAGCGCGCCGCGCGCGCGTCGCTGCCGTCGCGCGGCGTGATCGAGACGCGCAGGTCGCACGCGGGCAGGAGGCCGGCGGCCTTCTCCGGCCACTCGACGAGCTTCAGCCCTGGATTGGCGAAGACCTCGCGAAAGCCCGCGTCCTCCCATTCCTCGGGATCGTCGAAGCGATAGAAGTCGAAGTGGGCGATGTCGAAGCCTCCGGCGGCCGTTCCGGCCTGGTACGGCTCCATCAGCGAGTAGGTCGGGCTCTTGATCGCGCCGCCGACGCCGAGGCCGTGCAACAGATGGCGCGCGAAGGTCGTCTTGCCGGCGCCGAGCGGCCCGTGCAGCTCGATGAAGGCGTCGCGCAGCGCATGATGGCCGGCTTCGGCGATCGCGCGGGCAGTGTCTGCGCACGCGTCTTCATCGGGCCACGAGGCGTGGCGCGTTTCTAGAATCGACGACTCCACCAATGAGCGATCCTCTTCCTCTCGACGGCACGGCCATGCTCGAGCAGCTGCGGGCATGGGGTCGTGCGCTCGGATTTTCCCAGATCGGCGTCGCCGGCATCGACCTGAGCTCGGTCGAGCCGCGCCTGGCCGCCTGGATCGACAACGGCTTTCACGGCGAAATGGACTACATGGCGACGCACGGCATGAAGCGCGCCCGGCCGGCGGAGCTCGTCGCCGGGACGCTGAGCGTGATCACGGCGAGGCTCGACTACCTGCCGCGCGCGACCGCCCCCGGCTGGCAGGCGATCGAGTGGAGCCGCCTCGCCGATCCCGCGGCGGCAGCGGTGTCGATCTATGCCAGGGGCCGCGACTATCACAAGGTCCTGCGCCCCCTTCTGCGCCAGCTCGCCGACCAGCTCGCCGAGGCGATCGGCCCGTTCGGCCACCGCGTCTTCACCGACTCGGCGCCGGTGCTCGAGGTCGAGCTCGCGGCCAGGAGCGGCATCGGCTGGCGCGGCAAGCACACCCTCGCCCTCGACCGCGAGGCCGGCTCGATGTTCTTCCTCGGCGAGATCTTCGTCGACGTCGCGCTGCCCGAGAGCCCGGTCGTTTCCGACCATTGCGGCAGCTGCAGCGCCTGCATCGACGTCTGCCCGACGCAGGCGATCGTCGCGCCGTACGAGCTCGACGCGCGCCGCTGCATCTCGTACCTGACGATCGAGGCCAAGGGCGCGATCCCGGTCGAGTTCCGCGCCGCGATCGGTAACCGCGTCTACGGCTGCGACGACTGCCAGCTCGTCTGCCCATGGAACAAGTTCGCGAGCGCGAGCCCGCTCGCCGACTTCGACGTCCGGCCCGCGCTCGATGCGCCGCGGCTGCTCGCGCTCTGGGACTGGCGCGAAGACGATTTCCTGCGCGAGACCGAAGGCAGCGCGATTCGCCGCATCGGCTTCGAGCGCTGGCAGCGCAATCTCGCCGTCGCGCTCGGCAACGCGCTCGCCGCGACCGGCGACGCGGCGATCGTCGCGGCGCTGCGGGCGCGCCGCGACGGCGCGAGCGCGCTGGTGCGCGAGCACATCGACTGGGCGCTGCGGCAGGCCGCGCCGGCACCGCTCGCGGCGATGCCGGCATGAACTTCGCTTCCCTGCGCGTGATGGAGGATCGATGACCGACACTTTTCGTGCGCTCGCGTTCGTGCTGGCGCTGTTCGCGCACTCCGCGGCCGCGGCGGCGCCGCGCGCCTGCCTGAGCGAATGCACGCCGCGCATCGGCATCGTCTCGGCGTTCGGCGAAGAGGCGGCGATCCTCGTCAAGGAGACGCGCGGCGCGCGCACCTGGACGATCAACGGCAACCGCTTCACGACCGGCACGCTGCGCGGCAACCGCGTCGTCATCGTCCTGAGCGGCGTCAGCATGATCAACGCGGCGATGACGACGCAGACGCTCATCGACCACTTCCGCATCGAGCGCCTGGTCATGAGCGGCATCTCGGGCGGCATCGATCCCGCGCATCACGTCGGCGACGTCCTCGTCCCGGAGACCTGGGCGATGCCGATGGAGGTGTACTGGCACCACGACGGCTCGCTGCCGGCGCCGTGTGGCGCGCCGGCCGACCTGTCGTGCCTCGGCCTTCGCCTCGCCACGCTCGATGGCAAGACGATCGCGCCGTTCACGCTGTCGGGCGGCGCCGCCACCGGCCTCTTCATGCGCGAGAACCATGCGACGCGGCCGGGCGGCGCGACGCAGGGCGAGTACGTGTTCGACTACCGCGTCGATGCGGCGATGCTCGCGGTCGCGAAGGAGATCGCGCCGACGCTCGCCATCTGCGGGCCGAAGGCGACGCGCGCGGCGGGCGACGCGCCCGATCCCAAGCTCTGCGTCGGCACTCGGCCGCGCATCGTCGTCGGCGGTCGCGGTGTCTCGGGGACGGCGTTCCTCGCCAATCCCGCCTATCGCAGCTATCTGTTCGAGCAGCTCGGCGCGCAGACCGTCGACATGGAGACCGCGTCGCTCGCCCATGTCGCCTACGTCAACGGCATTCCGTACATCGCCCTTCGCAGCCTGAGCGACCTTGCCGGTGCGCAGGAATTCAACGCCGACGTCGGCGCGCTGTTCGCGAGCGGCCTTGCCGAGGCGAACGAGTCGGCGGTGACGCTGGCGTTCCTGGCCGCGTGGTCCGAGCGCAAGGCGCCGCGCCGGCGCGGCCGTTGACAGTGGGGACCGGTGGGTTTTCGGGGAGCCGGGCGCGAGGGGCCTTCGCCTAGACTCGCGCGTCGTCTCACCCTCGTTTGCCCGGAGAAAGCTCGATGCCGCACCGCCGAATCCTCCTTCTCAGCGTCGCCGCCGCGCTTGCCGCGGCCTGCGTCGGCGCCGGCGCGCAGACGTATCCGACGAAGCCGGTCCGCCTGATCGTTCCGTTCGCGGCGGGCGGAACGACCGACATCGTCGCCCGCGTCGTCTCCGAAAAGATCGGCTCGCACCTGGGGCAGACGATGATCGTCGACAACAAGGCAGGCGGCGGCGGTTCGGTCGGCGCCACCGAAGTCGCGCGCGCCACGCCCGACGGCTACACGCTCGGCATGGCGACCGTCTCGACGACCGCCGCCAATCCCGCGATCAACCCGAAGATCCCGTACAACCCGCTGACCGACTTCACGCCGATCATCAACGTCGCGGCGACCCCCAACGTCATCGCCGTGAACCCGAGCTTCCCGGCCAAGGACTACAAGGGCTTCCTCGCCGAGCTGAAGAAGAACCCGGGCAAGTACTCGTATGCGAGCTCTGGCACGGGCGGCATCGGCCACCTGCAGACCGAGCTCTTCAAGAACCTCTCGGGCACCTTCCTCACCCACATCCCATACCGCGGCGCCGGCCCGGCGCTCAACGACGTCGTCGCCGGCCAGGTGCCGATCATCTTCGACAACCTGCCGTCGGCGCTGCCCTTCATCAAGGACGGCCGGCTGATCGCGATCGTCGTCGCGGCGCCGCAGCGCCTCGCCGTGCTGCCGAACATCCCGACCTTCAAGGAGGTCGGCCTCGAGCCCGTCAACCGGCCGGCGTTCTACGGCATCTACGGCCCCAAGGGGATGCCGAAGGAGATCGTCGACAAGGTCCACGACGCGGTGAAGAAGGCGCTCGACGATCCCGCGGTCAAGAAGCGGATCGAGGAGACCGGCTCGCTCATCATCGGCAACACGCCGGAGCAGTTCGCGGCGCAGATCGCGGCCGAGTTCGAGGTCTACAAGAAGGTCGTCGCGGCGCAGAAGCTCAAGCTCGAGTAGGGCGCGCGTCGCTCGGCAGGCCTGACATGCTCGCGGCCAGCGCTGCATCGATCGATCGCTTCGTCGACGCCGTCTGGATCGAGCAGGGGCTCGCCGCCAACACGCTGGCCGCGTACCGGCGCGACCTGACGCTCTTCGCCGACTGGCTCGGCCGCGAGCACGCCCGCGCCCTGATCGAGGCGAGCGAGACCGACCTGCGCCAGTACGCGCTGGCGCGCCACGCCGGCAGCGCGCCGACGAGCACGAACCGGCGCCTGACCGTCTTCAAGCGCTTCTTCCGCTGGGCGGTGCGCGAGCGGATCGTCGACGCCGACCCGACGCTCAAGCTCGACTCGGCGCGCCAGCCGCTGCGCGTGCCGAAGACCCTGAGCGAAGCGCAGGTCGAGGCGCTGCTCGCGGCGCCCGACGTCGAGACGCCGCTCGGCCTGCGCGACCGGGCGATGCTCGAGCTGCTCTACGCGAGCGGCCTGCGCGTCAGCGAGCTCGTCTCGCTGAAGACGGTGCACGTCAGCTTCGTCGAGTGCGCGCTGCGCGTCACCGGCAAGGGCGCGAAAGAGCGGCTGGTGCCCTTCGGCGAGGAGGCGCTGCGCTGGATCGAGCGCTACGTCGGCGAGGCGCGGCCGGCGATCCTCGGCCGGCGCACGAGCGATGCGCTGTTCGTCACCGCCCGCGGCGGGCCGATGACGCGACAGATGTTCTGGAAGCTGCTGAAGGCGCACGCGTTGCGCGCCGGGATCGCCGCGCCTTTGTCACCGCACACGCTGCGCCACGCCTTCGCGACGCACCTGCTCAATCACGGCGCCGACCTGCGCGCGGTGCAGATGCTGCTCGGCCACGCCGACATCTCGACGACGACGATCTACACCCATGTCGCGCGCGAGCGGCTGAAGCAGCTGCACGCGCTGCACCATCCGCGCGGCTGAGCCGGCGCCACTCCTCGGGACATCGACATGCAGGAACGCGGCATCGGCGTGATCGGCGTCGGCAACATGGGCATGGCGATGGCCGAGCGACTGCGCGAGCGCGGCGACGACGTTCTCGTGCGCGACGTCCGCGCCGATCGCGAGGCGATGGCCGAA
>JADGRJ010000342.1 GCA_017881025.1 Rhizobacter sp. | reverse complement strand
AGCACGACCTTGACCATCGGGTGCGTCGACAGCGTCCGGTAGAGCTCGTCGAGCTGCTCGCGGCTGGTGGCGTTGACGGTGATCGTCACGCCGAGGTACTTCGAGCCGCTGCTTGGCCTGAGCTCGATCGCGGCGGCGTCGAACGCCGGGTCGAAGCGGCGCGCGATCTCGGTCACGGCGTGAACGAAGCCGTCGACGTTGGCGCCCATCACTTTGATCGGGAAGCGCGACGGGTACTCGATCAGCGACTGCTCGGCGGGGATGTCTTGCATGAGGGTGGTGTCCATCGCGACCAGTTGGGGGCGGCCGGCGCCGATTCAAATTCGCCGCCGCGCTCCTCCCGATCAGATCGCCTGCGTCAGCTTGGCGCGCTGGTACGCCTCGTAGAGCCGCGCGTACACCGGCCCCGGCTTGCCGCGCAGCGCGCCGTGGCCGACGCCTTCGCCGTCGAGCGTCGTCACCGGCAGGATCTCCTTGGTCGCCGAGCTGAGCAGGATCTCGTCGGCCGAGGCCACGTCGGCCTCGGGGATCGGGCGCAGGTTGTAGGCGATTCCGCACTCCTCGCACAGCTCCTTGATGAGGTCGTAGCGGATGCCTTCGAGGACGTGCTCGCTCTTCGGCGGGCCGAGCAGCGCGCCTTCGTGGACGATCCAGACGTTCGACGCCGCCGCCTCGGTCAGGTAGCCGGCGCGGAACATGATCGTCTCGAGCGCGTCGCGGTCGGCCGACATCTGCCGCGCCAGCACGTTGCCGAGCAGCGAGATGCTCTTGATGTCGCCGCGCTCCCAGCGGAAGTCGCGCGCGCTGATGCACGCGACGCCGTGATGGCGCTGCTCGCCCGACGCCGGCTTCATCGCGCTCACCATCATGAACACGGTCGGCTCGATGCCGGCCGGCATGACGTGATCGCGCGGAGCGACGCCGCGGGTCACCTGGATGTAAACGAGCTGGTCGGTCGCGCCGCCGCGCTCGGCGAAGGCCGCGATGAGCTTGCGGCAGCGCTCGAGCCACTGGTCGCGCGTGTGCGGGTTGGCGATGCGAAGCTTGGCGAGGCTGCGGCCGAGCCGCGCCATGTGCTCGTCGAAGCGGAACAGCTTCCTGCCGTAGACCGGAACGACCTCGTAGATGCCGTCGCCGAAGACGAAGCCGCGGTCGAGCACCGAGACCTTGGCCTCGGGCAGCGGCACGTATTCGCCGTTCAGGTAGCAGAGCGAATCTGGAAGTTGGGTGTGCATGGCGCCTCCGCTGCTGCCGGTCATTGTCTGCCTCGGGAGAGTTTCACTTGACCCAGAGCCTGATCGCGTCCCAGGCGCGGCCGAAGATGCCGCTCTGCTCGACCGGCTCCATGACCACCAGCGGCACGTCGGCGAGCGGCGTTCCCGCGGCCGTCGACACCAGGATCCGGCCGACGCGCTGGCCCTTGGCAAGCGGTGCGACGAGCGGGTCGCTGCGCTCGACCTTGGTCTGGAGCCTGGCACCCTCGCCGCGCGGCACGCTCACGAACAGTGCCCCCGACGCGCCGAGCTTGGCGACGTTGGCCGTGCCCTTCCAGACCTGCGGCGTGACGATCGCCTTGCCGTTGTCGAACAGGCGCACGGTGTCGAACGCCTGGAAGCCCCAGTTGAGGAGCTTCTGGCTCTCGTTGGCGCGCGCTTCCATCGAGACCGTGTTGAGGACGACGGTCATGATCCGGCGCTTGCCAGCGCCGCCCGTGGCACCGAGGTTCGGGAACTCGCGCTGCGCCGTCGCCAGCAGGCAGTAGCCGGCCGATTCGGTGAAGCCGGTCTTCATGCCGTCGACGGTCGGGTCGCGGCGCAGCAGCAGGTTGCGGTTCGGCTGGGCGATGTTGTTGTACTTGTATTCCTTGATCGAGTAGTACGGGAAGTACTCGGGGAAGTCGCTGATGATGTGCGCCGCGATCACGCCCATGTCGCGCGCCGTGCTGCGGTGCCCCGGCTCGGTCAGGCCGGTGACGTTCTTGAAGCTGGTGTTCTTGAGGCCCCACGCCTGCGCCTGCCGGTTCATCATGCCGACGAACACGTCGACGCTGCCGCCGACGGCCTCGGCGAGCGCGACCGCCGCGTCGTTGCCGCTCTGCACGATCAGGCCCTTGAGCAGCTCGTCGACCTTCGGCGTCATCGTCGTGTCGATGAACATCAGCGAGCCGCCGCCCTTTCGCTCCGACCAGGCGAGCTTGGAGACCGGCAGCGTCTGCTCGAGCGTCAGCTTCTTGTCGCGCAGCGCCTGGAAGACGATGTAGGCGGTCATCAGCTTGGTCAGCGACGCCGGGTCGGCCGAGGCGTCGGCCTCGCGCTCGGCGAGCGTCTGCCGGGTCGTCAGGTCGAGGACGACGAAGCTCTTGGCGGCGACCTCGGGCGGCTGCGGCGCCTGGGCGGCGGCGACGGCGGCGAAGGCGAGCACGAAGGCGGCGACGAAAGGGCGCGGCGAGGAACGGGAAAGGCGCATGGGAACGGGAATCGGTGAGGAAGAGAGATGGAAGGGACGGTCAGACCGCGACGAGATCGTGCAGTTCACGCACGATGACTTTTTTCAGCAAGGCGATCTGGCCGTGGAAGAAGTGGCCCACGCCCGGAAAGACGATGACCGGCAGATTCTGCGGCCGGGCCCAGGCGAGCGTCGCCGCGAGCGGGACGACGTCGTCGCTCTCGCCGTGGATGACGAGCGTGTCGGCAGGGACGACGGCCACTTGCTGCTTCTCGGTCGACGGGCCGACGAGGACGATCCGGCGCGGCGGGTCGGCGCCGAGCTGCCGCGCCACCTCTGCCGCGACGTAGCCTCCGAACGAGAAGCCGGCGAGCAGGAACGGCAGCTCGGCGAATTCCTCGCGGCCGCGCCAGGCGGCGACGACGGCGAGCGCGTCGTCGATCTCGCCGCGCCCCTCGTCCCAGACGCCCTCCGAGTGGCCGACGCCGCGGAAGTTGAAGCGAACGCTCGCCCAGCCGAGCTCGAGGCAGGCGCGGGCGATCGTCTGCACGACCTTGTTGTCGAGCGTGCCGCCGAACTGCGGGTGCGGATGGCAGGCGATCGCGAGGCCACGCGGCGCGCGCGCGGGCCGGTCGATCGCGCATTCGATCCGCCCGGCCGGCCCGGCGATCTGCTCGCGCACCGTTCGCGGTGTCATGGCGGGCGGGCGGCGCTAGCGGCCGACGTCGGCGGGCAGCAGCAGCCGGGTGACGACCTCGCCGCGCTTCAGGTGCGAATCGACGATCTCGTCGATGTCGCTCGTGTCGACGTAGGTGTACCAGACGCCCTCGGGATAGACGACCGCAACCGGCCCGCCGGCGCAGCGATCCATGCACCCCGCCTTGTTGACGCGCACTTGCCCGGGGCCCGAGAGGCCCTCCTTCTTGACGCGCGACTTGCAATGGGCGAAGCCCTCGTTGGCGCCGTCATGGGCGCACGATTTCTCGCCCTTGTCGCGGTCGTTGAGACAGAAGAAGATGTGACGCTCGTAGTAGGGAACCGGCATTCGGGGCGGGGGGTCGAGGCACGCGAAGGGCCGAAGCCTACACGGCGCAAGGAACCCCTCGCCGTCACAGGTTCTCAGCGGCGTCGAAGTCGAGCTCGACCTTGGCGCCGTTCGGGTCGTAGGTGAACAGCTGCCAGATTCCCGAGCCGGTCTGCCGGCGCAGGTCGTACTTGACGCTGGCGCCGTCGAAGCGCGCCTTCACGCCCTTGACGTCGCTCGCCGAGAAAGCCATGTGGTCGATCACGCCGGCGCGCTGGGCCGG
>JADGRJ010000341.1 GCA_017881025.1 Rhizobacter sp. | reverse complement strand
GCTATATCTCCTTGATGTCGTTGGGGTTCCCACCGTAGCCTGCATTGGCCTTGGCGATGGTGTCTCGTGGCCAGGGGCGACGATCGGGCGGGGAACCCATGTGAACATCGATAGCGCAATTCGCAAGGCTGCTCTCGAGCATGGCCACTTCGGGCCATATATGCGCAGGCTGATGTGGGAGGGACAACACACACGTGTCCTCGCGCCCGACGACGTTCTGGGAAGTCTGGATCATGGTCTGTACTACTGCCATGTCGCCAACGTGGCTGGCTTGCAACGTTTGCGTTCGCAAGACTTGTCTTCGAGCCTCTCTCACTTGCGCGAAAGATACTCGATGGCATCCAATCTCGCTGGTTGCATTGCACGGCTTTCGGAATCCGGAATTCGCATGGCAGCGGTTGACCTCACCACACCAGACGTGGCGCTAACTGGACTAAGAGTAGTACGAACATTCGGTACGTTCGCACAGCCCATCCACTTCGGGTTCGGCTATGAACGCGCGGCGAGTCCTCGGTTGCGCTCTCTTCTTACGGCGCCGATCCGAAAGCTTCCACATCCAATTGCCTGAGGCGGTCATCGCCGCGGACGACTTCGCCAGGCGATCCCTGAGCTCTACCGCCAACCGCCTCGTAGGGCGAATAGGGCATCTGGGTGACCGCAATATGGCCGAGACCGTGAGTTCGGGTCGCAGCCGCGAAAGACCGGACCCGCTGTATTCCGTTGAAAAACTCCGTTCGCGATGGCGAGCGTGCAACGCTACGAAAGTCGACCTCTCAGATCGATCCAGGATCGACGATCGAGACGTCGGGAAGGGTTGAGTGACCCCTGAGAACGGGTCTCAGCGAGATCCCTTCGAGTTTTTCAACAGAATAGCTGCACTGCTGCCGCTCAGAACGTCAAGCTGAACGACAGCAGGAGACTAGCTGTTGTCGCTCGATCCTCGCCGCGGAGTGGCAGCGGCTGCCCAAAGCGGACCCCCACATCTTTTCTAGGCGGCCGGCCGCTCTACCTCGGAACTTGACGTTCGCCGCCATCGTCGAGGAACCGAATCCAGTGACGGCTGTAGCTCGCGGTGGCAATCGACGACTGAGTGACCATCGCGGCTGAACGGCTGCTGGTGTGTGACCGTGAAGGCGCCGTAGGCGCCGGAACCCTTGGCGTGGACCACGCGCTCGGGGATTCGCTCGCGTTGAAGTGCTGCAGCTTCGCGATGAGGTGGAAGTCCTGCAGCAGCGTTCGGGCGGTCGATGGCGGGCATGGGCTCTCTAGGCTTTTAGCCGTTGCGGAACAGGAAGCTGTAGGCGTTCAGCGCAGGCACGCCACCCAGATGGGCATAGAGCACGCGCGAGCCGGCCGGGAACTCGCCCTTGCGCACCATGGCTACCATGCCGTGCATCGATTTGCCCTCGTAGACCGGGTCGGTCAGCATGCCTTCCTGGCGCGCGCACAGGCGGATCGCCTCCAGCGTGCCCTCGTTGGGCAGGCCGTACTCTGGGCCGCCGTAGCGCGTGTCCAGCACCACGTCGGCGGCGGTGATGGGTCGGCCCAGCTCGACCAGCTCGGCCGTGTACTGCGCGATGCGCAGGATCTGCGCATGGGTCTTCTCCGGCTTGGCTGAGGCGTCGATGCCGATCACCTTGTCGGCGCGGCCGTCGGCCGCGAAGCCCACCACCATGCCGGCCTGGGTGCTGCCGGTCACCGAGCAGACGACGATGTAGTCGAACTTGAAGCCCAGTTCTGCTTCCTGCTGGCGCACCTCCTCGGCAAAGCCGACGAAGCCCAGGCCGCCATAGGGATGCTCGGAGCAGCCGGCGGGAATCGGGAAGGGCTTGCCGCCGCGCGCCTTGACGTCGTCCATGGCCTGCTGCCAGCTGGGGCGGATGCCGATGTCGAAACCGGCCGCGTCCAGGCGCACATCGGCACCCATGATGCGCGACATCTCGATATTGCCGACCCGGTCGTAGACCGCGTCCGAATAGTTGACCCAGTTTTCCTGCACGAGCACGCATTTCATGCCCAGGTGGGCCGCGACCGCGGCGACCTGGCGGGTCTGGTTGGACTGGATGCCGCCGATGGACACCAGCGTGTCGTAGCCGCCGGCGATCGCCTCGGGGATCAGGTATTCGAGCTTCCGGGTCTTGTTGCCGCCGAAGGCCAGGCCGCTGTTGCAGTCCTCGCGCTTGGCATAGAGCTGGACCTCGCCGCCCAGCGCGGCGCTCAGACGCTTGAGCGGCTGGATGGGCGATGGGCCGAAGGTCAGCGGATAGCGGGGGTAGCGGCTCAGGTTCAAGCGAAGACTCCTGCGGAGATAAGGGGTTGGCTTCGCCGTGAATATTAGGAAGAATGCCTATTAACAGGGTTGCAAACATTTGATTAAAGGCGAACTCATCGATGATTGATTGGAAGTTTTGATGTCTATTATTGTGAGGACATTGAATTGAGCGCAACAAAAGTTCGTGGCAAGGTGAAGCTCGCCGCCCCTGAGCCGGTCGTGCTGGATCGCACCGACAAGACCCTGCTGCGCGCGTTGCAGTGCGACGCCTCGATCTCGAACGTGGCGCTGGCGCGAAAGGTGCATCTGAGCCCTCCAGCCTGCCTGCGCCGGGTCGAGCGGCTCAAGCGCGCGGGGCTGATCCGCGCCACGGTGGCCCTGCTCGATGCGCCGCTGCTGGACGCGGGCATGCTGGTGATCATCGGCGTGGTGCTGGACCGCTCGACACCGGAGTCCTTCGCGGATTTCGAGAAGGCGGCGGTGAAGATCTCCGGCTGCATGGAATGCCATGTCGTGACCGGCGAGTTCGACTACATGATGAGCCTGCGCACCCGGGACAACGAGAGCTTCAACTGTCTGCACGCCGAGCAGCTGCTCTACCTGCCCGGCGTGCGGCAGATCCGCAGCTTCATCGTGCTCAAGCACGTGCTGTCGACGACGGAGATTCCCGTTTAGCGCGTTGCCGCCGACGGCCGGGCATTTGCCGCTGTCTGCCGCCGGCATGCGGAGGCGGGCGGGCCGGCGTCCGCTCGGCCCGTCGCCCTGGCCAGAGCGCCATCAATTGATGGCCGGCCACTTCCTCAGGGTGTCGAAGCTCAGTCCGCTGCTCGACTCGCCCGAGCCAGTGATCTTGCTGCGGCCGACCCGCAGGTGAGAGCGGCGCACCCCTCAGCCTGCACGGCGCCTTCCGAGCTCATGGCCGGAAGGCGCTTCTACATTCGCACCGACGCAACGCTGTCGATTCACTGTTAGGCGGCGACTTTTGCGACGCTCGCGACGGGGCTGGGTGCATACATACAGCGCTCGTAGCGTCCCTATCTTGTCTCGTGGCAGCGCCGCCGCCAACAATGTGCACCACCGCTCCTGTCGACGGCGGTGCTTGTCCAGAATGCGCCCCAGCAACACAAAGGCATCCTCCGCCACGAAGGACTCGGGCTGGAGCGCCCGGACAAGTCGAGTTGTTGCGCGCGGCCCGCAGGTCAAGTTCACGTTCACAAAGCTGCCTCCGACAGGGGACCGCTTCTGGCCGATCACTGCCTGTCGCGGGCGACAGGTATCGGGCCGCTCACTTGACCGTCAGCTAACCGGCGGTCGAATCGACGGCATGGCTGTCTCATGCCGACCCACTGCTGCCGTCCAAGTCGCACCATTCACTACCGCAAAGCAGTCGCTTGCCGCAGATCTTCCTTCGGCGGAACGCCGGATCGCAGGGTCAGATGATGGAGAAGAGCGTTGCGCGCGGACGAGCGGATGCCTATGCGACTGGAGAC
>JADGRJ010000111.1 GCA_017881025.1 Rhizobacter sp. | reverse complement strand
GCACGACTGGCTCTACGCCGCGGGCCTGGCCGACTACCTGATGCAGTCGCTCGCCGCCGACCCGGTGATCCCGCTCTTCGAAGGCGATCACCACGCCGACGGTCGCGAGAGCGAGGACGTCGCCGTCGGCGAAGGCGCGACTTGGTGCGTCGCCTTCACAGAAGACGGCAACGCGGTGCGTGAGAGCTACGTCAACCTGATCCCCACGGTCGCCGGCGGCACCCACGAATCGGGGTTGAAGGACGGCCTGTTCCAGGCCGTCAAAGGGTTCATCGACATGCACAGCCTGCTGCCGAAGGGCGTCAAGGTGATGCCCGAAGACGTCTTCTCGCGCGCCAGCTTCGTCCTCTCGGCGAAGGTGCTCGACCCGCAGTTCCAGGGTCAGATCAAGGAGCGCCTCAACAGCCGCGAGGCGCTGCGCCTGGTCTCGAACTGCGTGCGGCCGGCGCTCGAGCTCTGGCTCAACCAGCACGTCGAGCACGGCAGGAAGCTCGCCGACCTCGTCATCCGCCAGGCGCAGACGCGCCAGCGCGCGAGCCAGAAGGTCGAGAAGCGCCGCGGCTCGGGCGTCGCCGTTCTGCCCGGCAAGCTCACCGATTGCGAGAGCCGCGACCTGGCGCTGAACGAGCTCTTCCTGGTCGAGGGCGATTCCGCCGGCGGCAGCGCCAAGATGGGCCGCGACAAGGAGACGCAGGCGATCCTGCCCTTGCGCGGCAAGGTGCTCAACTCGTGGGAGGTCGAGCGCGATCGGCTCTTCGCCAACAACGAGATCCACGACATCGCCGTCGCCGTCGGCGTCGACCCGCACGGCGCCGACGACGAGCCCGATTTCTCGGGCCTGCGCTACGGCAAGGTCTGCATCCTCTCCGACGCCGATGTCGACGGCTCGCACATCCAGGTGCTGCTGCTGACGCTCTTCTTCCGCCATTTCCCGAAGCTGATCTCGCGCGGCCACGTCTACGTCGCCAAGCCGCCGCTCTTTCGCGTCGACGCGCCGGTGCGCGGCAAGAAGCCGGCGGCCAAGATCTATGCGCTCGACGATGAGGAGCTGCGCGCGACGATCGATCGCCTGAGGAAGGAAGGCGCGCGCGAGGGCAGCTGGAGCGTCAGCCGCTTCAAGGGCCTCGGCGAGATGAACGCCGAGCAGCTCTGGGACACGACGCTCAACCCGGAGACGCGGCGCCTGCTGCCGATCGGCTTCAACGCCGCCGGCTTCGCCGCCACTGCCCTTTCGCTCACCAAGCTGATGGGCAAGGGCGAGGCGCAGGCGCGGCGCGAGCTGATGGAGCTGCGTGGCGACGCGGTCGAGGTCGACGTGTGAAGCCCGAGCGCGGATCGACGATCCGCCTGCGGCCGACGATGCTCTCGGACCTCGACTTCGTCGGCTCGGTCGAGAACGACCCGGCGAACCGGCCGTTCATCACGCCCTGGGAGCGCGTCCAGCACGAAGGCGCGGTGCGCTTCCCCGACTTCCGCCACTTCATCATCGAGGCCGGCGAGGCGTATCCGTCGGCGGGCTTCGTCATCCTGCAGGGCTGCCGCAACCCGCACGGCTCGGTCGAGCTGAAGCGGATCGTGCTGCAGCCGAAAGGGCAGGGTTATGGCCGCACCTGCGTTCGCCTGCTCGCGCAGATGGCGTTCCGCGACCTCGGCGCGCACCGCTTCTGGCTCGACGTGAAAAGCGCCAACACGCGCGCTCTCGCGCTCTACCGCAGCGAAGGCTTCGTCGAGGAAGGGTGCCTCCGCGACAGCGTGCGCAGCGACGACGGCTACGACTCGCTGATCGTGATGTCGCTGCTCGAGCCCGAGTACCGCGCGCTCGTCGAAGCGCGCGAAAGCCACCCCGCCGACACGGCCTGAACCATAAGGAGATCCGCCATGCAGTCGACCATGATGGACGTGCCGCTCTCCCTCAACCACCTGCTCGAGCGCGCCGGCACGCTGTTCGCGAACAACGAGATCGTCTCGCGCCTGCCCGACAAGTCGCTGCGCAGCCACAGCTACGGCGAGTACCACCGGCGCACGCGTCGCCTCGCCGCGGCGCTCCAGAAGCTCGGCCTGAAGAAGGGCGACCGCGTCGCGACGCTGGCCTGGAACCACCACGCCCACCTCGAGTGCTACTTCGGCATTCCGGCCGCCGGCGGCGTCATGCACACGCTGAACCTCCGCCTCGCGCCCGACGAGATCGGCTGGATCGCCGGCGACGCCGAGGACCGCTTCCTCGTCGTCGACGACATCCTGCTGCCGCTCTATCGCCAGTTCGCCGCCAAGCACGCGTTCGAGAAGGTGATCGTCTTCCCGTTCTCGGGCGCGCCGGTCGACACCAGCGGCGGACACCTCGACTACGAAGCGCTCCTCGCCGACGCCGACGGCGACGGCTTCGTCTATGCGGCGCATGACGAGAACGATCCGGTCGCCATGTGCTACACGTCGGGAACTACCGGGCGACCGAAAGGCGTCGTCTATTCGCACCGTTCGACGGTGCTGCACACGTTCATCGGTTGCCTGACCGACCACTGGGGGCTGCGCAGCACCGACTCGCTGATGCCGGTGACACCGATGTTCCATGCCAACAGCTGGGGCCTGCCGTACGCAGCGGTGATGCTCGGCATCCGCATGGTCTTTCCGGGGCCGCATCTGCATCCCGACGACCTGCTCGACCTGATGCAGCTCGAGCCGCCGACCCTCGCGCTCGGCGTGCCGACGATCTGGATGGGGCTGATCCAGGCCTACGACCGCTCGCTCGTCGAGCAGCCCGGCCGCTGGAAGTTGCCGACCGGCATGCGCTCGCTCGTCGGCGGTGCCGCGGTTCCCGAAGCGCTGATCCGCGCCTTCGCCAAGCACGGCATCTGGATCATCCAGGGCTGGGGGATGACCGAGACCTCGCCGATCGCGACGGTCTCGTACCCGCGCGCTGAAGTGCAGGCACTGGGCGACGACGAGCGCTTCCGCCGCGCCGCGATGGCCGGCATCCCGGTGCCGCTGGTCGATGTGCGAATCCGCGCCGACGACGGCAACGACGCGCCATGGGACGGCAAGACCGTCGGCGAGATCCAGGTGCGCGGCCCCTTCATCACCGGCTCGTACCACCGCGTTCCACCCAGCGAGGACAAGTTCACCGACGACGGGTGGCTGCGCACCGGCGACGTCGCGGCCATGGACGAGCTCGGCTTCGTCCGCATCACCGACCGCACCAAGGACCTGATCAAGTCGGGCGGCGAATGGATCTCGTCGGTCGACCTCGAGAACGCGCTGATGGCGCACCCCTCGATTGCCGAAGCGGCGGTGATCGCGATCCCCGATGCGAAGTGGAGCGAGCGGCCGCTGGCGTGCATCGTCTGGAAGCCTGGCGCCGCGATCGCTCCGGCCGACGTCGCCGATGCGCTCGGCAAGCACCTTCTCGGGCACGGCTTCGTCAAGTGGCAGCTGCCCGATCGCTACGAAGTGATCGACGGCGTGCCGCGCACGTCGACCGGCAAGTTCTGGAAGCTGAAGCTGCGCGAACGCTTCCCGCGCTAGGTGAGCGCTCGGCGCTCAGGCGGCGGTAGCGACGCCGATGTGGCGATCGTCGATCGCGATGTCGATCAGCATCTCCTGCGCCAGCGCGCCGAGCGATCGCTGCAGCTCGTCGTTGGCAAGCGCGTGGGGCACGAGCACGTGCGCCGCGATCCGGAAGGTGCGCCGGCCCGAAGCGTCCGGCCCGCCGAGGTCGGTCTGGATGTGCTCGATGCTGACGCCACGCTGCGCCAGGATGTCGGTGAGCTTGCTGACGATGCCGATCCGGTCGTCGCCCGACAGCTCGAGCGAGACGCCGCGCAGGCCCGAAGGCACCTGGCCGCGTTGGCTCCTGGCGATCGCCACCCGCAATCCCGACGATTCGAGGCCGCGCAGCGCCTCCGCGAGCGCGTCGACGTATTCCGGCGGCACCTCGAAATGGACCATGCCGGCGAATTCCCCCGCCAGCCGCGACATCTGGCCCGTCGTCCAGCTGGCGCCGTGCCGCTGCGCGCGGTCGGACAGCAGGCGCACGATGCCGGGACGGTCCGGGCCGATGATCGTCACGATCAGCGGCGTGGTCGGCGAGGGCGCCGCCTCGTCGGCGACGACGACCGGGCGACGGATCATGGGGGCGCGCGTCGCGAAGCGCGGATCCTGGGAATGCGCCGGCAGCGCGCCGTGATCGCGCGCATGGCGGACGACACGGGCGAGCAGATCGAGACCCATCGGCGCCAGCGCCCGCTCCCACAGCTCGCGCGCCGATTCGCCCCGGGCGACGAAGCACCAGTCCTGCGCCGCGATCGCCCCGGCGTCCCAGCCATCGGCGAGGTGATAGACCGAGCCGCCGGCAATCGCGTCGCCCTCGAGGATCGTCCATTCCACGGCGGCGATGCCGCGGTGGCGGGGCAGCAGCGAGGGGTGGTAGCCGACGCCGCCCAGCCGCGAGCGCGCCAGCGCCTCGTTGCTGATCCGGGCATGGGTGTGGGCGGCGACGATGAGGTCGGTGCCCTCGGGGATCGCGTCGCCCGGGACGATCTTCTTGTCGGCGAGCACGTGCACCGGCACGCCGGCCGCCTGCGCCGCGAGCGCGAGCCGGTCGTCGAGGGCCGGGACGACGATCGCCGTGAACTCGACGCCCGCCTCCTTGCGGAGGGCCTCGAACACCGTGGCGCCGAAGTAACGGGAGCCGACGAGAGCGCATTTCATTGAGAGCTTCCTTCTGGCGCGCCCGCCGCGAAGCGCGGCGCTCGGCGTGGCGCCGGAATTGTGGCCCGAAGGCGGCGCCGGCCATCGGCGAGAATTTCGCTGCCGCCTGTTCCGGCCGCCGACACGCCGGCGGTCCCCTTTCGCGTCTTGCCCCCCGTGACTCCCGACCTCTTCGATCCCTCGCCCGCGGCTCCGGCCGACGATGTCGTGGCGCTTGCCGAATACGCCGAGCGCGCCTACCTCGAGTACGCGCTCTCGGTCGTCAAGGGGCGCGCGCTCCCGGACGTCGCCGACGGCCAGAAGCCGGTGCAGCGCCGCATCCTCTACGCGATGGCGCGCATGGGCCTGGTCTTCACGACCGGCGCCGGGCCGAAGGCGGTCAAGAGCGCGCGCGTCGTCGGCGACGTCCTCGGGCGCTTCCATCCGCACAGCGACCAGGCGGCGTACGACGCGCTCGTCCGCATGGCGCAGGACTTCGCGCTGCGCTACCCGCTGATCGACGGCCAGGGCAACTTCGGCTCGCGCGACGGCGACGGTGCGGCGGCGATGCGCTACACCGAAGCGCGCCTCGCGCCGATCGCGCGCCTGCTGCTCGACGAGATCGACGAGGGCACGGTCGAGTTCATTCCCAACTACGACGGCTCGACCGAGGAGCCGCGCCTGCTGCCGGCGCGGCTGCCGTTCGTGCTGCTCAACGGCGCCAGTGGCATCGCCGTCGGCCTGGCGACCGAGATTCCGAGCCACAACCTGCGCGAGGTCGCGGCGGCGGCGATCGCTCTGCTGAAGGACGACAAGCTCGACGCGGATGCGCTCGCCCGGATCCTGCCCGGCCCCGACTATCCCGGCGGCGGCCAGATCATCAGCCCGGCCGAGGACATCCGCGCCGCCTACGCGACCGGCCGCGGCTCGCTCAAGGTGCGCGCGCGCTGGAAGATCGAGGACCTCGCGCGCGGCCAGTGGCAGCTCGTCGTCACCGAGCTCCCGCCGGGAACGAGCGCGCAGAAGGTGCTCGAGGAGATCGAGGAGCTCACCAACCCCAAGGTGCGCGCCGGCAAGAAGACGCTCGGCGCCGAGCAGCTGCAGCTGAAGGCGAGCCTGCTCGCTGTCCTCGACGCGGTCCGCGACGAGTCGAGCAAGGAAGCGTCGGTGCGGCTGGTCTTCGAGCCGAAGTCGCGCACCGTGGCGCAGGCCGACCTCGTCAACGCGCTGCTCGCGCACACCAGCCTCGAGAGCTCGACGCCGATCAACCTGACGATGGTCGGCGCCGACGGCCGGCCGACGCAGAAGAGCCTCCTGCAGCTGCTCGGCGAGTGGGTGCGCTTTCGCCTCGGGACGGTCGAGCGTCGCTCGCGCCATCGCCTCGGCAAGGTCGCCGACCGGATCCACATTCTCGAAGGGCGCCAGCTCGTCCTCCTCCACATCGACCAGGTCATCGCGATCATCCGCGCCGCCGACGAGCCGAAGGCGGCGCTGATCGAGCGCTTCGCGCTGAGCGAGCGCCAGGCCGACGACATTCTCGACATCCGCCTGCGCCAATTGGCGCGGCTCGAGGCGATCCGGATCGAGCAGGAGCTGAAGGAGCTGCGCGCGGAGGCGGCGAAGCTGAACGAGATCCTCGCCAGCCCGGCGATGTTGAAGCGCACCGTGATCCGCGAGATCGAGGCCGACGCGAAGGCGCACGGCGACGAGCGCCGCACGCTGATCGAGGTCGGCAAGCGCGCCGTCGTCGAGGTGCGCGTCGTCGACGAGCCGGTGACGGTCGTCGTCAGCATGAAGGGCTGGGTTCGGGCGCCGAAAGGCCACGAGGTCGACGCGGCTCAGCTCGCGTTCAAGGCCGGCGACTCGCTCTACGGTACCTTCGGCTGCCGCAGCGTCGACGCGCTTCTCGTCTTCGGCAGCAACGGCCGCGTCTATTCGGTGCCGGTCGCGAGCCTGCCGAGCGGGCGCGGCGACGGCTTGTCCGTCACGGCGCTGATCGACCTCGAGGCCGGCACGCAGCCGGCGCACTACTTCGCCGGCGCGCCGTCCGAGGTGCTGATGCTCGCCGGCACCGGCGGCTTCGGCCTGCTCGCGCGCGCGTCGGACCTGCTCTCGCGCCAGCGCGGCGGCAAGGCGTTCCTCGCCCTCGAGGGCGAGGAGAAGCCGTTGCCGCCGGCGATCGTAGGCGCCGACGCAGCCCGCGTCGCCTGCCTCACGCTCTCGGGGCGACTGCTCGTCTTTGCCCTCGACGAGCTCAAGCTCCAGGGCAACGGCGGCCGCGGCCTGACGCTCGTCGATCTCGACGCGAAGGACGCCGTCGTCAGCGTCGCCGTGTTCGTGTCGGCGCTGCGCGTCGAAGGCAGCGGCCGCGGCGGCAAGGCCCGCGACGAAGTCCTGCGCGGCGCCGCGCTCGAGCCCTACGGCGGCCGGCGCGCGAGGAAGGGCCGGCGCCAGGACAGGGTCCCGAAGGCGACCCGCGTCGTCGCCGCCGACGCGACCTGAGCGCTTCGTCTCAGCGGCTCGGGTCGAGCTCGCGCACCGGCCTGACCTCGACGCTGTCGGCGCGAACCGGCGGGATCCGCGCCGCCAGCGTCACCGCCTCGTCGAGATCGGCGGCGTCGATCAGGTAGAAGCCGGCGAGCTGCTCCTTGGTCTCGGCGAACGGGCCGTCGGTCATCGTCAGCGCGCCGTCGCGCAGCGAAGCGTCGTCGCCGTGTGCACCGGGTGCAGCGGGGAACGGCGTCGGCGTCGAGGGACACGGCGGCACCCCCGGCTCCGGATTCCTCAGACGCTCGCGCGCAGGATGCGCAGCAGCGCGATGGCACAGACGACGAAAGCGAACGCGGCCCACATCGGGTAGGGAACGCCGAACAGGTCCACCGCGCCGTCGGCACAGCTCACACGCGCCTCGAAGACGTCGGGGAGGAGCCGGTCGAGCTGGGTCGCGCCGACGACGCGGTCGGCGAGGGTGAGGTTGCACGACGCCGACTTCGTGGCGACGAAGTAATGCCAGAACGCGGTCGCGACGCCGGCGATGGCGAGGAGGAGGGCGAAGCTCGCGGCGACGCGGCTGCCGGCGGCCCCGCGCCAGACAAGTCCGAGCAGCGCGAAGGCGCCGATCGCGACGAAGATCAGTCGCTGCAGCACGCACCAGGGGCACGGCTGCATCCCGAACGCATGCTGCGAGACGAGGGCGGCGACGACGGCGCCGAACGAAGCGACGGCGACGAAGGCGAACGACGCCGCGTTCGAGGCGCCGTCGCGGAGCGCCGACCGCGCCCGCCAGGGCATCATTCGGCGGCCTGGGCGATCAGCTCGATCTCGACGCAGGCGCCGAGCGGCAACTGGGCGACGCCGTAGGCGCTGCGCGCGTGCGCGCCCTTCTCGGCGAAGACCTCGCCGAACAGCTCCGAGCAGCCGTTGGTCACCAGGTGGTGCTCGATGAAATCGGGGGCACTGTTGACGAGGCTCGTGATGCGCAGGATGCGCTCGACCTTGTCGAGGTCGCCGACGGCGGCGTGCAGCGTGCCGAGCAGGTCGATGGCGACGGCGCGCGCCGCCTTCTTGCCGGTCGCGGTGGTCATGTCGCGGCCGAGCTGGCCGACCCAGACCTTGCCGTCGCGCTTGGCGATGTGGCCCGAGAGGAAGACGAGGTTGCCGGTGCGGACGAAGGGAACGTAGGCGCCGGCCGGGATCGCCAGCGGCGGCAGGGAGATGTCGAGGTCGGTGAGGCGGTCGTAGATCGAGGACATGAGGCTTCTCGCGGGGCGCGACGGAGGCAAATCCTACACTCCAAGTCCACTGGTTCAGAGGATTAGATGGCAGCACCCGGCATCGGCGGTCGGCTGGTGGCGCTGCCGCTGGCGTGGCTGGGCGGCGTTGCGCTGCAGCTGCATGAGCGCGAGCTCTGGCCGCTGGCGGCGTACGTCGCGATCGCGTCGGCCGCCGCCGTCGCCGTCCTGGCCGGTGCGCTGACACGACGCGCCTTTCCACTCGTCGTCGTCGCCGCGCTGGCGGGCGGCTTCGCGGTGTCCGGCTGGCAGGCCTCGCTGCGCCTTGCCGAGACGCTGCCGGCTGGGCTCGAGGGCCGCGACATCGTCGTCACCGGCGTCGTCGCCAGCCTGCCGCAGCAAGGTCCGAGCGGGCTGCGCTTTCGCTTCACGGTCGACGAGGGCGCCGCGCCCGCCGGCGTGCCGAGCCTGCTCGCGCTCGGCTGGTACGCCGGATTCCACGAGGACGCCGCGCTCGTCCAGCCGCGCCTGGCGCTTCGCGCCGGCCAGCGCTGGCGCTTCACGGTGCGCTTGCGCCAGCCCCACGGCAACCTCAACCCGCACGGCTTCGACTACGAGCTCGCCCTCCTGGAGCAGGGCGTTCGCGCCACCGGCTACGTGCGCGACGCGCCGGCGACGCTGCTCGACGCCAGCGCCGGCCATCCGGTCGAGCGGCTGCGCCAGCGCGTTCGCGATGCGATCTACACGCACGTCGCCGACCGGCGCGCCGCCGGCGTCCTGGCGGCGCTCGCCATCGGCGACCAGGGCGCGATCGAGCGCGACGACTGGGACCTGTTCCGCAACACCGGCGTCGCCCACCTGATGTCGATCAGCGGCCTGCACGTGACGATGTTCGCCTGGCTCGCCGGAACGCTGATCGGCGCGGCGTGGCGACGCAGCACGCGGGCGATGCGGTGGTTCCCGGCACCGAGCGCCGCGCGTTGGGGCGGCCTCTTCGCGGCGATCGCGTACGCCTTCTTCGCCGGCTGGGGCGTGCCGTCGCAGCGAACGGTGTGGATGCTCGCGACGGTGACGCTGCTGCGGGCGGGCGGGCTGCGCTGGCCGTGGGCGCTCGTCCTGCTCACCGCCGCGTTCGTCGTCACGGTCTTCGATCCGTGGGCGTTGACCCAGCCGGGTTTCTGGCTCTCTTTCATGGCGGTCGGCCTGCTGATGGCGTCGCCGACGGCGACGAGCGCGCCGCGCGAAGCGACGACCGATTCGGTCGTCGGCTGGCGCGCCTGGCCGGCGCGCTTCGCCGCGAGCGTTCGTGGCGGGCTGCGCACGCAGGTGATCGCGACGCTGGGCCTGACGCCGCTGACGCTGGTCTTCTTCCAGCAGGTGTCGCTGGTCGGATTTCTCGCCAACCTGGTGGCGATCCCGCTCGTCACGCTCGTCGTCACGCCGCTCGCGCTCGCCGGCATCGCCATGACGCCGCTCTGGTCGCTGGGGGCGCTGATCGTGCAGGGGCTCGACGCGCTGCTGGTTCGCCTCGCCGCGCTGCCCGGGGCGGTCTGGACGGTCGCCGTCGCGCCGTGGTGGGCGCAGCTCGCGGGGCTTCTCGCCGCGGTGCTCGTCGTCCTGCCGCTGCCATGGCGCGCCAGGCTCGTCGCCGTTCCGCTCGCGCTCGCGTTGCTCGTCCCGCCCGTGTCGCGTCCGGCCGAAGGCAGCTTCGACGTCGTCGCCGCCGACATCGGCCAGGGCACTGCGGTGCTGGTCCGCACGCGCCATCACGCCTTGCTGTTCGACAGCGGACCGCAGTACTCGCGCGAGAGCGACGCCGGCCAGCGCGTCCTCGTGCCGCTCCTGCGCAGCCGAGGCGAGCGCCATCTCGACCTGCTCGTCCTCAGCCACCGCGACAGCGATCACGTCGGCGGCGCGCGAACGCTGCTAGGCGCGATCGACGTCGGATCGCTGGCGAGCTCGCTCGAGGATGGCCATCCGCTGCTCGACGCGGCGCGCGACCCGCATCGCTGCGTCGCCGGCCAGCGCTGGCGCTGGGACGGCGTCGACTTCGCCATCCTCCATCCCGGTGCCGACGACTACGCTCGCACGTTGAAGCCGAATGCGATGTCGTGCGTGCTACGCGTCGCCGGCGGCGGTCGCAGCCTCCTGCTCACCGGCGACATCGAGCGCGAGCAGGAGCAGGCGCTCGTCGCCGCGAATGGCGAGGCGTTGCGGAGCGACGTCCTCGTTGTCCCGCACCACGGCAGCAAGACCTCGTCGAGCGCGCCCTTCCTCGACGCGGTCCGGCCGCGGATCGCCGTTTTCCAGGCCGGCTACCGCAACCGCTTCGGCCATCCCGCGGCCGAGGTGCTCGACCGCTACCGCGAGCGCGGCATCGCGATCGTCGCCAGCCCCGCCTGCGGCGCCTGGCAATGGCGCGCTGCCGGCGCGGGCGACGGCACTTGCGAGCGCGCCGCGGCGCGCCGCTACTGGCATCACCGCACCAGCGCGACAGAGGTCGAGTGACTTCCAGCAGCGCGAGCCTAGCTCGTGCGCAATCGCGTCAGGGTCGTTCGGATTTCTCGGCGACGACGCCGAAGCGAGCTCGATACGTTCCGGGCGACTCTCCGAACCAGCGCTTGCACGCGCGGAACAGGTTGCTCTGGTCCTCGAAGCCGAGGAGATCGGCCACGTGTCGCAGCGAGTTGCGGGGGCGACGCAGGTATTGCTGCGCCAGCTCGCGACGGGTCTCGTCGAGCAGTTGCTGGAACGAAGTACGCTCGGCCTGCAAGCGGCGCTGAAAGGTGCGCTCGCTGATGTTCAGCGCGTCGGCGATGTCCTTGCGACGCGGCTCGGCCTGCGCCAGCCGCTGCGCGAGAAGGAGCCGCACCTGATGGCTTGTCCGCGCGCCTTCGAGTCGTTCGAGCTCGTCTTCGACGAGGCGGGCGTGGAGCGCCGCCATCTCCGGGTCGCGCGCCGACAACGGCAACTCCAGATCGTCCTGCCGCAGCAGGGCGCGATTCGCGCCGCGGCCGAAGAGGACATCGCAGCCGAACGCCACGAAATGCGGCGTGGGGTCGTCCGGCGCGGGATACACGAACTAGACGACGCGCGCCTGGAGCTCGCGGCCGGTGATCCAGCTGCAGAAGCCCAGCATGGTCAGCATCCCGAACTCGACCCGTTGCCTCGGGACCGGGCGCTCGCCGCCGAGGTGGCCGAGCTCGAACCAGTGTCCGTCGACGTCCGGGGCCAGCGAGAAGGTCGCGGCATTGCTGACGACGTTCATGTAGCGGACCAATTGCTGAAGGGCCGCGAGCAGGGTCGGGCAGGCCATCATCGCGTGACCGACGACGCCGAGCTTGCCGTAGGTCAACGCCAGTTCCCGGGACAACCCCAGGGTTGCCTTGCCCGAGCGGGCCACCGCCATCTCCCACAGGGCACTGACGTCGTCGATCGAGAACCGCCCGGCCGGATCGTGAAGGACGGCGATGTCGAGTCCGGCGTCCCGGAACAGGGCGGGCACGTCGATGCCCTCGGCCGCGAACATCTCGACGACGCCGCGGACCCATGCCGAAGAACTGGTTCGCGTGATCATTTCATCCCCGTCCGGTGCTTTCTGATCTCTGCAGATCGCCACGCGCGCAGATGGCGCCGCAACGTCACAAAACTGGCCTGCTTCGGCCACTGCATCGGCACGTCCGGATTTCTAGAATACCGCAGAGCCGGCGTCTGCACGCCGGTGCATCACTGCGAGATCGGCACGAAGCCGACCCGGTTCAAGGAGACGACAAAGTGGCTTACCTTCAGCGGTTCGGTCCGGTTCTGCTCGTGGCGTCGTGCGCAGCGCTGAGCGCGTGCGGCGGCGGTGACGATCCTCCGCCGACCCAGGCCGACACGACATTCGGGCGGATCCAGGGTGTCGATGATTCCGCCGGCACGGGAACCTATGCCTGGAAGGGCATCCCCTTCGCCAAGCCGCCGGTCGGTGCGTTGCGCTGGATGGCGCCGGTGGACCCGGACCCCTGGACGACGACCCTCGCGACCACCCAGTTCGCCAATCCCTGCGTGCAGTACGGGCGGATCTACGGCCCCGGCACCAACAACACCTACGACGCGACCATCGGCACGACGCTCAACCAGGCGGTCGGCAACGAGGAT
>JADGRJ010000340.1 GCA_017881025.1 Rhizobacter sp. | reverse complement strand
CGGAACAGCCCCTTCATCTTGCCGAAGAATCCGCCGTTGCTGTCACCGGCGTCCATGGCATCGGGAGCGAGCAGGGCCTTGCCGAGCGCCTCGGAGAATGACAGGACCTCGGAGAACCGCGATTTCGGCGCGCGTTCGAGCGACTTCATCACCACTTGTTCGACGGCCGGTGAGTACTGCAGGCCCGCTCGCGCCTTGTTCAGCGGCAAGGGAGGCTGTGAGAGCAGCTGCGTGAACATCTCGCGCGGCGTCTTGGCCGTGTACGGCAGGGCGCCCGTCAGCAGCAGGTAGGCGATGGTCCCCAGGCTGTACTGGTCGGCGGCCGGGGTCACGACTTCGCCCGACAGTGCCTCGGGAGCGACGTACATCAGCGTGCCGACGAAGAAGCCGGCGCGGGTGAGCCGTTCGTCGGGAGCGATGTCGGTGGCCGTGGCGATGCCGAAGTCGAGCAGCTTCACGCCGCGCGATTCGGCATCGTACATCAGGTTCTCCGGCTTCAGGTCACGGTGCACGATGCCCGCGGCATGCGCGGCATTCACCGCTTCGGCGATCTGCTGCACGATGGTGGCCACCTCGTCGGGTGCAAGGGGCGCGTTCCGCTTGGCGTACGTCTCGAGGAGTTCGCCCGGCGCCCACTCGATGGCCAGGTAGTGCAGCCCTTCGGCGGACTGGCCGGTTTCGATGGTACGCACCACTTTCGGGTGTATTACCTGCGTGCCAAAAGTGGCTTCGCGCACGAATCGCGCGACGGCGGTCCGGTCCTGGCGCAGGCGTTCACGCAGTACCTTTACCGCAACGGAACCATGTTCGGCGTGCTCGGCTTTGTAGACGGTGGCAGTGCCACCTTCTCCAACACGGTCGAGCAAGAGGTAGCCGGCAACAGTCGTGCCGACGAGGGGATCGCGAGCCACTTGGCGAACCTAGTGGCGAGGCACGTCGCTGGCAAGCAACGTTGGTGATCTTGAGCGCGATTCGGGGGTACTGGGAAGACAATGCCGATGCTTCATCCAACTGCAGATGCCACTTTTCGCCGCGTCGCTGCCGCGTGCCTGCTTGCAACCCTCGCCTGCGGAGGACGCGCCACGCCTCCGGCAGGGGCGCCCGCACCGCGCGCCGGCGGCGGCGGTACGCCCGCCCGCCCCGGCAACGCCGGGCCTGATTTTGACGCCGTGCGCCTGTATTCCCAGATGGGATTCCTGTCGGCAGGCGCACCGCTGCCGTTTGTCGGCGCCGTGTCGTATCTCGCCACCGCGGCACCCGATTCCACGAACCTCTCCGTGGGCCTCTCGATCACCAGCACGTCGCTGTCCTTTGTGCGGGACAATGACCGGTTCGTTGCCGGCTATACGGTCGGCGTGACGCTGCGACGGGGTGGCGTTGTGGTGCGCGACATCGAGGCCCACGAGACGGTGCGTGTGGTGTCGTTCAAGGAGACGGAGCGAATCGACGAAAGTATCGTGTTCCAGCAGGGGCTGACGGCGGCGCCGGGCCAGTATGCACTCGCCGTGTCGGTCCGCGATGACGGGACCGGACGCAACAGCAGGCAGGAGATGCTGGTTACGGTGCCTCGGCTCGGCGCCTCGCGGTCGCTGTCCACCCCGGTGCCCTTCCTGCGGGTGACGCCGCGGCGCTCGCGAGCGGCCATTGCCGACTTGGTGAGCAACCCGCGGGCGACCGCCGTCTTTGGCCGGGATTCGACCATCGCGTTGTACGTGGAAGGATACGGCGAGGGCAACGTCTTTCCCGTGTCCGTCGCTGCCCGTAACGACGAGGGTCGCGTGCTCTGGCGCGACAGCACTTCATTGCCGCGGCGCGGCGAACTGTTCAGTGGCGTCGTCACGGTACCGGTGTCAAGGGTGGGCATTGGCGTGGCGGTGATCTCCATGTGGCCCACCGGCAGCGCCGATACCGTGATTGCACCGGTGTTCGTGGCGTTTGGCGAGGAACTGCCGGTGGCGAAGTTCGAGGAGATGCTTGCCTACCTGCGGTGGTTTGCCTCGCCCTGGCGATTGAAGACACTGGCCGATACCACGCCAGAGGCGCGTCCAGGGGCGTGGGCCGCCTTCGTGAGGGCCACTGACAGCACTCCGTTGACGTCGGTCAACGAGGACCTGCTTGACTACTTTGGGCGCTTGCTGGTCGCGACCGCCCGCTACAAGGAAGAGGGAGTGCCCGGATGGAGGACCGACCGGGGCAAGGTGTACCTCGGTCTTGGCGAACCGGCCCAGGTCTACGACCAGGGCATGTCGACCGTGGGCGACCGTGGCCGCCAGCAGGTGTGGGAGTACCGAGGCCTCAATATCCAGCTCGTGTTCTACGACCAGACCGGCTTTGGTCGCTGGCGGCTGACCAACGCGAGCGAACTGGAATTCCAGTCGCAGTGGCAGCGGCGGGTCGGTCGGTAGTGCTTGTCTCTCACGGAGTCCTTCGTGCTCCTCTGGTCTCCGTGAGAGTCTCCCTCGTCGCTTGACACGCCAGCCGGACGGTCGTAAAACAATTGAGCGGGCTGGCGGCCCTGCCGGCTGAAACGCGCACGGATCCTACTGGGGCTGGAGGCAGAAATGCTGACAGGGAAGGTGAAGTGGTTCAACGACGCCAAAGGGTATGGGTTTATCGAACGGGACGGTGGGGACGACGTCTTCGTCCATTTCTCGGCCATCGAAATGGACGGCTTCAAGACGCTCGCCGAGGGCCAGACCGTCGCGTTCGAAGTGACCACCCGCGATAAGGGCCTCCACGCCTCGAGTGTCACGCGAGTCTGAGCACGACCCGTCGAAGGAACCACGCACTGGACCACGGCCGCCTACCCCTTCAGGACAGGCGGCCGCGATCGTTTCGGCTGGTAATCCCTCGCGGGGGGGGCCAACTTTCGGCATATGCCCCGCCCACAGGCCCCGCGCCTCTTTCTCGTCGACGGTTTCGCGCTGATCTACCGCGCCTTCTTTGCCCTCGGCGCGCAGCCGCTGCGCAGCAGCCGCGGCGAGAACACGTCGATTGCCCGTGGGACCAACGACTTCATCACCAAGCTCATCCAGACGCACCAGCCGGAGTACCTGGGCTGGGTGCACGACAAGGGACTGTCGTTCCGTCACGAGCTGTATCCCGCCTACAAGGCCACGCGCGAACGGCTCGAGCCGGAGCAGCAGGTTGACTTCGACGAAGGCGTCACGCGCGTCGAGCAATTGCTTGCGGCTTACAAGATCCCCATTCTGTCGCTCGAGGGTTACGAAGCGGACGACGTGATCGGGACGATGTCTTGTCTAGCTGCGGCCGCCGGCGTGAACGTCGTGGTGGTGTCGGGCGACAAGGACTTTGCGCAGCTCGTTCGCCCCGGCGTCTGGGTACTGAACCCCTGGCATGGGCGCCCGGGAGCCACCACCGAGAAGTGGTATGACACCGACAACGTGACGGAACGCCTGGGCGTTCCCGCCGACCGCGTGGTCGATTTTCTCGCCCTCAAGGGCGACAGCTCCGACAATGTGCCGGGCGTCAAGGGAATTGGTGACAAGAGCGCCGTCGAGCTCATCAACGCCTGGGGACCGCTGGAGAATATCCTCGCCCACGTGGACGAGGTGGAGTTGACGCGCGCGCGCAACGCGCTCAGGGAATTCGGTGCGAATGGAATCCTGTCGAAGGAACTGGTCACCATTCGTCAGGACCTGCCGGTCCCGCTGGAACTCGAGAAGCTGAAGCTCGAGCCGCCCGACTGGGCGAAGCTGCGCGACCTGTTCGTGCATCTCGAGTTCACCACTGCCGCTCGCAAGGC
>JADGRJ010000110.1 GCA_017881025.1 Rhizobacter sp. | reverse complement strand
GATGTCGGAGAGCGCGCCGGTCGAGGTCTCGTTGTGGACGACGCAGACCGCCTTGATCTTCTTCTCGCCGTCGCGGCGCAGGCGTGCCTCGATCTGGTCGGCCTGGACGCCGCGGCGCCAGTGCGGCGCTTGCGGCAGCAGCGCGTCGCTGCCGGGGGCGGCGAGCACCTCGGTGGCGAGGCCGAGGCGCGCCGCCATCTTCTGCCAGAGCGCGGCGAAGTGGCCGGTCTCGACCATCAGCACGGCGTCGCCCGGGCTCAGCGTGTTGACGAGCGCCGCCTCCCACGCGCCGGTTCCCGACGCCGGATAGATGACGACCGGATGGCGCGTCTTGAAGACCTTGCGCACATCGGCGAGCACTTTCCTGCCGAGCGCGCCGAACTCGGGCCCGCGGTGGTCGATCGTCGGCAGGCTCATCGCCCGCAGGATGCGATCCGGGACCGGGCTGGGGCCGGGGATCTGCAGGAAGTGGCGGCCGGACGGGTGGAAGTCGAGGTCGAGCATGATCGCGTTTCGTGGCGACACCATTCTTGCACCCGGCCCCCCGCTCTCCGTACGGCGTTTGTCCTAGCCGGCGCGTGGCGTCGCCGCGGCCGACGGGTGCAAGAATCGGCACGAGGATGACCCCGCGATGCTGATCGATCGCCCCGAGCACCTCGCCGCCACCGCCGCGGCGCCGAAGGGAACGCGGCTGCCGGCGAACGAGGTCGCGGTCGCGCTCGCCCGGCGACTGCGCGACGAGACCGAAGGCGAGGTCCGCTTCGACGCCGCGTCGCGCGGCCGGTACGCGACCGACGCGTCGATCTACCAGATCATGCCGGTCGGCGTGCTCGTGCCGAAGAGCGACCGCGACGTCAGCGTCGCCCTCGAGATCGCGCGCGAGCTCGCGGTGCCGGTGCTGCCGCGCGGCGCCGGCACGAGCCAGTGCGGCCAGACGACGGGCGCGGCGCTGGTCATCGACACGACCAAGCACCTGCGCCAGGTGATCACCGTCGATGCCGAGCGCCGCGTCGCGACGGTCGAGCCGGGGCTCGTCCTCGACCACCTCAACGCGCAGCTTAAGCCGCTCGGCCTCTGGTTCCCGGTCGACGTCTCGACCAGCGCGCAGGCGACGATCGGCGGCATGGCCGGCAACAACTCGTGCGGGTCGCGCTCGATCGCCTACGGCAACATGGTCCACAACGTGCTCGGCATCGACACGCTGCTCGCCGATGGCGCCGCCGTGTCGTTCGGGCCGCTCGCGCAGGCGACGGGACGCGCCGCGGCGATCGGCGCCTTCGTCCGCGACCTCGCGCTGCGCCACCGTGGCGACATCGAGACGCGCTGGCCGAAGGTGTTGCGCCGCGTCGCCGGCTACAACCTCGACATCTTCCATCCGCAGAGCGAAAAGCCCTACAACGACGACGGCAGCGTCAACCTCGCGCACCTGCTCGTCGGCGCCGAAGGCACGCTCGCCTGGTCGCGAACGCTGACGCTCAAGCTCGCGCCGCTGCCGGGCGCGAAGGTGCTCGGCGTCGTCAACTTCCCGACCTTCCATGCGGCGATGGCGGCGGCGCAGCACATCGTCACGCTCGGCCCGACGGCGGTCGAGCTGGTCGACCGGACGATGATCGACCTGGCGCTCGCCAACCCCGCGTTCAAGGCGACGATGGAGACGGCGCTGCGCGGCGAGCCGGCGGCGATCCTGCTCGTCGAGTTCGCTTGTTTCGGCGATGCGAAGCCGGCGCTGCTGGCTCGCCTGCGCGGGCTGGTCGAGCTGATGGGCGACCTCCGGCTGCCGGGCAGCGTCGTCGAGATGGCCGACGATTCCGCGCAGAAGAATCTCTGGGAAGTCCGCAAGGCCGGCCTCAACATCATGATGAGCCTGAAGGGCGACGGCAAGCCCGTGAGCTTCATCGAGGACTGCGCCGTGCCGCTCGAGCACCTCGCCGACTACACCGACGCGCTGACCGAGGTGTTCGCGCGTCACGGCACGCGCGGCACCTGGTACGCGCACGCCTCGGTCGGCACGCTGCACGTGCGGCCGATCCTCGACATGCGCAAGGACGGCGCGGCGAAGATGCGCGAGATCGCCGAGGAAGCGTCGGCGCTGGTGCGCACCTACAAGGGCGCGTTCAGCGGCGAGCACGGCGATGGCCTCTGCCGTGGCGAGTGGATCGAGTGGCAGTTCGGGCCGCTCCTCAACGACGCGTTCCGCTCGATCAAGGACGTGCTCGATCCGACCGGCCTCTTCAATCCGGGCAAGATCATCGACCCGCCGAAGATGGACGACGGCGTGCTGTTCCGCTATCCGCCACCCGGGGCGCCCGCGCCGTACCGGACCATTCGCCTCGTGCCGGTGCTCGACTGGTCGGCGTGGGACGTGCAGAACGATCCGCGAACCGAAGCGATCACGGCGCCGGGAACGGGCGGCGACTCGACCGGCGGCTTCGCCAAGGCGGTCGAGATGTGCAACAACAACGGCCACTGCCGCAAGTTCGACGCCGGCACGATGTGCCCGAGCTTTCGCGCCACCCGCGACGAGCAGCACGTCACGCGCGGTCGAGCGAATACGCTAAGGCTCGCGCTCTCGGGACAACTACCCTCCCTCGCGGAGGGAGGGGCCGGGGGAGGGAGCAGCCCTGTCGCTCGAGACATCGAGAGCGGTTTCACGAGCGAAGCCGTGAAATCCGCTCTCGACCTCTGCGTCTCGTGCAAGGGCTGCAAGCGCGAGTGTCCGACCGGTGTCGACATGGCGCGGATGAAGATCGAGTTCCTCGCTCACTACACGAAGCGGCACGGCCACTCGCTCAAGGACCGGCTGGTGGCGAGCCTGCCCGACTACGCGCATGCCGTGAGCCGCGTCGCCTGGCTCGCCAACCTGCGCAACTGGATCCCCGGCGCGGCGCTGCTCGGCGAGCGCCTGCTCGGCATCGCCGCACAGCGCAAGCTCCCGACCTGGCGCAGCGACACCTTCTGGCGCGTTCGCGATCGCGACGACTTCGCCAGTGCCGAGGCGACGATCGCCGCCGCGCAGGCCGGCGCCAAGGCCGCCGTCCTCTTCGTCGACACCTTCAACGGCATCTTCGAAAGCGAGAACGCGATCGCCGCGGCGCGGGTGCTGAAGGCCGCCGGCTATACCCTGCACACGCTCGAGAAGTCGGGCGGCCACCACTGCTGCGGCCGCACCTTTCTCGCCAGCGGCCGCGTCGACGAAGCGCGCGAGCGTCTCGGCGCGCTCGTCGATGCGCTGCTGCCGTTCGCCGCCGCCGGCGTCGCGATCGTCGGCCTCGAGCCGTCGTGCCTGCTGACGCTGCGCGACGAGGCGCTGGCGATGCGCTTCGGCGCGAAGGCGGTCACCGTCGCGCAGCACGCGCTGCTGTTCGAGGAGTTCATCGCCCGCGAGGCCAAGGCCGGCCGCTTCGACGTCGCCTTCACGCCGGTGGCGGCGCCTATCCTGCTGCACGGCCACTGCCACCAGAAGGCGTTCGCCGCGGTCGCGCCCATCCTCGAGGTGCTCCGCCTGATCCCCGGTGCCGACCCCGAGCTGGTCGAGACCTCGTGCTGCGGCATGGCCGGCAGCTTCGGCTACGAGGCCAGGCACCACGCCGTCTCGATGGCGATGGCCGAGGCGAGCCTGCTGCCGGCGATCCGCCGCTCGCCCGACGCGATCGTCGTCGCCGACGGCACGAGCTGCCGCCAGCAGATCGCTCACGGCGCGGCGCGCGAGGCGCTGCACGTCGCGCGCCTGCTCGAGCGGCAACTGGCGCCGGCGTCGGCCTAGGTCGATGGACATGGCACGGAAGCTCCGCGCGCGCTCGCCGCTCGAGGTGTTCACGCAGCGCCAGACCGAGCTCAATCGGTTCCTCTGGACGACCGAGCTCGTCTACGGCCTCGTCAAGCAGGACAAGCTGCTCGAGAACCTGCCGCAGGACGAGCCGGCGTGGGAGGTGCTGAGCCACGTCCGCTCGGAGGCGTGGTTTCCGACTGCGAAGAGCCGGCGCCAGGGCGCGCCCACCGGCAAGTACGGCGGAACGGTCGCGCAGATGCGGCGCCAGGTCGACAAGAACATCGTCGTCGTCCTGTGGAGCGTCGCGGCGATGTTCATCGCCGAATTCGAGACCTACGTGGAGGCCCGCTTCGCCGGCTGGTTCGCGCAGGAGTCGGCGCGCCGCAAGGGCCCGTTCACGATCCCGGCCCCGGCCCTGCTGCTGAAGAGCCTGCGCGCCCGCTTCGGCCCCGAGCGCGGCGGGCCGATCGCCGCCGAGGCCGTCCTCAAGGCCGACCTGATGAAGAAGATCCGCAACCTCTATGTTCACAAGGGCCTGCGCGGCATCCCGCGCCGGCTCGACGATCCCGAGCTCGCCAGCTGGGTCGCGCAGGTCAGCAAGGACGCGCTGCCGTACACGGCGAAGCAGGCCGAGGACGTCGTCGAACAGGTGATCGGCAAGGCCGTCGACCAGAGCAAGGCGGCCGGTCAGGCGCAGAAGCGCCTCGGCGAGGAATTCTTCTACGCGCTGTTCACGCTCACCAACATCCGCAAGTTCGTCGTCGCCCTCGACGCCGCGTTCCCGCCCGACCCGGCGCCGCCATGACCTGGTCGATCATCGCCCGCGATCGCGACGGCAGCCTCGGCGTCGCCATCGCCAGCCGCTTCTTCGCCGTCGGCGCGCTCTGCGTGCACACGCGGCGCGCGGTCGGCGCGCTGTCGACGCAGGCGCTGATGAATCCGCTCTACGGGCCGGCCGGCATCGGCCTGCTCGCCGAGGGCGTCGCCGCGGATGAGGTGATCGCCCGTCTCACCGACGCCGACGAGGGCCGGGCCCAGCGCCAGCTGCATCTGATCGGCGCGAGCGGGCGTGGTGCCGCCTACACCGGCGCGCAGTGCATCGACTGGTGCGGCCACCGGGTGCACGACGATTTCAGCGTCGCCGGCAACATGCTCGCCGGCCCCGACGTGCTCGACGCGACCGCGGCGGCGTTCGTCGCCAGTGCCGGTCGGCCGCTCGACGAGCGGCTCGTCGCGGCGATGGCGGCCGGCGAGGCGGCGGGCGGCGACAAGCGCGGCAAGCAGGCGGCGGCGCTGCGAATCCACGGCGACGAGGACCACGCGCGTCTCGACTTGCGCGTCGACGACCACGAAGAGCCGGTCGCCGAGCTGCGCCGCCTGCAGCGGAAGAGCCTCGAGCGCTTCCAGCCGTTCGTCGCCTGCCTGGCGGGCCGCCGCGACCCCGTCGGCGTTCTCCAGCGCGACGAGATCGAGCGCCGCATCGAGGCCTTCGCCGCCGATCGCGAGGGCCGCGGTGGCCCGAGCCTTGCACGATGAGCGCACCGTCTTCCTGCATCGACCGTCCGGAGGTATTCCGATGAGCCTGTTTCCCCGTTGCCTCGCCGTCGCCGTGCTCGCACTGGCCTCGCATGCGACCCAGTCGCAGACCTTGCGCGTCGGCCTCGCCGAGGACCCCGACGTGCTCGATCCGACGCTGGCGCGCACCTTCGTCGGCCGGATCGTCTTCGCGGCGCTCTGCGACAAGCTGTTCGACATCGACGAGAAGCTGCAGATCGTGCCGCAGCTCGCGACCGGCTACGAGTGGTCGGCCGACAGCAAGACGCTGACGATCAAGCTGCGCACCGACGTCACCTTCCACGACGGCGAGAAGCTCGACGCGGCGGCGGTGAAGTTCAACATCGAGCGCCACAAGACGATGGCCGGCTCGAACCGGAGCGGCGAGCTGCGGCCGGTGGCGAGCGTCGACGTCGTCGACCCGGCGACGGTCAAGCTCAACCTGTCGGCGCCGTTCACGCCGATCCTGGCCGCGCTCGCCGATCGCGCCGGCATGATGGTCTCGCCCAAGGCGGCGAAGGCCGAGGGTGCCAACTTCGGCGCCAAGCCGGTGTGCTCGGGCCCGTTCAAGTTCAGCGAGCGGGTCGCCCAGGACCGCATCGTCCTCGAGCGGCATCCGGCGTACTGGAACAAGGCCGACGTCCACTTCGACAAGGTCGTCTACACGCCGATCGTCGACGCGACGGTGCGCCTGGCGAACCTGCGCTCGGGCCAGTTCGACGTCATCGAGCGCGTCGCGCCGTCGGACATCGAGGGCCTGAAGAAAGACAAGAACCTGAAGGTCGCGCGCATCACCGAGATCGGCTACCAGGGCATCACGATCAACGTCGGCAAAAGCGAGCAGGCGCAGAAGAACCCGCTCGGCAAGGACGCCAAGGTGCGCGAGGCGTTCGAGCTCGCGCTCGACCGCGCCGGCATCGTCCAGGTGGTGATGGACAACGAGGCGACGATCGGCAACCAGTGGGTCGCGCCGAGCAACTCGTTCTACGCGAAGAACGTTCCGGTGCCCAAGCGCGACATCGCCCGCGCCAAGGCGCTGCTCAAGGAAGCCGGCGTGCCGAACCCGAGCTTCACGCTGGTCACGCCGACCACGTCCGACGCGCAGCGCCTGGCGCTCGTGGTGCAGGCGATGACGCGCGAGGCGGGCTTCAACGTCAAGATCCAGTCGACCGAGTTCGCGACCTCGCTCAACATGGCCGACAAGGGCGACTTCGAGGCCTACGTCCTCGCCTGGAGCGGCCGCGCCGACCCCGACGGCAATCTCTACAGCTTCGACGCCTGCAAGCAGCCGCTCAACTACGCCGGCTACTGCGTCGCCGAGATCGACGAGCTGCTCAACGCCTCGCGCAGCCAGCGTGATCCGGCCGAGCGCAAGAAGACCTTCGAGCAAATCGCTTCGCGCGTTCTCAAGGATCGGCCGATCATCTACCTCTATCACCGCAACTGGCTGTGGGCGCACAGCGCGAAGCTGAGCGGGTTGCGCAGCGTTCCGGACGGGTTGATGCGGGTGACGGGCTTGAAGATGGCGCCGTGAGTTCGTGTTCGTCAGCGAGTACCAATACCTTGCGGTGACCGCCGCAGTGAAGCAACCACCGGCCACCCGCCCGCGGCTTGGCGCGCTCGGTACACGCGTCAGGCTCCACGCCCACGGCGAACTCAACGACTCCAAGTCACCACCTGCGATCAGCCGAACATGATCGAGTTCCTCGTCAAGCGCATCGCGACGATCTTGCCGACGCTCGTCTTCGTCTCGATGCTGATCTTCGGCCTGCAGCAGCTGCTGCCCGGCGATCCGGCGGTGATCCTGGCGGGCGAGGAGCGCGATGCGAGCGTCGTCGCCTACCTGCACCAGAAGCTGCACCTCGACGATCCGCTGCCGGTGCGCTACGGCTACTGGGTCGGCGGCGTGCTGCGCGGCGACCTCGGCGAATCGGTGCGGACGCAGCAGCCGGTGCTCGACCTCATCGTCCAGAAGCTGCCGGTGACGATCGAGCTCGCGGTGCTGGCGATGGCGATCGCGCTCGTGATCGGCATCCCGGCCGGCATCATCTCCGCGGTCGGGCGCGGCACGGCGTGGGACGTCGGCGCCAACGCGTTCGCGCTCTGGGGCCTGTCGACGCCGAACTTCTGGCTCGGCATCCTGATGATCCTGCTCTTCTCGGTGCAACTCGGCTGGCTGCCGGCGTCGGGCTACGTCAGCCCGTTCGAGAACCTGCGCGAGAACCTGGCGGCGATGATCATGCCGGCGTTCGTGCTCGGCAACGCGATCGCCGCCGTGCTGATGCGCCACACGCGGAGCGCGATGCTGCAGGTGCTCAACGCCGACTACGTTCGCACCGCGCGCGCCAAGGGGCTGAGCGAGCGCGTCGTCGTGCTGAAACACAGCCTGCGCAACGCGCTGACGCCGATCATCACGCTCGGCGCGCTCGAGTTCGGCACGCTGCTCTCGGGCGCCGTCCTCACCGAGCAGGTATTCACGATCCCGGGCTTCGGCAAGCTCATCGTCGACTCGGTCTTCAACCGCGACTACGCCGTCGTTCAGGGCGTCGTCCTCGTCACGGCGAGCGCGTACATCGCCCTCAACCTGCTCGCCGACATCGCCTACTTCGCGGCCAACCCGAAGCTGCGCGGCTGAGCACGACCATGACTGCCGTTCTCGCCACCGCCACCGCGACCGCGACCGCCGCCGCCGATGTCGGCGCGCGTGTGCCGCCGGCCGGCGCGTGGCGGCCGGTGTGGAGAAAGCTCAGGCGCCGGCGCGGCGCGATGATCGGCCTCGTCGTCGTTGTCGGGTTCGTCGTCGCGGCGCTGTTCGCGCCCTGGCTCGCGCCGTTCGATCCGATCGAGACGAGCTGGAGCGCGATCCGCCAGGCGCCGTCGGCGGCGCACTGGTTCGGCACCGACGACATCGGCCGCGACGTCCTGTCGCGCATCGTCTGGGGGACGCGCGCATCGCTGCTCGCCGGCGTCGTCGCGGTCTCGATCGCGGTCGCGCTCGGCGTGCCGATCGGCATGACGGCGGGCTTCGTCGGCGGCTTCGTCGACGCGATCATCTCGCGCCTGACCGACGCCTTCCTCGCCTGCCCGTTCCTGATCCTGGCGATCGCGCTCGCCGCCTTCCTCGGCCCCAACCTCACCAACGCGATGATCGCCATCGGCGTCTCGGCGACGCCGATCTTCGTCCGCCTGACGCGCGCCCAGGTCATCAACGTCAAGATCGAGGAATACATCGAGGCGGCACGCGCGCTCGGCAATTCGCCGCTCAGGATCGCCTGGCGCCACGTGCTGCCGAACATCCTCGCGCCGGTGATCGTGCAGGCGACGCTGGCGATCGCGGCGGCGATCATCGCCGAGGCGAGCCTGTCGTTCCTCGGCCTCGGCCAGCAGCCGCCGGCGCCGAGCTGGGGCAGCATGCTCAACACCGCCAAGAACTACGTCGACAACGCGCCGTGGATGGCGATCTGGCCGGGCCTGGCGATCTTCTTCCTCGTGCTCTCGTTCAACCTGCTCGGCGACGGCTTGCGCGACGCGCTCGATCCGCGCCAGCGCTGAGCTTCGTCGCGGCGAGAAGGGCGATGGTGACGGCAGACGACGACGGCCATCGCCTGCGCGAGCTCGGCGCCGGCGACGTCGCCGAGGTGCAGCGCTTCTTCGAGCGCAACCCGGAGTACTTCTGGACCGTCCACGGCGAGGGCCCGCGCCCCGACGAGGCGCAGAACGAGTTCGCAGACCTGCCGCCGGCCGGCATGCCATACCGGCGGATGTCGCGGCTCGGCTTCTTCGACCGCGACGGCGCGCTGGTCGGCGTCGCGACAGTCGTCGGCGATTTCATCGCCGAGCACGTCTGGCACATCGGCCTCTTCATCGTCGCCTCCGCGCTGCACGGGACCGGTGTCGCGCCGGCGCTGTACGGCCGGCTCGAGCGCTGGATGGTCGATCAAGGCGCGCGCTGGATTCGCCTCGGCGTCGTTCAGGGCAGCGCCAAGGCGGAGCGCTTCTGGCGTCGCTGCGGGTACACGCAGGTTCGCGAGCGCGGGCCCGTGACGATGGGTCGCAAGACCAACCTCCTGCGCGTGATGGTCAAGCCGCTCGCCGGCGGCAAGCTCGCCGAGTACCTCACGCTCGTCGAGCGCGACCGACCCGAGACGCCTTGAAGCACCCGCCGACGCGAGGCGCCTTCGCCGCGATCGCCGCGGGGCAGGCGGCGCAGTCGCCCCGTTATAGTCGGCCGTGCATTGCGCTTCCCGCCGCTCGCGACCGAGCGTTACCTCGCCGCCCGCTTCGCGCGCGCCACGCCAGCGTCTGCGCGGCCTCGCCGTCGCTCTTGCGTTCCTCGCGGCGAGCGGCAGCGCCGCCGCCGGCGAGCTGATCGTCTCGGCGGCGGGGAGCCTCGGCAACGCGTTCGCCGAGATCGGCTCGGCATTCGAGGCTGCCCATCCCGACACGAAAGTGCGCTTCAACTTCGCCGCCTCGGGCGGCCTCCTGCAGCAGATCGTCCAGGGCGCGCCGGTCGACGTCTTCGCCAGCGCCGACGCCGAGACGATGGACCAGGCCGAGCGCCGCCACCTCGTCGGCCGCGCCAGCCGCGCCGACTTCGCCGCCAACACGCTCGTCGTCGTCGTGCCGCGCGATGCCGCGGCGGCGCCGAAGTCGCTCGCGGATCTCGCCGCGCCGAGCGTCCGCCGCATCGCGATCGGCGTTCCGGCGAGCGTTCCGGCCGGCCGCTACGCGAAAGACGCGCTCGAGAAGGCGCGCCTGTGGTCCGTGCTCGAAGCGAAGACGATCGGCGCGCAGTCGGTGCGCCAGGCGCTCGACTACGTCGCCCGCGGCGAGGTCGACGCCGGCTTCGTCTACGCCACCGACGCGGCGCTGATGCCCGACAAGGTCAGGCTCGCTTTCACCGTGCCGATCGCCACGCCGGTGCGCTATCCGATCGCCGCCGTCGCCGCCAGCGCTCATGCCGCCGAGGCGATGGAGTTCATCGCCTTCGTGCGGTCGCCGGCCGGACAGGCGACGCTGCGCCGCCACGGCTTCGCCCCGCCCGCGCCGTGACCGCGGCCTGGATCGCGCTCGCGCTGTCGCTGAAGGTCGCCTTGTGGGCGACGGCGATCGACCTCGTCCTCGGCGTCGCCGTCGGCTTCGCACTCGCGCGCCTGCGCTTCCCCGGCCGCGAGCTCGTCGATTCGGTCCTGCTGCTGCCGATGGTGCTGCCGCCGACCGTGCTCGGCTACTACCTGCTCGTCCTCGTCGGCCGCCGCGGCGCGCTCGGCGCCTGGCTCGAGCGCTTCGACATCCACCTGATCTTCACCTGGCAGGGCGCCGTGATCGCCGCCGCGATCGTCGGCTTTCCCTTCGTCTGCAAGTCGGCGCGCGCTGCCTTCGAGGCGGTCGACGCGCAGTACGAGGAAGCGGCGAGCGTGCTCGGTCTCGGCGCCGCGGCGATCTTCTTTCGCGTTACGCTGCCGCTGGCGTGGCGCGGCATCCTCGCGGGCGTCCTGCTCGCGTTCGCGCGCGCGCTCGGCGAGTTCGGCGCGACGCTGATGGTCGCCGGCAGCATTCCGGGCAAGACGCAGACGCTCTCGATCGCCGTCTACGAGGCGGTTCAGGCCGGCCAGGACGAGCTCGCCAACGTGCTCGTCCTGATGACGTCGCTCACCTGCGTCGCGGTGCTCCTCCTCGCCGGCCGGCTCGCGCCGCTGCGAATCCCGGGCCGCCCATGAAGTGGGACGTCGCGGTCCGCAGGACGATCGGCGCGGGCGCGCAGCGCTTCGAGCTCGACGTCGCCTTCCGCAGCGAGGCCGACAGGCTCGTGCTCTTCGGCCCGTCGGGCGCCGGCAAGACGCTGACGCTGAAGGCGATCGCGGGCCTGCTGCGCCCGGATGCCGGCCATGTCCGCGTCGCCGGCGCGACGCTCTTCGATGCCGAACACGGCATCGACACGCCGGCGCCGCGCCGCGACTGCGGCTACCTGTTCCAGGACTACGCGCTGTTCCCGCACCTGACGGCGCGCCAGAACATCGCCTTCGGCCTCGCGGCCGGCTGGCGCAATCCGCGCGCCGACGCCGGCGGCGCGGCGGTCGAGCGCTGGCTCGACGCCCTCGAGCTGCGCGCGGTCGCGTCGAGGTTTCCCGACCAGCTCTCGGGCGGCCAGCGGCAGCGCGTCGCACTCGCGCGCGCCCTCGCGGCCGCGCCGCGCGCGCTCCTGCTCGACGAGCCTTTCGCCGCCCTCGACGAGCCCTTGCGCAATCGCCTGCGCGCCGAGCTCGCCGAGCTGCAGGCGCGTCTCGCGCTGCCGATCCTGCTCATCACCCACGACCCGGCCGACGTCGACGCCTTCGCCGACGACATCGTCCACATCGACGGCGGCAGGGCGGTCGCGTCGCCGACGCAGTTTCTCGAGGACCACGCGATGAAGACCAGCGCCCGCAACCAGCTCGTCGGCAGCGTCAGCGCGGTCGTTCCCGGCGCCGTCAACGACGAGGTCGAGCTCACTGTCGCCGGCGGCCAGCGGATCGTCGCCGTCGTCACTCACGCGAGCACGGCGCGGCTCGGCCTCGCCGTCGGCGTGCCGGCGTTCGCGCTCGTCAAGGCATCGTCGGTGGTCGTCGTCGCCGACACCGGGACGGCGCTGCTGTCGGCGCGCAACCAGCTCGCCGGGACGATCGCGAGCGTGCAGGCGGGCGCGGTCAACGCCGAGGTCGAGATCGACGTCGGCGGGCTCAGGATCGTCGCCATCGTCACGCAGGCGAGCGCGCGATCGCTCGGCCTCGCGCCGGGGCGGCCGGCGCTCGCCGTCTTCAAGGCTTCGAGCGTGATCGTCGGCGTGCCGAGCTAGTAGGCGCGGCCGGGTCCGCGACGAGCGCGAGCAGGCGCTCGAGGTCCTTCGCGCAGGCGCGCGTCGCGGTCGCCTCGATGCGGCGATAGACGCCGACCAGCTCGTGGCCGAGGGCGGTGAGGGTGCTGCCACCGCCGTGCTCGCCGCCGGTGGCCGACGTCACCGCGGCGCTTGCCAGCGAACGGTTCAGCTCGTCGACCAGGATCCAGGCGCGCCGGTACGACATGCCGATCGACTTCGCCGCGGCGGTGATCGAGCGCGTGTCGCGGATCGCCTCGAGCAGCGAAATCTTGCCCGGGCCGACGAAGATGGCGTCGCCGGCCGTGACGCGCAGGCGAAACCGCGCCACCGGCCGGACGGCCGGAGCCTTCTTGCGCGCAGTCATCGGATCGTCGCCATGTCGGACTCGCGCGTGACCATACCAGCCGGAAGCGCGGCGAGCGGCTCG
>JADGRJ010000339.1 GCA_017881025.1 Rhizobacter sp. | reverse complement strand
AACTCCCGCGCCACCGCCTCGAAGCTCTCCGCGACGACGTCGCCACGCGAGCCTTTCAGTGACTTTCGAGCGGCGCTCGGGTCAACGCCGTGACCTAACAGCTTGCGAGCCGCCGCGCGCCGCTCGCGCGCTTCGCTGAGGCTGACTTCAGGGTAGGTGCCCAAGCTGAGCAGCTTTTCCTTGCCGCCAAACCGATACTTCAAGCGCCACCACTTGCCACCCGTCGGCTGCAGCGCGAGGAACATTCCGCCCCCGTCGGACATGCGAATTGGACGCACGCCGGGCTTCGCTTTTCTCACCGCAACTTCGGTAAGCTTGTCAGTGGCCATCTGGGGGTAACCGCGAGAGCAGGTTGCTCACTTACCACCAAATCTACCCCCACTTACCCCCGGTTTCAAGCGGATTGATCCGGATTCTTGACAACCCCGACCTGCCAGAATTTCTCCGCTACGCCCGGCAAATCCCATGCAACTGGACTGTTCTGGACTGTTTCGGTGGAGCGGGTGAAGGGAATCGAACCCTCGTATGAAGCTTGGGAAGCTGCCGTTCTACCATTGAACTACACCCGCCGGCCGCGGCGATTATAGGCAGCGACCCTCGCGCGGAAGCGCTCGCGAAGGCCGCGCATCGATGAACGAGAGCCCCGACCCCGAGCCCGAAAGCGCTGCCCCAGCAGCGCCGCCGCGCATCCGCAGCTTCGTCGTCCGCGCCGGCCGAATGGGGCCGGGCCAGGCACGCGCGCTGGCGACGCTGGCGCCGCGCTTCGTCATTCCCTTCACCGCGGCACCGGTCGACTTCGCCCGCGTCTTCGGCCGCGCCGCGCCGCTCGCGGTCGAGATCGGCTTCGGCATGGGCAGCGCGACGGCCGAGATCGCCGCGGCCGCGCCGCAGGTGGACTTCGTCGGCATCGAGGTCCATCCGCCCGGCGTCGGCGCGCTGCTGCAGCGAATCGACGAGAGGGGGCTCGAGAACGTGCGGATCGTCCAGCACGACGCGGTCGAGGTCCTCGAGTCGATGATCGCGCCGGCGTCGCTCGCCGCGATCCACGTCTTCTTTCCCGACCCCTGGCACAAGAAGCGCCACCACAAGCGCCGCCTCATCCAGGCACCGTTCGTCCGCCTGCTCGCGAGCCGACTCGCCGCCGGCGCGACGCTGCACTGCGCGACCGACTGGCTGCCTTACGCGGAGCAGATGCTCGCCGTGCTCGCGGCCGAGCCCACGCTCGTCAACGCCGCCGGCGACAGCTTCGCGCCGCGTCCGCCGTCTCGGCCGCTGACCAAGTTCGAGCAGCGTGGTCTCGACCGCGGCCACGGCGTTCGCGATCTCGTCTTCACGCGGCGGGCCTAGCAGGCTAGCGCCCGCTCGATCGGCGCAGGCGCTCAGTCCTGCCAGACGACGAGGCCGCTCCACGCGGTCGCGAGCACGACCAGCCCGAAGGCGATCCGGTACCAGGCGAACGGCACGAAGGTGTGGGTCGAGACGTAGCGCAGCAGCCAGCGAACGCAGAGCCACGCGGCGAGGAACGAGAACAAGAGTCCGACCAGGAAGAGCGGCAGATCGGCCGCCGACAGCAGCGCCCGCTCCTTCCACAGGCTGTACGCGCCGGCGCCGAGCAGCGTCGGGATCGAGAGGAAGAAGCTGAACTCGGTGGCGGCCTTGCGCGACAGGCCGAGCAGCATGCCGCCGATGATCGTCGCGCCCGACCGGCTCGTTCCCGGCACGAGCGCAAAGCACTGGCAGAGGCCGACGCCGAGCGCGTCGATCGGCCGCATCTCGTCGACGCTGTCGATGCGCGGCGGCCGCTGCCGCCGCTCGGCCCAGAGGATGATGAACGCGCCGACGATGAAGGTCGTCGCGACGACGGTCGGCGTGAACAGGTGCGCCTTGATCGCCTTGCCGAACAGCAGTCCCAGGATCACGGCCGGCACGAAGGCGATCGCGACGTTGAGCGCGAAGCGGCGCGCCCGGGCGTCGCTGCCGAGGCCGGCGAGCGTCGAAGCGAGGCGCTCGCGGTAGACGATCATGACGGCGAGGATCGCGCCGCTCTGGATCGCGATCTCGAAGACCTTGATCTTGTCGCCGGTGAAGCCGAGCAGCGAGCCGGCGAGGATGAGGTGGCCGGTGCTCGAGACCGGCAAGAACTCGGTCAGGCCTTCGACGATCCCCATGAGGGCCGCCTTGACGAGCAGGATCGGATCCATGCCGTTCTCCATCGACGCAAAGCGGCCGATGGTAGCGAGCATCCCCGGGGCGGCGAGAATACGGGGTTCGAGCCGCCGCACTTCAGCCTGACCCATGAACATCGAGCAAGCCCGCTTCAACATGATCGAGCAGCAGATCCGCCCCTGGGAGGTTCTCGACCAGGGCGTCCTCTCGCTGCTGTCGATCGTCAAGCGCGAGGACTTCGTCCCGCCCGCGTATCGGTCGATGGCCTTCGTCGACACCCAGGTGCCGCTGCCGCACGGCCAGTCGATGCTCGAGCCCAAGATCGAGGCGCGCCTGCTCCAGGAGCTCGCGGTGCAGCGCCACGAGCGCGTCCTCGAGATCGGCGCCGGCTCAGGCTACATGGCCGCCCTCCTCGCGCACAAGGCGCAGCACGTGACGACGGTCGAGATCGACCCCGACCTCGCCCGCATGGCGAGCGAGAACCTCAAGCACGCCTGGGTGCTGAACGCGCGCGTGATTGAGGCAGACGCGTCGGCCGGCCTCGTCGTCGACGGCCCGTTCGACGTGATCGTCCTGTCGGGCTCGGTCGCCGAGGTACCGCGCTCGCTGCTCTCGCAGCTGAAACCGGGCGGGCGCCTCACCGCCATCGTCGGCCAGCTGCCGGTCATGCACGCCGTCCTCATGACGCGCGGCGACGACGCCGGCCACGCGACGGTCGAGCTGTTCGACACCGCCGCGCCGCGCCTGATCGGCTTCGGCGAGCCGAGCCGCTTCGCGTTCTGAGCGCGGCGCTCCGCCCTCGACATGCAAGAGCTCACCGGGCCCGCCGCCGTCGCGCTCGCCGAAGCGCAGGCGGCGCGGGCGGCGCCGCTCGTCCTGCTCGACGTGCGCGAGCCGTGGGAGGTCTCCCTCGCCGCCATCGAAGTGCCCGGGGCGACGACGCGCTTCGTGCCGATGCGCGAGATCCCTGCCCGTCTCGGCGAGCTCGACCCGGCGCAGCCTGTCGTCTGTATCTGTCATCACGGCGCCCGCAGCGCGCAGGTCGTCGCATTCCTCGAGCGGATGGGGTTCGCCTCGGCCTATAACCTCGCCGGCGGCATCGACGCCTGGTCGCGCAATGTCGACCCGGGCGTCGCCCGCTATTGACGCTCGCCCTCACAGAACACACCGGATCGCAAGGGAACAGCATGGCCGCCGAGACCGCAACCCCGCTGCCGAAGCCAGCGCCGCGCCGTCGCCGGATCGCCGGCGCGGCGGCGCTCGTCGCCGCCGGCCTCGGCCTGGTGCTCGCGCCCGCCGTCGCCTCGGCGCAATCGCTGCTCGAGCTGTACGAGGCCGCGCACAACTACGACGCCACCTACCTCGCGGCGCGCGCGCTCGCCGACTCGGCCATCTACCGGGTCGAGCAGACGCGTGCCCTGATGCGGCCGAGCGCGTCGCTCTCGGGCAGCACGTCGCGCGTGCAGACCAACCCGACGATCGGCTCGAATTTCGGCAGCAATTCGTTCGGTGTCGCGGTCAACGGACGCCAGCCGCTCTTCAACCGCGCCAACAACGCGACCATCTCGCAAGAAAATGAAATCGATTGAGGCAATTTCAGAACTTCGTAGCAGCCGAGGTC
>JADGRJ010000109.1 GCA_017881025.1 Rhizobacter sp. | reverse complement strand
GGCTGGCAGCTCTCGGCGCTCAAGTGGTGCGCGCGCGTCGCGACCAAGCCGATCATCGCCGACGGCGGCATCCGCGACCACGGCGACATCGCCAAGAGCGTCCGCTTCGGCGCCTGCATGGTGATGATCGGCTCGCTCTTCGCCGGTCACGAGGAATCGCCGGGCAAGACGGTCGAGGTCGACGGCAAGTTCTACAAGGAGTACTACGGCTCGGCGTCCGACTTGAACAAGGGCGAGTACAAGCACGTCGAGGGCAAGCGCATCCTCGAGCCGATCAAGGGCAAGTTCGCCGACACCCTGCGCGAGATGCGCGAGGACGTGCAGAGCTCGATCTCGTACGCCGGCGGCACCAAGCTCGCCGACATTCGCAAGGTCAACTACGTGATCCTCGGCGGCGACAACGCCGGCGAACACCTCCTGATGTAGCCGCTGAGCAGAACCCCATGACATCCACGCTTCGTTTTCTCGCTTGCGCCGCCACCCTGGCGCTTGCCGCCTGCGGCGGCGGCACGCTGTCGACGGACGAAGGACACCTTCGCCTCGTCAACGCGACCAGCGCCGCCGAATTTCCATCGCTCGACCTGTTCGCCGCGAACGGCGCCGTCGTCACCGGCGTGCTGCCCGATTCGGTCAGCGGCTACGGCGACCTCAAGCACGACACCTACACGCTCGACCTGCGCCAGACGGGCATCAGCACGGCGCTGGTGACGACGACGACGACGCTCGCCCGCAAGGATCACCAGACCGTGGTCGCCAGCACCAGCGGCGGCACGCTCGTCATGACGGTGCTGTCCGACCAGGAAGGCGCGCCGAGCAGCGGCAACGCCAAGCTGCGCATCTTCAACGCCGCCTCGGCGGATTCGGGCGCAGTCGACGTCTACCTCGTCGCCGCGGCGTGCACGACGCTCGCCACCTCGCCCGCCGCGGCCACGGTCGCGAACGTGAGCGGCCTGCAGAACGGCTACACGCAGATCACCGCGTCGCCGGCGCCGGTCCATCTCTGCGTCACCGCGACGGGCGACAAGAGCGACGTCCGCCTCGACATTCCTGCGCTGACCCTTTTCGATCAGCGCATCGTCACCGTCATCCTGACGCACACCACCGGCGGCATCCTGCTGCACGGGCTGGTCCTCGACCAGCAGGGCGCGGCGACCACCGCGGCCAACGGCCTGGCGCGCGTTCGCGTCGCGGCCAGCGTCGTGCCGGCCGGGCCCGTCGACGTCAGCGTCAACGGCACGGCCGTCGCAGCCGGCCTCACCTCGCCGGCGGTCGGCCCGTACCAGCTCGTCGCCGCCGGGCCGCTGACGGTGCAGGTCAACGGCACGACGGTGACGCCGGCGGCGCCCCTGTCGGCAGGCGCCGGCGCGGACGTGACCTTGCTCGTCACCGGCACCGGCTCGACCGTGACGCAGATCAACGACGACACGTCGCTCTCGTCGAATGCGGCGCGGCCGGTCAAGCTGCGCTTGGTCAACGCGCTCAACGGCGCCGTCGGCACGGCGACCTTGACCGTCGACAACGCGCTCGTCGGCAGCGGCGCCGCGTTCGGCGCCGCGTCGGCCTACGCGCCCGTGGCTGCCAGCGCCGGGCTGGCGCGCGTCGAGGCCCGCTCCGGCGCGGTCCAGTACTTCCTCGCCACCAACGTCACGCTCGCGTCGGGCCACGTCTATTCGCTATTCCTGCTGGGCGACGCCGCGGCGGCGCCGAACGCGGGCCAGCTGGTCGCGGATCGCTAGCCCGGGTCCTGCGATGACGCCACCGCACGACACGCTCGCCACGACCGAGCTCGCCAAATCGTTCGACCCCGCCGCGATCGAGGAGCACTGGGGCCCGCTCTGGGAAGAGAGCGGCGTCTACGAGCCGACGCTCGATCCGGCGAAGCCGTCGTTCGCGATCCAGCTGCCGCCGCCCAACGTGACGGGAACGCTGCACATGGGGCACGCGTTCCAGCACACGATCATGGACGCGCTGGTCCGCCACCACCGCATGCGCGGCGACAACACGCTCTGGGTGCCGGGCACCGACCACGCCGGAATCGCGACGCAGATCGTCGTCGAGCGTCAGCTCCAGGATGCTGGTCTCAGCCGCCACGACCTCGGCCGCAAGAAGTTCATCGACCAGGTCTGGGACTGGAAGGAGACGAGCGGCTCGACGATCACGCGCCAGATGCGCCGGATGGGCGACTCGGTCGCGTGGAAGTACGAGTACTTCACGATGGACGAGCGGCTCTCGGCCGTCGTCACCGACACCTTCGTCTCGCTCTACGACGAGGGCCTCATCTACCGCGGCAAGAGGCTCGTCAACTGGGACCCGGTGCTGCTCTCGGCCGTCTCCGACCTCGAGGTCGAGAACGAGGAGCGCGACGGCACGATGTGGCACATCCTCTACCCGTTCAGCGACGGCCCTCAGCCGGATGCGAACGGGCAGCCGATGAAGGGCATGCACATCGCGACGACGCGGCCGGAGACGATGCTCGCCGACGGCGCGCTGGCGGTCCATCCCGACGACGAGCGCTACCGGCATCTGATCGGCAAGCTCGTCGACCTGCCGCTCTGCGACCGCAAGATTCCGATCATCGCCGACGACTTCGTCGACCGCGAGTTCGGCTCGGGCTGCGTCAAGATCACCGGCGCGCACGACTTCAACGACTACGCCTGCGCACTCCGCCACGGCATTCCGTTGATCACGATCTTCACCCTCGACGCGAAGATCAACGAGAACGGACCCCTCGCGTACCAGGGCCTGGATCGCTACGACGCACGCAAGGCCGTGCTGCGCGACCTCGAGACGCAAGGCTTCCTCGAGAAGGCGGTGCCGCACAAGCACGCGGTGCCGGTCTGCGTCCGCACCGGGCAGGTCGTCGAGCCGATGCTGACCGACCAGTGGTTCGTGGCGACGACCAAGCCCGGGCGCGACGGTACGAGCATCGCCGCCAAGGCGATCGAGGCGGTCGAGACCGGCGCCGTCAAGTTCTATCCGGCGCAGTGGATCAACACCTACAACCAGTGGATGAAGAACATCCAGGACTGGACCATCTCGCGCCAGCTTTGGTGGGGCCATCAGATCCCGGCCTGGTACGGCGACGGCGGCGAGATCTTCGTCGCCCGCAGCGAGGACGAGGCGCGCGCCAAGGCCGAGGCCGCGGGTTACGGCGGCACGCTGGTGCGCGATCCCGACGTGCTCGACACCTGGTACTCGTCGGCGTTGGTGCCGTTCTCTTCCCTCGGCTGGCCGAAGGAGACGAAGGAGCTCGAGCTCTTCCTGCCCTCCTCGGTGCTCGTCACCGGCCACGACATCATCTTCTTCTGGGTCGCCCGGATGATCATGATGACGCTGCATTTCACCGGCAAGGCGCCGTTCCGCGACGTCTACATCCACGGCCTGGTGCGCGACCCGCAGGGCAAGCGGATGAGCAAGTCGGAAGGCAACGTCCTCGATCCGGTCGACCTGATCGACGGCATCGCCCTCGAGCCCTTGCTCGAGAAACGATCGACCGGGCTGCGCCGGCCCGAGACCGCGCCGCGCATCCGCGAGCTCACCGCGGCCGAGTTCCCGAACGGCATCCCCGGCTTCGGCGCCGACGCGCTGCGCTTCACCTTCTGCTCGCTCGCCAGCCTGGGCCGAAACGTCAACTTCGACTCGAAGCGCTGCGAGGGCTACCGCAACTTCTGCAACAAGCTCTGGAACGCGACCCGCTTCGTGCTGATGAACTGCGAAGGCAAGGATTGCGGCCTGGCGGAGCACACCAAGGCCGAGTGCGCGCCCGGCCAGCCGTTCCACAACTACCTGAGCTTTTCGCCCGCCGACCGCTGGATCACCGGCGAGCTGCAGCGCGTCGAGGCGGCGGTCGCGCAGGGGTTCGCCGAGTACCGGCTCGATGCCGTCGCGCAGGCGATCTATTCGTTCGTCTGGGACGAGTACTGCGACTGGTACCTCGAGATCGCCAAGGTGCAGCTGCAATCGAGCAGCGAGCCGGCGCAGCGCGCGACCCGGCGCACGCTGCTGCGCGTGCTCGAGACCGTGCTGCGGCTGATGCACCCGATCACGCCGTTCATCACCGCCGAGCTCTGGGAGCGCGTCGCCGTCGTCGCCGGCCGCAAGGTCGACGGCAGCGAGCACGGCATCGTCCGCGCGCCGTATCCGAAAGCGCAGCTCGAACGCGTCGATGCGAAGGCCGACGCGTGGGTCGAGCGACTGAAGGCGATCGTCGGCAGCTGCCGCAACCTGCGCAGCGAGATGAGCCTGCAGCCCGGCGAGCGCGTGCCGCTGAATGCCATCGGCGACGCCGACTTCATGCGCGAGGCGACGCCGCTCCTGAAGTCGCTCGCCCGCCTCTCGGAGGTGACGCTGTTCGCCGACGACGCGGGCTTTGCCGACGCGTCGAGCGACTCACCGGTCGCCGTCGTCGGCGCGACACGGCTGGCGCTGCACGTCAAGATCGATCGCGCCGCCGAGACGGCCCGGCTCACGAAGGAGATCGATCGGCTCGACGGCGAGATCGCGAAGGCGACGGGTAGGCTCGCGAACGAGAGCTTCGTCGGCCGCGCTCCGGCGGCTGTCGTCGATCAGGAGAAGAAGCGCCTCGCCGACTTCACGGCGACAGCGAATCGGCTTCGAGATCAGCGAGCGCGCCTGGAATCGTCGACTTGAAGTCGGCGGGCGCCGCCGCCGGCGCCTCGAGCAGCTCGTCGATCCGCCTCGCCACCGCCCATGCGCTGCGCTGACGCGACTCGCGCGTCGTCGAGGCGACGCGCGGCGTCACCTGCAGCGTCTCGATCCCGTGCAGCGGCCGGTGCGGATCGAGCGCACCCGGCTCGACGCTGTCGAGCCAGGCCGCGGCGATGCGCCCGCTCTTCAGCGCCGTCGCCAGCGCGACCTCGTCGAACAGGCGCGAATGCGCCGTGCTGACGACCACCTGGTTCGGCTTGCAGTGGCGCAGGAACCGGTCGCCGAGGAGGCCGTGGTAGCGGCTGAAGTAGTCGAGCTGGACGCACAGCACGTCGGCGCGCTCGACGATCTCGCGCAGGCCGGCGTGGCTGACGTGCCAGTCGGCCCACGACGGATCGGTCGCGTGCAGCGCCGGGTCGTAGCCGAGGATGCGGACGCCGAACGCGGCGAGCAGCTGAGCGATCGTCCGCGCCGAAGGTGGCATGCCGACCAGGCCGATCGTTGCCCCGCCGAGCTCGCGCCCGGCGACCGAGCCGTCGGGCCCGCGCACCGGAACGCGACGCAGCATGGAGAGCATGGCGCCGATGACGAACTCGGCCTCGGCACGGGCGCTCGCCGTCAGGCTGCGCACGACCTCGACGTGGCGCCGCTCGCACGCCTCGAGGTCGATGTTCTCGGAGCCGGCGCTGACCCGGCCGACCGCGCGCAGCACGGGCGCGAAATCGAGCGTCTCGGCGTCGATGCTGACCGACGACGGCACGATGGCTGCCCTGACGTTGTAGAGCGCGCGGCGCAGCTCGCGCGGGGCGAAGGCGAGCTCGGGGGCGAAGCGGAGACGGTGGCGTGAGGCGAGCCAGCGCATCACCTCGGCGTCGATCGGATCGATGACGAGCAGGTCCACCTGAGGCGTTTCCTTTCCCGGCTGAAGCGACCGTGCGTGCCAGAATCTTGGAGACTTCCCCGGCATTGTAAGTAGACGAACGACCCGAAATGACCCTCAGACACGCGATCTTTCCGGTGGCCGGCCTGGGCACCCGTTTCCTGCCCGCGACCAAGGCCCTGCCGAAAGAGATGCTGCCGGTGGTCGACAAGCCGCTCGTGCAGTACGCGGTCGAGGAGGCCTACGCCGCCGGCGTGCGCGAGATGATCTTCGTCACCAGCCGGCACAAGCGGGCGATCGAGGACCATTTCGACCGCACCTTCGAGCTCGAGGACGCCCTCGAGCGCTCCCACAAGGCCGAGCTGCTCGCCATCGTTCGCGCCGTCAAGCCCGACGACATGGAGTGCGTCTTCGTGCGCCAGGCGCAGGCCTTGGGCCTCGGCCACGCGGTGCTGTGCGGACGCCATCTGGTCGGCGACAACCCGTTCGCCGTCCTCCTTCCCGACGACCTGATGATCGGCAGCCCGCCGGTGCTGGCGCAGATGGCCGAGCAGTTCGCTGAACGCCAGGCGTCGATCGTCGCCGTGCAGGAGGTGCCGGCCGAGCACACGCGCCGCTACGGCATCGTCGGTGGGCGCGCGGTCGGCGAGCGGCTGGTCGACATCGAACGGATCGTCGAGAAGCCGGCGCCCGACGTGGCGCCCTCGCGCCTCGGCGTCGCCGGCCGCTACGTGCTGACGCCGCGCGTCTTCGACGAGATCGCCGCCCAGCCGCGCGGCGTCGGCGGCGAGATCCAGCTCACCGACGGCATCGCCGGCCTGCTCAGGCACGAGAAGGTGTTCGCCTACCGGTACCAGGGCCGTCGCTACGACTGCGGCAGCAAGGAAGGCTTCCTGCAGGCCAACGTCGAGCTCGCCCTCGAGCACCCGGAGCTCGGCGCCGAGTTCCGCAGCTACCTGCGCGGCCTAACGCTCTGAGCGCCGCGGCCGCGCTCGTCAGCGGCGGCGCAGGAAGTGAACGAACTCGTCGTTCGCGCTCGTCTGCTCGAGCAGCTCGTTGCCGGTCTGGCGGGCGAACGCCTGGAAATCCCGCACCGAGCCCGGGTCGGTAGCGACGACCTTGAGGACGTCGCCGCTCGACATGTCGGCGAGCGCCTTCTTTGCCTTCAGGATCGGCAAAGGGCAGTTCATGCCGCGGGTATCGATTTCCTTTTGCGCTTCCATCATCGTCTTCTCAGTCCACGTCCACTTCGGTCGCCCGCTTGCCCGGCGGCAGGTCCATCCAGCGCGGCTCGATGCCGCGCGTGCGCAGCCAGTCGGCGAGCGCCCGCCCGGTGCCCGCCGGCCAGCAGTTGACCTCGGCCGGTGGGAACAACCGGTAGGCGACGAGCTCGGCCGACAGCACGATCTCACCACGCGCCGCCGCATGGTAGGCAATGATGACCTGATTCATGCGCAGGAACTCGTACACGCCGATCAGCGAAAGCGACTCGACCGTGAGCGAAGTCTCTTCGGCGACCTCGCGCGCGATGCCTTCCTCGGGTGTTTCGCCCGCTTCCATGAAGCCGGTGATCAGGCCGTAGAACTTGCCGGGCCAGGCGGCATTGCGGGCAAGCAGGACCTGGCCGTCGCGATCGACGAGCTCGATCACCGCGGCGAGCACCGGCGTCGGGTTGTTCCAGTGCGTCCAGCCGCACGCCGGGCAACGCAGCCGCGTCTTGGTGCCGCCGTCTTCCTCGATCGAGATCGGCGCCAGCGCGGTCGCGCAGTTGACGCAGAAGCGGGTCTGGTGAGGCGCGTTCAAGCGGGGAAGACGCCGGTCGAAAGATAACGGTCGCCGCGATCGCAGACGACGAACACGATCGTCGCGTTCTCGACCTGGGCGGCGATCTGCAGCGCGACCCAGCACGCGCCCGCCGCCGAGATGCCGGCGAAGATGCCTTCTTCGCTGGCGAGGCGCCGCGTCACCTCCTCGGCATCGACCTGGCTGACGAGGACGAGCTCGTCGACCGCCTTCGGGTCGTAGATCTTCGGCAGGTATTCCTGCGGCCACTTGCGGATTCCCGGGATGCGCGAGCCCTCGCTCGGCTGCGCGCCGATGATCCGGATCGCCGGGTTCTTCTCCTTCAGGAAGCGCGAGACGCCGGTGATCGTTCCGGTCGTTCCCATCGCGCTGACGAAATGGGTGATCCGCCCGCCGGTGTCCTTCCAGATCTCCGGCCCGGTCGTCTCGTAGTGGATGCGCGGGTTGTCGGCGTTGGCGAACTGGTCGAGGACGCGGCCCTTGCCGTCCTTTTCCATCTGCGTCGCGAGGTCGCGCGCGTATTCCATCCCGCCCGAGCGCGGCGTCAGAATGAGCTCGGCGCCGAACGCCTTCATCGTCTGCGCCCGCTCGACGCTCAGGTCTTCGGGCATCACCAACAGCATGCGGTAGCCGCGGATCGCCGCCGCCATCGCCAGGGCGATGCCGGTGTTCCCCGAGGTCGCCTCGATCAGGGTGTCGCCCGGCTTGATGTCGCCGCGCTCCTCGGCGCGCCGGATCATGCTGATCGCCGGCCGGTCCTTGACCGAGCCGGCCGGGTTGTTGCCCTCGAGCTTGCCGAGGATGACGTTGCCGCGCAGGGCGTTGTCGCTGCCGGGCAGGCGCACCAGGCGGACCATCGGCGTCGCGCCGATCACGTCCTCGATCGTCGGATAGGTCGGCGTGGAGTCGCTCATGAGGAAGGTGGGCGGCATGCCTGGTGCCTCGGGTCGGAATCGAACCGACACTCCTCGCGGAACGGGATTTTGAGTCCCGCGCGTCTACCAATTTCGCCACCGAGGCCGGTGCGTGCAGCAGGCGGGCAGTTTGCCATACGGGCCAGGGCCTGCTCAGGTTGCGAGAGGGATCGCGAGCCCTCTCGCAGCCTGAGCAGGCCCTAGACTAGCTGCCAATCGCCATCGCCAGGACCGTCCTGCATGCTGCCGCTTCCTCCCGTCACGCAGGCACTCCTGCTCGCGAACGTCGCCATCTTCTTTCTGGGCGAGCTGCTCGGGCCCGGGTTGCTGAGCGCGTTTGCGCTCTGGCCGATCGGCGCCGGCTTCTGGCCGTGGCAGGTCGGCACGTACGCCTTCCTGCACGGCAGCTTCAATCACCTGTTCTTCAACATGCTGGGCCTGTGGATGTTCGGCGGCGAGCTCGAGCACGTCTGGGGTCCCAAGCGCTTCCTCCAGTTCTATGCAGCGAGCGTCGTCGCGGCCGCGCTGACACAGCTCCTCGTCAACTTCCTGCTCGGCTCCGCTTCGCCCACGATCGGCGCCTCGGGCGGCCTGTTCGGCCTGCTGCTGGCCTTCGCCATGATCTTTCCGAACCGGATCATCCTGCTCTTCTTCGTCATCCCGATGAAGGCCAAGTACCTGGTCGCCCTGTACGGCATCCTCGAGCTCTACCAGGGCGTCTACGTGAACAATTCCGGCGTCGCCCACTTCGCCCACCTGGGTGGCATGCTCGGTGGCCTGATCACCCTGCGCTACTGGCGCGGCCAGGCGCCGTTCGGCCGCCGCTGACGCCCGCGCGTCGGGAAAATGTCCCTGCCGCGCGCACGCCTCTTGCAAGCGCTCATGCTGCACGAACAGCACGCGGAGGCAGCATGAACCCGGCGCCATCGTCTCGGTCTTTTTCCGCTCCCGAACGCGGCGCCGACGGCCGCCGCTGGTGCCGTTGGGCGTCGCTGGTGGTCGTCGGCGCCACGCTGATCGCAGGCGGCGCAGGCGCGGCCGAGCCGGCGATCGAGACGGCGACGCAGGTGCGCGCCACGCTCGCCCGCCTCGAGGCGCACAAGGAGGCGCTGGCGCGGGCGAACGCGGCCGTCGTCGGCCTCGAGGTGGTGGCGGTCGAGGACGCGCGCTCGATCGCGACGCTCGGCAAGGAGCGCCAGGGCTCGGGCGTCCTGATCGGCGACGACGGCCTGGTCCTGACGATCGGCTACCTGATCCTCGAAGCCGACCAGGTCGACCTGGTCGCGGGCGACGGCCGGCACGTGCCGGCGAGGGTCGTCGCCTACGACCTGGCGTCGGGGTTCGGCCTGGTCCAGGCGCTGGCGCCGCTCGGCATCGCGCCGGCGCCGCTCGGCGTCTCCGCCGCGGTCGCCGCCGACGAGCCGCTCCTCTTCGCCAGCGGCGGCGACGAGCGCGACCTGAGCCTGGCGCGAATGGTCTCGCGCCGGCCGTTCTCGGGCTACTGGGAATACCACATCGAAGGCGCCCTCTTCACCGCGCCGGCACGCACCGACCACAGCGGCGCCGGCCTCTTCAACGCCGACGGCGAGCTGGTCGGCGTCGGTTCGCTGGTGGTCGGCAACGCGGCCGGCGGCAACGGCCCGGCGATGCGCGGCAACATGTTCGTCCCGGTCGACCTGCTCAAGCCCATCCTCGCCGAGCTCAAGGCCCGCGGCAGCTCGCGCAACAGCAGCCGCGCCTGGCTCGGCCTCAACTGCGTCGAGGTCGGCGGGCAGGTGCACGTCGTCCGCCTCGCGGCCGACAGCCCGGCCGAAGCGGCGGGCCTGCAGCCGCGGGACGTGATCGTCGCCGTCGACGGCATCGGCGTCGCCGACCTGGCGTCGATGTATCGCACGCTCTGGCGCGGCGATCGGCCCGATCGCGACGTCGTGCTCGAGATCCGGCGCAACGGCGAGACGATGCGCCTCTCGGTGCACGCCGTCGACCGGATGTCGACCTTGAGCCGGCCCAGGGGCGTGTAAGTCGGCAGGCCCGGCCGGCCGGCTCAACGCCCTCCGGGACAGGATTGCTCCCTCCCTTGCTCCGCAAGGGAGCTTCCAGGACGGCTCCCTCCCCAACCCCTCCCTCCAAGAGGGAGGGGCCGGCCACGCTGGGGCCGCTTTCAGTAGCCGCGCGAGCGGTCGACTTCGTTCGGCAGCGTCTCGCCGCGGCCGAGCGCGCGGACGCTGGCGACGAACTGGTCGGCGATCGTCTCGGTCGACGGCTGGGCAGCGATGTGCGGCGTGATCGTGATGCCCGGCACCGACCAGAGCGGATCGTCGGACGGCAGCGGCTCCTTCCGCTGGACGTCGAGGGCCGCGCCGCTCAGGTGGCCCGATCGGACGGCGGCGATCAGGTCGGCCTCGACGATGTGCGCGCCGCGCGCGACGTTGATGACGTAGCCACCCCTCGGCATCGCGGCGAAGGCGCGCGCATCGAGGAGGCCTTCGGTCTCGCTTGTCAGCGGCAGGGCGCAGACGACGATCTCGCTCGCCGCGAGCATCGTCTCGAACGAGTCGGGCGAGCGCCGGTTCCAGCCGCGCACGACGAGGCCGCAGCGCTCGAGCCAGACCGCGATCTCGCCGCCCATCGCGCCGGTGCCGAGCACGGCGACGGGATGGCGTGCGATCGACAAGGGCCGACGCGTCCAGTCGCGCGCGCGCTGCTGCGCTTCGTAGAGCTCGAGCGAGCGCGCGTGGCGCAGCGCCATCGCGACGACGAACTGGGCGATCCCCGCCGCCTGCTCGCGATCGACGATACGCGAGACGCGGACGTGCGGCGCGAGGTCGGGCGCGAGCAGCTTCTCGACGCCGGCCGCGACCGAGCAGACCCAGCCGGCACGCGGCAGCCGCGATGGCAGGCCGGGAGGCATCTGCCAGGCGAGGACGACGTCGACGTCAGCGAGCGCGGCGTCGCTCAACGACGAGCGGTACTCGACGAGCTCGAGCTCGGGGGCGCGGGCGCGGATCGCGTCGATGAACACCGCCGCCGGCGTCGGCTGCGTCGCGAGCAGGACCTTCATGCGGCGATGAAGTTGCCGCGAGGGGCAGGGCGAAGCGTCGCGTCGCCGTCGCGAAGGTGATCGGCCGACGGGTGCGCGCGATTCATCAGTGCTTGCCTCGTTCGATGTCCGGTCGGCGTCGATTGTCGCTCGCAGCGCTGGGCGGCGCGGTCGCGCCGAGGCCCTCGGCCACCGTGGGAAAGCGCAGGACGACACCGAGCTCGTCGCGCATGCGGCGGTTGACGAGACGACGCGACTCGCCGAGAAAGCTCATCTGCAGCGGCGACAGCACCGCCGCCGCGTCGGCACGCGCGAGCCGCGGCGGCCTGGCCATGCCAAAGCGATCGGCGACGAGGTCGAAGTAGTCGCCCATTCGCAGGTCACTGTCGTCGGCGACGTTGACGGCTCGCTGCGGCCGGCCGCGGTGCAAGGCGGCGACGCAGGCGCGCGCCAGGTCGTCGGCGTGGATGTGGCTGGTGTGGACATCGTCGCCGGCCGCCAGCACCGGCGTGCCGCGCGCGACGCGCTCGCGCGGGTCGCCGCCGGGGCGATCGAGCGCGTAGATGCCGGGAATTCGCAACAGCGTCACCGCGACGCCGCTGGCACGGCCGAAGTGGCGCAGCCGACTCTCGGCGTCGACGCGGCGCTTGGCGCGCTCAGTGGCGGGCCGCAGCGGCGCGGTCTCGTCGGTCGGCGCGCCGGCGCGGTCGCCATAGACGCCGCTCGTCGAGCCGTAGACGAGCCGGCGCAGGCGCGGCGATCGCGCCAGCGCAGCCATCAGGTGGCGCGTGCGCGGATCGCCGGCTCCCGCCGCGGGCGGCGGCGCGAGGTGGAGGACGGCGTCGGCGAGACCGGCCAGGCGGGCGAGCGACGCCGGGTCGTCGAGGTCGCCGCGCAGCGGCCGGACGCCGGCGGCGCGCAGCTCGGCCACGCGCGCCCTGCTCGACGTCAGCGCGAGCACGCGCCAGCGTCCGGCGAGAAGGCGAACGACGCGCAAGCCGACGTCGCCGCAGCCGACGATGAGCAGCACCGGTCTCTTGAAGCGGGTCGGGCGGTCGGTCACGGTGCAAGGGCGTCGGCCCTGCTCGCCGGGGTGCCTTCGGGCGGCCGGGCGGCAAGCGGGCAAAATCGCGGGCCGAGTCTAGGCGACGCGACCGCGCCGCTCACCCCGAATCCCCATGCCTTTCACCGTCACCGTCCAGCCGAGCGGCAAGACCTTCAGCGTCGAGCGCGACGAGCCGATCCTGCAAGCCGCGATCCGCCAGGGCATCGGCCTGCCCTACGGCTGCCGCGACGGCGCCTGCGGCTCGTGCAAGTGCCGCATGCTCGAAGGCCGCGTCATCCACGGCGCGCATCAGCAGAAGGCGCT
>JADGRJ010000108.1 GCA_017881025.1 Rhizobacter sp. | reverse complement strand
TTGGCCTTGCACTGCTTCATGCCGAGCGAGATGCGGCGCTTGTCCTCGTCGATCTCGAGGACCATGACCTCGACCTCCTCGCCGAGAGAGACCATCTTCGACGGGGCGACGTTCTTGTTCGTCCAGTCCATCTCCGAGACGTGGACCAGGCCTTCGATGCCCGGCTCGATCTCGACGAAGGCGCCGTAGTCGGCGATGTTGGTGACCTTGCCGAACAGCCGCGTGCCCTGCGGGTAGCGGCGCGAGACGCCGTGCCACGGGTCGTCGCCGAGCTGCTTGATGCCGAGCGAGACGCGGTTCTTCTCGGCGTCGAACTTGAGCACCTTGGCGTCGAGCTCCTGGCCGACCTGGACCACTTCGCTCGGGTGGCGGACACGGCGCCAGGCCATGTCGGTGATGTGGAGCAGGCCGTCGATGCCGCCGAGGTCGACGAACGCGCCGTACTCGGTGATGTTCTTGACCACGCCGTGGACGATCGCGCCCTCGCGCAGCGTCTCCATCAGCTTGGCGCGCTCCTCGCCCATCGACGCCTCGACGACGGCGCGGCGCGACAGCACGACGTTGTTGCGCTTGCGGTCGAGCTTGATGACCTTGAACTCCATCGTCTTGCCCTCGAACGGGCTCATGTCCTTGACCGGGCGCGTGTCGAGGAGCGAGCCGGGCAGGAAGGCGCGGATGCCGTTGACGAGGACGGTCAGGCCACCCTTGACCTTGCCGTTGACGGTGCCGGTGACGAACTCGCCCGACTCGAGGGAGTTCTCGAGCGAGAGCCACGAGGCCAGGCGCTTGGCCTTGTCGCGCGACAGGATGGTGTCGCCGTAGCCGTTCTCGACCGCGTCGATCGCGACCGAGACGAAGTCGCCGGGCTGGACTTCGAGCTCGCCCTGGTCGTTCTTGAATTCGTCGATCGGAACGTAGGCCTCCGACTTGAGGCCGGCGTTGACGACGACGAAGCTGTGCTCGACGCGGACGACCTCTGCGGTGATGACCTCACCGCTGCGCATCTCCGCCTTCTTGAGCGAATCCTCGAACATGGCGGCGAAGGAATCGGGCGCGTGCGATTCCGAGGGGCGCGTGGCGACTTGAGCTTGAGACATTGACTTGAATTTCCGGTGCGGCCGCTGTGCGGTGGCCGCGGGTTGGGTTGAGGATCCGACGCTTCGGTGTGCCAGGAGGCACGAGGCGGGTAAGCGGCGGCGCCAGGGATCGGTCTTCAGACCTGCGGTCGGTCGAAAGGCCGGCGTTTCTCCCAGGCTTCGAGCACGACGGCGACCGAAGCTTCGATCGTCAGCGCCGAGTTGTCCAGGAGGAACGCGCCTTCGGCTGGCCTCAGGGGCGATGCGCTGCGATTCACATCGCGAGCGTCGCGCGCCTCGAGATCGGCACGAAGACTGTCGATATTAGCGGAAATTCCCTTTGAAATCAACTGCTTGTAGCGGCGCTCGGCGCGTTCGGCGGCGCTCGCGGTGAGGAAGACCTTGAGCGTGGCGTCGGGGAAGACGACGGTGCCCATGTCGCGCCCGTCGGCGACCAGTCCCGGCAGGCCGCGGAAGGCGGTCTGGACGCCGAGGACGGCGCGGCGAACGCGCGGGAACGCGGAGATCCGCGAGGCGAGCGCGCCGACGGCCTCGAGGCGAAGCGAATCGCTGACGTCGGCGCCGGCGAGGAAGGTGCGGCCGGCGGCGAAGCGCAGGTCCATGGCGAGCGCGAGCGCCTCGAGGGCAGCCTCGTCGTCGGCATCGACGCCGGCCTGCAGCGCGGCGATCGCGACCGCGCGGTAGACGGCGCCGGAATCGAGCAGCACGTAGCCGAGCTCGGCGGCGACCGCGCTCGCGAGCGTGCCCTTGCCGGAGGCGGTCGGGCCGTCGATCGTGAGCACCGGGATCTCGTCGGGCACGGCCGAAGCGACCGCGAACAGGGCCTCGAAGTAGTCGGGCCAGGTCTTGGCGACGCAGCGCGGGTCGCCGATCCGCACCGGTCGCGCCGGCATCTGATCGAGCGCGCCGTTGAAGGCGGCGAGCGACATCGCCATCGCCATCCGGTGGTCGTCGTAGGTCGCGACCTGTGCCGCGCGCCAAGCCGCGGGCGGCGTGATCTCGAGGCTGTCGTCGCCCTCGACGACGCTGGCACCGAGCTTGCGCAGCTCCGCCGCCATCGCCGCCAGGCGATCGGTCTCCTTGACGCGCCAGCTGGCGATGTTCTCGAGCCGCGACCGGCCGGACGCGAACAGCGCCAGCGCCGCGAGTGTCATCGCCGCGTCGGGGATGTGATTGCAGTCGAGCGTGATCGGCGCGAGCGGGGAGCGGCCGCGCCGCACCGTCAGCGCGTGCGGCTCGGCGTCGATGGTCGCGCCCATCGCGCGGACCGCGTCGACGAAGGCGATGTCGCCCTGGATCGAGTCGCTGCCGACGCCTTCGATCCGCAGCGGCGCGTTGCGCGCGGCGATCGCGCCGGCAGCGATGAAGTACGACGCCGACGAGGCATCGCCCTCGACGACGAAGCGGCCGGGCGAGACGAGGCCGTCCGGCGCCGTCACGTGGAAGCGGCGCCAGCCGTCGCGCGCGACGACGACGCCGAAGCGCTCGAGCAGGCGCAAGGTGATGTCGACGTACGGCTTCGAGATCAGCTCGCCCGCGACCTCGACGACCGCGCCGGCGCTGCCGGCACGCTGCGGCAAGGCGAGCAGGAGCGCGCTGAGGAACTGGCTCGAGACGTCGCCGCGGACGACGATCGGCCGATCGAGGTCGAGCGGCGCCGGCGCCGGGTGGACGACGAGCGGCGGAAAGCCCGGCTGCTCGCGGTACTCGATCGCGCAGCCGAGCGATCGCAGCGCGTCGACGAGGTCGCCGATCGGCCGCTCGTGCATTCGCGGCGTGCCGCTGAACTCGAAGCGCGCGCCCCGTGCGGCGCCGAGCGCCAGGGCGGCGACGAGCGGACGCATCGCCGTGCCGGCATTGCCGAGCCAGAGGACGAGTTGCTGCGCCAGCGGCCGGGCGCCCAGTCCGGTGACGGCGATCTCGTCGCGCTCGCCTTCGATGCGGCAGCCGAGCTGCTTCAGCGCCTCGAGCATCACGTGCGTGTCGTCGGAGTGCAGCAGTCCTTCGATCGTCGTCGTTCCCGCGGCGAAGCCGGCGAGGAGCAGGGCGCGGTTCGAGATGCTCTTCGAGCCCGGGACGCGCACCGTGCCGGCGACGGCGCGAAGCGGCGGGATGTCGAGAAAGCGGGTCGTGAACATGGCGCGCGCTGCGCGTCGCTCAGCGATGCGTGTGCGGCGTCGCCGAGTTCATCTGCCAGCCGGCGCGCGCGTCGCTGGCGCTGCGCACGAGTGCCTCGAGCGCCTCGGTGTTGCCGGTCTTGATGACGTGCTCCATGGCGTCGAGCGCGTGGCGAAAGCGCTGCGTCTGCTTGAGGATCTCTTCGCGGTTGGCCATCAGGATGTCGCGCCAGACCTCCGGGTTGCTCGCGGCGATGCGGGTGAAATCGCGAAAGCCCGGCCCGCCGAGCGAGAGGTAGTCGCGCCCCGAAGGCTGGCGCGAGACCGAGTTGAAGTACGCGAAGGCGAGGATGTGCGGCAGGTGGCTCACCGCCGCGAAGGCAGCGTCGTGGTCCTCGGGCGTCATGCGCAGGACGTGCGAGCCGATCGCCGCCCAGGCGTCGGTCGCCTTCTGGACCAGCTCGGGAGAGGTCTTCGGCAGCGGCGTCAGGATCACCTGGCGGCCCTGGTAGAGCGCGGCGTCGGCGTGGGCGATCCCCGACACTTCCTTGCCGGCGATCGGGTGCGCCGGGACGAACGAGACGATCCGGTCCTTGAGGACCCGCCGCGCCGCGTCGACGACGTCGCGCTTGGTCGAGCCGACGTCCATCACCAGCATGCTCGGCTCGATGAGGTGGCGGATCGCCTTGAAGGTCGCCTCGGTTGCCGAGACAGGCACCGCGAGCAGGACGATGTCCGAGCCCGAGACGGCGAGCAACGCCGACTCGGCGGCGGTGTCGATGACGCCGAGGCGCTTCGCCTGCTCGGTCGTCGACGGCGACTTGCTGTAGCCGATGACGCGGCGAACCATGCCGGCTCGCTTCAGCGCGAGCGCGAACGAGCCGCCCATCAGGCCGCAACCGATCACGCCGAGTTGTTCGAACATCCGAGGAGTGTCGCGTTTAGTGGGAGTCGACAGGGTAGGTGCCGAGCAGCTTGAAGAACGCGCACGCCTCGTGCAGTTCCTCCAGCGCGAGGGCGACGTTGGGCTGGTCGGGATGGCCGTCGAGGTCGACGTAGAAGTAGTACTCCCACTGGCCCGAGCGCGCCGGCCGCGACTCGAAGCGCGTCATCGAGACGCCGTGCGTCTTCAGCGGCTGCAGCATGTCGTGGACGGCGCCCGGCCGGTTCGCGACCGAGACGACGAGGCTCGTGCAGTCGTGCCCCGACGCCTTCGGCTGCGGGTGGTGGCCGGGGTGGGCGACGATCGCGAAGCGGGTCCGGTTGTGGGCATCGTCCTGGACCGCCGGCGCGACGACGAAGAGGCCGTATTCGCTCGCCGCGCGCTCGCTCGCGAGCGCGGCCAGCGTCGCATCGAACCCGGCGAGGCGCGCGCCTTCGGCGTTGCTCGCGACCGGCCGGCGCTCGGCGCCGGGCAGGTGGTGGCTGAGCCAGGCGTGGCATTGCGCGAGCGCCTGCGGATGCGCGCAGACCACGGCGATTCCGTCGAGCGAATCGACCTTGCGCAGCACGTTGTGGCGCACGTAGAGGCTGGTCTCGCCGACGATCGTCAGGGGCGTCGTCAGGAACAGGTCGAGCGATCGCGTGACGACGCCCTCGCTCGAGTTCTCGACCGGAACGACGCCGAAGTCAGCGGCGCCGGCGCTGGTCGCGTGGAAGACCTCGTCGGCGTTGGCGCACGGCAGGCGAACGATCGACGAGCCGAAATAGCCGAGCGCGGCGAGCTCGCTGAAGGTCCCCGCGGGCCCGAGGTAGGCGACCCGGGTCGGCGTCTCGAGCGAGCGGCACGCCGACATGATCTCGCGCCAGATCGGCGCGACGCTCTCGGTCGGCAGGGGGCCGGAATTGACCTGCTTGAGCGCGTCGATGACCGCGGCCTCGCGCTCGGGACGAAACGCCGGCGAGCCCTCGGCGCGCTTCAGCGCGCCGATCGCCGTCGCGATGTCCGCGCGCCGGTTGAGCAGGCCGAGCAACTCGCGATCGATCGCGTCGATGCGCCCGCGCAGCGACTCGAGGTCGGCAGCCGGCAGCGGCGAGGATGCGGGCATGCCGTGCCGGCTACTTGCTCGCGGGCCTGGCCGGTGGCGGCGCCGCCGGTGCAGGCGCCGCGGCGCCCGCCGGCGCAACGCCCAGGATCGCGCGGATCCGGCCGTCGAGCGCCTGCAGCTTCGGATCGAGCACGGCCGGCATCTCGGCGACCAGCTTCTGGCTGAAGTTGTTGCGCAGGTCGGCGCCGAGCTGCTGGTACTTCTTGGCGGTCGGCGATTCGAGCCAGCCGATCAGGAGCTTCAGCTCCTCCTCGGTCATCTTCGCTTCGAAGACGGCACCGATCGTCGACGGCGCGAGCTTGATGGCGCGATCGCGAACGATCGGGTACGCCTCGTCGACGTACTTCCTGACCTCGGCCTCGATCGCCTTGGCGGCGGCCTCGCGCTTTTCCTGCGGGGCCGCCTGCTGCTGCAGGGCGAGCCCGGCCTCGCGCATCATCTGCGCCGCCGGACGCTCGACGACGGTGCGCGCGAAGCCCTCGATGTCGGCCTGTTGCAGGCGCAGCAGGCGCTGGACGAGCTCCTTCTTGGCCGGTGTCGTCTGGGCCCCGGCGTCGGCGACGACGCCGATCGCCGCGAGGGCGATCAGCAGCGGTGCGAGCCGGCGCGTCATGCGCCTTCTCCGTCGCCGGCCGGCGCGTCGCCGCCGGCATCGGCGATCGCGGCGTCGAGGCCGGCGTCGTTCTCGACGATTCGCTGCAGTCCGGTGAGCTTGGCATCGTCGTCGAGGGCGATCAGCGTCACGCCCTGCGTCGCGCGGCCGAGCTCGCGGATCTCGGCGACGCGCGTTCGCACCAGCACGCCGCTGTCGGTGATCAGCATGATCTCGTCGTCGGGGCGAACCAGCGTCGCGGCGACGACCTTGCCGTTGCGCTCGGACTGCTGGATCGCGATCATTCCCTTGGTGCCGCGGCCGTGGCGCGTGTACTCGGCGATGCTGGTGCGCTTGCCGTAGCCGTTCTCGGTCGCGGTCAGGACGCTCTGCGATTCATCCTCGGCGACAAGCATCGCGATCACGCTCTGCGAAGGCTCGAGCGTCATGCCGCGAACGCCGCGCGCGGCGCGGCCCATCGCGCGCACGTCCTTCTCGTCGAAGCGGACCGCCTTGCCGCCGTCGGAGAACAGCATCACGTCGTGCATGCCGTCGGTGAGCGCGGCGCCGATGAGGAAGTCGCCCGGGTCGAGGTCGACGGCGATGATGCCGGCCTTCCTCGGATTGCTGAACTCGTCGAGGCTGGTCTTCTTGACCACGCCCTGCGCCGTCGCCATGAACACGTAGTGATCGGCGGGGAAGCTGCGGAAGCCGTCGGTGAGCGGCAGCACGACGTTGACCTTCTCTCCCGGCAGGAGCGGGAACATGTTGACGATCGGCCGGCCGCGCGAGTTGCGCGAGCCCTGCGGCACCTCCCACACCTTCAGCCAGTAAACGCGGCCGAGCGTCGTGAAGCAGAGGATGTAGTCGTGCGTGTTGGCGATGAAGAGCTGCTCGACCCAGTCGTCTTCCTTGTTCTGCGTCGCCTGCTTGCCACGCCCGCCGCGCCGCTGCGCGCGGTACTCGGAGAGCGCCTGGCTCTTGACGTAGCCGGTGTGCGAGAGCGTCACGACCATGTCGGTCGGCGTGATCAGGTCCTCGGTGCCGAGATCGAGAGCGTTGGCCTCGATCGTGCTGCGCCGCTGCGCCAGCTTGGCCGACCCGAACTCCTGCTTCAACGCCGCCAGCTCGTCGCCGATGATCGTCGTCACGCGCGCGGGCGTCGCCAGGATGCCGAGCAGGTCGGCGATCTGCGCCATGACCTCGCGGTACTCGCCGAGGATCTTGTCCTGCTCGAGGCCGGTGAGGCGCTGCAGGCGCATCTGCAGGATCTCGGCGGCCTGGTCGTCGGAGAGGCGATAGAGGCCGTCGGCCTGCAGGCCGAAGTTGGGCGACAGGCCCTCGGGCCGATAGGCGTCGCGGCCCTGCACCGACTCGCTGCCGACGCGTGCCAGCATCTCGCGCACCATCGACGAATCCCAGCTCTTGCTCATCAGCGCGCTCTTCGCGACCGGCGGCGTCGGCGAGGCCTTGATCGTCTCGATGAACTCGTCGATGTTGGCGAGCGCGACGGCGAGGCCTTCGAGCACATGGCCGCGCTCGCGCGCCTTGCGAAGCTCGAACACCGTGCGCCGCGTCACCACCTCGCGCCGGTGCTCGAGGAAGATCTCGATCAGGTCCTTCAGGTTGCAGAGCTTCGGCTGGCCGTCGATCAGCGCGACCATGTTGATGCCGAAGGTGTCCTGCAGCTGCGTCTGCTTGTAGAGGTTGTTGAGCACGACCTCGGGCACCTCGCCGCGCTTGAGCTCGATGACGACGCGCATGCCGGACTTGTCGCTCTCGTCCTGGATGTGGCTGATGCCCTCGAGCTTCTTCTCGTGAACCAGCTCGGCCATGCGCTCGAGCAGGTTCTTCTTGTTCACCTGGTACGGGATCTCGTCGACGATGATCGACTGGCGCTGGCCCTTGTCGATGTCCTCGAAGTGGCACTTGGCGCGCATCACGACGCGGCCGCGGCCGGTGCGGTAGCCCTCGCGAACGCCCGTGAGGCCATGGATGATCCCGGCGGTCGGGAAGTCGGGCGCCGGGATGATCTCCATCAGCTCGTCGATCGTCGCCCCGGGGTTCTTCAGCAAGTGCTGACAGGCGTCGACGACCTCGTTGAGGTTGTGCGGTGGAATGTTCGTCGCCATGCCGACGGCGATGCCGCCCGAGCCGTTGACGAGCAGGTTCGGCAGCTTCGACGGCATCACGAGCGGTTCCTGCTCGCTGCCGTCGTAGTTCGGCCCGAAGTTCACCGTCTCCTTGTCGAGATCGGCGAGCATCTCGTGCGCGATCTTGGCCAGGCGGATCTCGGTGTAGCGCATCGCCGCCGCGTTGTCGCCGTCGACCGAGCCGAAGTTGCCCTGGCCGTCGACGAGCATGTGGCGCATCGAGAAGTCCTGCGCCATGCGAACGATCGTGTCGTAGACCGACTGGTCGCCGTGCGGGTGGTACTTGCCGATGACGTCGCCGACGATGCGCGCCGATTTCTTGTACGGCCGGTTCCAGTCGTTGTTGAGCTCGTGCATCGCGAACAGGACGCGTCGATGCACGGGTTTCAGGCCGTCGCGCGCATCGGGGAGAGCACGGCCGACGATCACGCTCATCGCGTAATCGAGGTAGGAACGGCGCATCTCCTCCTCGAGGCTGATGGGCAGCGTTTCCTTGGCGAATTGGGTCATGTCATCGGCTCGCGGTATGCGGGAGCACCGCCCGTCGAAGAGCCGAGCGCGAGTCGAGATTCTAAGTGGCGAGGGGCTGTCGCAGCTACGCAACAACGACCCCGCAGAGCCTCCTCCACCGGGGCAAAATCAGGCCGAACGAAAGCCCTATGGCACAATGAGTCGGTCGGTGGTCAACGTCCGCGGAGCGGGGGTGGCCAGTATTTTCCGATTCAAGTTCGGACGTTTACATAGAACTCTATTTGCCCCCCTCGAGAGGAGAATCATGAAGAAACTGAACAAGGTGGCGTCGCTCTTTGCAACCGCTGCTCTCGCATCTTCGTTCACTGGCGTCTCAGCGCAGACCGTGGACAACTGGGTGAGCGGCACCGGCTTGCCCTGGAAGAACGGCACCAATGAACTCTGCTGGCGCGACGGCGTGTGGACGCCTGCGACGGCACTCGCAGGTTGCGATGGCGCTCCGGCCCCGGCCCCCGCCCCCGCGCTGGCCCCGCGCTCCGCGCCGGCCCCCGCGCCCGCCGCGGCTCCCGCGCCTGCTCCCGCTCCCGCTGCCGCGGTCGTTCCGGCCCCGACGAGCGAGAAGGTCACCTTCGCCGCCGACGCCTTCTTCGACTTCGACAAGTCGGTCCTCAAGCCGGAAGGTCGCGCCAAGCTCGACGATCTGGTCGGCAAGATGAGCGGCCTGAACCTGGAAGTCATCATCGCCGTCGGCCACACCGACTCCGTCGGCACCGACACGTACAACCAGCGCCTCTCGATCCGTCGCTCGGAAGCCGTCAAGTCCTATCTCGTCAGCAAGGGCGTCGAGAAGAACCGCGTCTACACCGAAGGCAAGGGCGAGAAGCAGCCGGTCGCCGACAACAAGACCTCCGAAGGCCGTGCGAAGAACCGTCGCGTGGAAATCGAAGTGGTCGGAACGCGCGGCAAATAAGCGCTTCGCTGAAATCGAAAAGCCCCGCTCTGCGGGGCTTTTTGTTTGGAGGTGAGTAGGATCGGTTCATGATGACGAATGCCGACCCGCGCGAGCTCGCCAAGTTCAGCGAGCTCGCCCACCGCTGGTGGGACACGGAAAGCGATTTCCGGCCGCTGCACCAGATCAATCCGCTGCGCCTCGACTGGATCGACGGCCTAGCGCCGTTGCAGGGCAAGCGCGTCCTCGACGTCGGCTGCGGCGGCGGCATCCTCGCCGACTCGATGGCCCGGCGCGGCGCCGACGTGCTCGGCATCGACCTCGCCGCCAAGCCGCTCAAGGTGGCCCAGCTCCACGCGATCGAGGCGGCGACGCCGCGCGTCGCCTACCGCGAGGTCGCGGTCGAGGCGCTCGCCGACGAGATGCCAGAAGCCTTCGACGTCGTCACCTGCATGGAGATGCTCGAGCACGTCCCGGATCCCGGATCGATCGTTGCGGCCTGCGGGCGGCTCGTCAAGCCGGGCGGCTGGGCGTTCTTCTCGACGATCAACCGCAATGCCAAGGCCTTCGTCTTCGCGATCGTCGGCGCCGAGCAAGTTCTGAAGCTGCTGCCGCGCGGAACGCACGAGTACGCCAAGTTCCTGCGCCCGAGCGAGCTCGCCGCCTGGTGCCGCGCCGCGTCGCTCGAGCCGGTCTCGGCGCGCGGCCTGGAATACAACCCGCTGTCGCGACGCTATCGCCTCTCGGCCGACACCAGCGTCAACTACCTGGTCGCCTGCCGCAAGCCGGCATGAGCGCGGCAGCGATCCGATGACCGGTCCCCTGGGAGCGGTGCTGTTCGACCTCGACGGGACCCTGGTCGACAGCGCGCCCGATCTGGCCGGCGCATGCAACGAGATGCGGATCGAGCGCGGTCTCGCGCCGCTGCCCTACGAGCAGCTGCGGCGGATGGTGGGATCAGGCGCCCGCGGCATGGTGGGCGCATCGTTTGGACTGGTGCCCGACAGCCCCGGCTACGCCGAGCTCCGCGACGAGTTCCTCGACCGCTACGAAGCGCGCATGACGCGCGAGACGAAGGTCTTCGACGCCATGGTGCCGGTCCTCGCCTGGCTCGAGCGGGAAGGGCTGCCGTGGGGAATCGTCACCAACAAGGCGAGCCGGTTCGCCGCGCCGCTGGTGGCTTCGCTGGGCCTGGCGACACGCGCTGCGACGCTCGTCTGCGGCGACACCGTCGCCCACGCCAAGCCGCACCCGGCGCCCTTGCTCGAGGCGGCGCGCCGGCTCGGCCTGGCGCGGGAGCGCTGCGCCTATGTCGGCGACGATCGTCGCGACGTCGACGCCGGCCGCGCCGCCGGGATGCTCACGGTCGTCGCGGCCTGGGGATACCTGGGCGAGGGCGACGCGCCGGAGGCCTGGGGGGCCGACCACCTGATCCAGCGCCCGGACGAGCTGCCGGGGCTGATCGGCGGCGCTTGAAGCCGGGCCCGGTGCCCTAAACTAGGGACTCTGGGGCTGACCTGGCTTCGACGAGGGTTCGGAGTTGGAACAGTGCACGCCGAGCACCAGTTCGCTCGTAAATCCACTGGAAACAAAGTAACTGCGAACGATACTTCGTACGCCCTCGCCGCTTAACACCGGTGAGCCTCGCAACAGTTGGCCGATGGGCTGGGTGATCAGGGCAACCTGAACGCTGCGAGGTCATACACATTGGCTCGCTTCCGGTTGGGTCACTCAGCCGGAAGTCAAACTAAGTGACTCGTGCCGAAGGTAGCGTGCTGCTGCGCGACCCGAGGCATTAAAACCAAATCAGCCAGCTAAGCGTGTAGATCTGCCTGACAAAGGCTTTCGGACGGGGGTTCGATTCCCCCCAGCTCCACCAGAACGAGATCCAAGGATGTCCCAGAACATCCCTAGAAGTTCAGAAACAGCCAAGTAAATCAACTACTTGGCTGTTTTTTTTTGTGCCAGATGATCTTGAGGCGTCTACTTGAATCCGGCGCCGGATGCGGGTAGATTTGCGGGTAACAGAGAAAAGCCCAAAGCACAGTTACCCACACGCCCGGATATGCTGACCGAGACCAAGATTCGGACCTTCAAGCCGGGCGAGAAGCCGGTGCGGCTCAGCGACGAGCGCGGGCTCTATCTGGAGGTGACGCCGCACGGCGGTCGCTGGTGGCGACTGAGGTACCGCTTCGGCGGCAAGGAAAAGCTCATCTCTCTGGGCACTTATCCGGACACGGGACTGAAGGCTGCGCGAGAGAGGAGGGACGCAGCACGCAAGCTCCTGGAGGCCGGCGTGGACCCGAGCGAGGCGCGTCGCGCGGAGAAGGCGAGCAACTCGCAAGTCACGACGAACAGCTTCGAGGCTGTGGCGCGCGAATGGCACACAACGGTTCACGTCGCCCAGGTGAGCTCCGGTCATGCGACGCGAACGCTCATCCGATTGGAGCAAGACGCCTTTCCATGGCTGGGGCGTCTGCCGATCGGTGAAATCAAGGCGCCGCAGTTGCTTCAAACCATGCGTCGAGTCGAAGCCCGCGGCGCTATCGAAACGGCGCATCGCGTGTTGCAGGCGTGTGGCCAGGTGTTCAGGTACGCGATTGCCACCGGACGAGCAGAAAGGGATCCGACGCCCGATCTCCGTGGTGCACTGAAGCCAGTGCTTGTGCAGCACATGGCGGCGATCACTGATCCGCGGCGAGTCGGCGAGTTGCTGCGTGCGATCGAAGGCTACAAGGGCATGCCGATCACGCGAGCTGCGCTTCAACTCGCGCCGCTGGTGTTCGTTCGGCCGGGCGAGCTGCGAAAAGCGGAGTGGTCCGAGTTCGATCTCGACGCGGCGGTGTGGCGGATTCCCGCTGCACGAATGAAGCGCACCAAGCAGGAAAAGTTGAGTGGAGCGGCACATGTCGTGCCCCTCTCGCGACAAGCCTTGGCAGTCGTTCGCGAACTGCAACCGTTGACTGGCCACGGTCGCTATCTGTTTCCGAGCCCGCGTACCGGTGAACGCCCAATGAGCGACAACGGGGTGCTTTCGGCGCTGCGGCGCATGGGCTTTCCGAGCGACGAGATGTCGGGCCATGGCTTCAGGGCAATGGCACGTACCCTGTTGGCTGAACGTTTGAATGTCGATGAAGCAGTGATCGAGGCACAGCTCGCTCACGCGGTGAAGGACGCGTTGGGTCGGGCCTACAACCGGACCGAGTTTCTCGAGCAGCGCCGCAAGATGCTGCAGACTTGGGCAGACTATCTGGACAAGCTGCGCGAAGGCGCCGAGATCATTCCGATCAAGCGCAGGCCGAGTCGTG
>JADGRJ010000338.1 GCA_017881025.1 Rhizobacter sp. | reverse complement strand
CGAGCATCAAGGCCCGGTAGAAGGGGCACCTCGAGAGAATTCGGCGATTGAGTTAGGCGCGGCGCAGGTTCTGGGAGGGGACCAAGATGCGTAGATGCGTGCCAAGCATCAGCCAGAAGCTTCAACCACATGAGTTGAATAGTCGCCTCGCGCCCATCCCCGCTAATCTTGAAGAACGAGCGCGCCGTCAAAAGCGGACGCGGGGGGAATCCGTCCCGCGAGCTGTTGTGGCCTAGCCGCGGCGCAGTGCAGTTTGAAAACCACCAATTACTTTTGCAACCAGGTATTTCGACGAGATTCTTTCATGTCGAATTTACTAAAGGCGTATATTGGAGACAAATCGATTATGGGCAGTGTGGAACTTAAATGCAGCAGGGGCCAGAAGAGAATGGTGCCTTCGCCGTCGCGACGAGCATGAAGAAACTGTCACGACGCCAGCTGCTTGATGGCAGCATCGGGATCGGCGCGTTTTTGCTGACCGCGGGGGCCGTCAGGGCCGAAGACCCCATGCAGAGCACTATGGACATGTCCTCCCCCATGGACATGTCTCCCACCATGGGCATGATACCAGACAAGCCGGCGCCCGCCATGGATCAGCCGCTTGTCGAGCCCGAGGTGCGGCGGTCCGTCAATGGCATGCTTAGCACGACCTTGCGGGTAGGCTACGCCTACCGGCAGATCGGCGGTGTCAGGCTCTATGTTCGGTCTTATGAAGGCGGCAGCCCAGGGCCTACCTTGCGCATGAAGCCCGGCGACACGTTGCGCGTCAAGCTGATCAATGATCTGCCGCCGAACCGGGACTGGCTTCCCGCGGACATCAGTCAGCCGCATCAGTTCAACAACACCAATTTCCACTTCCATGGATCGCATGCGAGCCCAAGCGGCATTGCCGACAACGTCATGCGCTCGATGGCCCCTGGCCATACCTACGACATCGAGATCAAGCTGCCGGAGGACCACACCAAGGGGACCTACTGGTATCACCCCCACCACCACGGCAGCGCCGATATCCAGATGTCGAGCGGTATGGTGGGCGCCGTCGTCATCGAAGGCGATTTCGCCGATGTGCCGCAGATAGCATCCGCCCGCGAGCGCCTGCTGGTGCTGACCCAGGTGGTCTACGACGCTAGTGGCATGGTCGAGGATTTCGAGACGCTCTTTCCGGAAACGGCGACACGCTTCCTGGCGATCAACGGACAGCGCCGGCCGATGATCGAGATGCGTCCAGGCGAGGTGCAGCGCTGGCGTATCCTCAATGCGGCCTATCAGGACGACATGCTGCTCGATCTGGAGAAGCATGACCTGCATGCCGTCGCCTATGACGGCATTCAACTCGGGGTCATGCAGCCTCTCAAGCAGCTTCTGATCGCTCCGGGCCAGCGCGCTGATCTGCTGGTGCAGGCGGGCTCCGCCGGCACCTATGCCTTGAACGCGGCACCTTACGATCAGGGGCACCCCTCGCCGGTCGGCCCACTGGCGAGGGTAGTGGTGTCAGGCGCGCCGATGGACATGAAGCTGCCGGGCGAATTGCTGCCCCCGCCACTGCAAACCATCAAGGAATCCGAAATCACCAACCGTCGTACGGTGACCTTTTCGGCAACCGCGCCGGAGGCAGATGCTGCCGGCCATTGGCAGGAATTCGGCTTCTTCATCGATGGCAAGAAGTTTAATCCCACCCGCATCGATCAACGGGTCAAGCTCGGTGCGGTCGAGGAGTGGACGATCGTCAACACGCATGAGCACGACGACCACGTCTTTCATATACACACCAATCCGTTCCAGGTCGTGTCGGTCAACGGCAAGGCGCTGGCCGTGCCGGAATGGCGCGACTCTGTCATCGTGGAGCGCAAGGGTGGCCGGGTCGTGTTTCGCTCACGGTTTCTCGATTTTACCGGTGTCTACATGGTCCATTGCCACATGATGAACCATGAGGAAATGGGCATGATGCAGACTGTGGAAGTCTACAAGTCCTGAGCGGGGACGATTATGAATTTGACCACGATAGCCGAAGTAAAGCGCCCGGCATCCGTTGACGACGTCGATGGCTGGCGTGATGGTTATTCGTGGCTGGCCGGCGGTACTTGGCTGTTCTCCGAGCCACAGGTGGCCGTCGACACGCTGATCGATCTCGACAGCCTGGGCTGGGCGCCGCTGACGGCGACGGAAGCGGGCCTCGACATCGCCGCGACCTGTCGGGTCGTGGAGCTGCACGACTTCGAAGGCCCGCCTGGATGGCGCGCGGTGGCGCTGTTCCGGAAATGCATCGACTCGTTCCTGATGTCGTTCAAGATTTGGAATGCCGCGACCATCGGCGGCAATGTCTGCATGTCGTTGCCCGCTGGGGCGATGATCTCGCTGACCGCGGCACTTGAAGGCGTCTGCACGCTGTGGCCGCGCAACGGCGAACCGCGCGAGGTGTCCGTCGTCGATTTCGTAACCGGCAACCACCAGAACGTGCTGCAGAAGGGCGAGCTGCTGCGCAAGATCCATTTGCCCGTGGCGGCTTTGTCCAAACGCACCGCCATGCGGCAGGTGTCGCTGACCAAATTGGGACGCTCGGCCGCCCTTATCATCGCCACGGTGGGTGATGATGGCGCGGATTTCCTGCTGACTGTCTCGGCGGCCACGCCGCGGCCGGTGCAGTTGCGCTTCGCCACCTGCCCATCGGCTGAAGAACTGCGCCATGCCCTGGACGCCCGATTGCCGCCGGAAGCGTATTTCGACGACGTGCACGGATCGGCTCCGTACAAGCGCCACGTCACGCAATATCTTGCCGAACAGATACGCACGGAGCTCGCTTGGCCCATTTCCATGTGAATGGCCGTCGCTACGCGGCCGAGCCGACGGCCGGCCAGTGCTTGCGCACCTTATTGCGCGATCTCGATGTGTTCGGCGTCAAGAAGGGCTGTGACGCCGGTGATTGCGGCGCCTGCACTGTGCATATCGACGGCCGGCCCTTCCATTCCTGCCTGGTGCCGGCGTTCCGAGGCGAAGGTCGCGAGATCACTACGATCGAGGGGCTAGCCACAAACGGCGAACTGCATCCGATGCAGAAGGCGTTTCACGATGCGCAGGCCTTCCAATGCGGGTATTGCACCGCCGGCATGATCATGACGGCGGTGACACTGACCGACGCGCAGAAGACCGATCTGCCGCACGCGCTGAAGGGCAACCTCTGCCGCTGCACCGGCTATCGGTCGATCAACGACGCGCTGCTTGGCACATGCAACATCGAGCCTGACGAGGCCGGCAAGGCTCTCGGCGCCAGCCTGCCCAATCCGTTCACCGATGCCATCGTGACCGGCAAGGCGCGCTACACGATGGATCTGGCGATCGAGGGGCTGCTGCACCTGAAGGTTCTGCGCTCGCCGCATGCCCATGCGCGCATTGTCTCTATCGACCGAAGCGCGGCGCTCGCCGTGCCTGGGGTTGTCGCAGTCTATGCCTGGGAAGATGTGCCGAAGCGTCTGTTCAGTTCGGCGTTGCACGAGGACCATCTCGTCGACCCCGATGACATCATGCTGCTCGACAACGTCGCGCGCTTCGCAGGCCAGCGGGTCGCAGCCGTGGTGGCGGAGACGGAGGCGGCTGCCGAGACCGGCTGCCGGGCGCTGCATGTGGAATACGAGATCCTGCCGGCCGTATTCGATCCGGTATTGGCGGTGCAACCTGGCGCACCGCTGCTGCATGACAAAGACTTGGTGACCGCCAGCAACAACATCTTCTGCACGCTGCAGGGTGAAATCGGTGATGTCGCCAGGGGCTTCAAAGAAGCCGATGTGCTGCACGAGCAGACCTACTCGACCACCCGCGTGCAGCATGTGCATCT
>JADGRJ010000337.1 GCA_017881025.1 Rhizobacter sp. | reverse complement strand
CTGCAGCTGCCGCCGAGCGCGCGCGAGACCGCCCGCTCGGCAGCAACGGCGAGCCGCGTGCGGGGATCGGCGAGCTCGGCCAGTCGCGCGATCAGGTCGTGGTCGTCGGCACGCGTCTCGATCGCGAGCGCGCCCTGGCCGGCGCAGGGCAGCATCTCGGCTGGGTCGAAGCGCGCGCGGATGCGATCGGCGAGGCCAAGCCGGACAAGGCCGGCGGCGGCGAGGACGATCGCGTCGTAGCCTCCTTCGTCGAGCTTTCTGAGGCGCGTGTCGAGGTTGCCGCGCAGCGGCTCGAGGCGAAGGTCGGGGCGCAGCGCGGCGAGCTGGACGACGCGCCGCAGGCTCGACGTGCCGACGACCGCGCCCAGCGGCAGGTCGGCGAGCGCGGCGTAGCGGTTCGAGACCCAGGCGTCGCGCGCGTCCTCGCGCTCGAGCACCGCGGCGAGCGCGAAGCCCGGCGGCAGGTCCATCGGCACGTCCTTGAGCGAATGCACGGCGATGTCGGCGCGACGATCGGCGAGCGCGGCCTCGAGCTCCTTGACGAAAAGGCCCTTGCCGCCGACCTTGGAGAGCGAGCGATCGAGGATCTGGTCGCCACGCGTCGTCATCGGCAACAGCGTCACCCCGACGCCGCCCTGCATCAGCAGGGCCCGGACATGCTCGGCCTGCCAGAGCGCGAGACGGCTCTCGCGCGTGGCGATGACGATGGGCCGGGACATGCGGGTCATGCTAGCAGGCACGTCTCCTGCATCATCGAGGCCGTGACGACGAAGCGACAACGCGACGCCCGGCGCGCGGCCGAGAAGAACCAGCCGCTCGTCGACGACATCCGCCTGCTCGGCCGCATCCTCGGCGACGTGATCCGCGAGCAGGAAGGCAGCGCCGCGTTCGAGCGCGTCGAGCGTGTCCGTCAGCTCGCGGTCGCCTACCGGCTGAAGCGCGACAAGGACGCCGGTCGCGCCCTCGACCGGCTGCTGATGAGCCTCTCCGGCGACCACACGGTGAGCGTCATCCGCGCCTTCAGCTACTTCTCGCACCTCGCCAACATCGCCGAGGATCGCCACCACCTGCGCCGGCGCGCCGTCCACGACCGCCAGGGACACCTCCAGGAAGGCTCGCTCGCGATGGCGTTCGAGCGGCTGGCGCGGCGCGGAATCGGCGCGGCGCCGATCGTCGCGACGCTGAACCGCGCCTACATCTCGCCGGTGCTGACGGCGCACCCGACCGAGGTGCAGCGAAAGAGCATCCTCGACGCCGAGCGGGCGATCGCCGAGCTGCTCGCTGCGAGGGCGCCGACGGCGACCGCGCGCGAGCTCGCCGACAACGAGTCGCTGCTGCGCGCGCGCGTCACCCAGCTCTGGCAGACGCGGATGCTGCGCACCGCCAAGCTCAGCGTCGACGACGAGATCGAGAACGCCCTCAGCTACTACCGCGCCACCTTCCTGGCGCAGATCCCGATCCTCTACCGCGACGTCGAGGAGGCGCTGCCGGGGCACGAGATCGCGAGCTTCTTCCGCATGGGCAACTGGATCGGCGGCGACCGCGACGGCAACCCGTTCGTCGACGCCGGCACCTTGCGCACCGCGTTCGCGAAGCAGAGCGAGACGGCGCTGCGCCACTACCTGACGCAGGTCCACGAGCTCGGCGCCGAGCTCTCGAACTCGGCGACGCTGCAGCCGGTGTCGCCCGAGATCCTGCGCCTCGCCGACGCGTCGGGCGACGCCAACCCGCACCGCGAGGACGAACCCTACCGGCGCGCCCTCATCGGCGTCTACGCGCGCCTGGCCGCGACCTTGCACGAGCTCACCGGCACCGAGGCGCTGCGCCACGCGGTCGCGCCGCGCGATCCGTATCCGTCGGCGAACGACTTCCTCGCCGACCTGCGCACGATCGAAGCCTCGCTCGCCGCGCACCACGCCGAAGCGCTGATCGGGCCGCGCCTGGCGCCGCTGATCCGCGCCGTGCAGGTGTTCGGCTTTCATCTCGCGACGGTCGACCTGCGCCAGAGCTCCGACAAGCACGAGGCGGTCGTCGCCGAGCTGCTCGCCGTGGCGCGAATCGAGAGCGACTATTCGGCGCTCGCCGAGGACGCGAGGCGGCGCCTCCTGCTCGGCGTCCTCGCCGACGCGCGGCCGCTGCGCGTCGTCGAGAGCGCCCGCGCCGAGGCGTACTGCGAAGCGAGCCTCAAGGAGCTGGCGATCTTCGAGACTGCCGCCGAGATGCTGCGCCGCTACGGCCGCGAGGCGCTGCGCCACTGCATCATCTCGCACACCGAGAGCGTCAGCGACCTGCTCGAGGTGCTCGTCCTGCTCAAGGAGACGGGCCTCGTCCGCGGCACGCTCGACGACGGCGCCGGCCGGCCGCCGGGCCGCCCCAAGGCCGGCGACGCCCCCTCGGGGGGCAGCGAACGAAGTGAGCCCGGGGGCGCCATCACCGCGCTCATCGTCTCGCCGCTGTTCGAGACGATCGGCGACCTGCGCAGCGCGGCGGCGATCATGCGCGAGTACTACGCGCTGCCGGGCATCGCCGCCATGATGCAGCGCTCCGGCGCCGAGCAGGACGTGATGATCGGCTACAGCGACAGCAACAAGGACGGCGGCGCGTTCACGAGCAACTGGGAGCTCTACTGCGCCGAGATCGCGCTGGTCGCCCTGTTCGCCGAGCTCGGCCGCTCGCACGGCATCACGCTGCGCCTGTTCCACGGCCGCGGCGGCACCGTCGGCCGCGGCGGCGGGCCGAGCTACGAGGCGATCCTGGCGCAGCCGCCGGGCACCGTGAACGCGCAGATCCGCCTCACCGAGCAGGGCGAAGTGATCGCCTCGAAGTACGCGCAGCCCGAGATCGGCCGCAGGAACCTCGAGACGCTGGTCGCGGCCACGCTCGAGGCGACGCTGCTGCAGCCGACGCGCGGCGCGCCGAAGAGCTTTCACGACGCGGCGCAGGCGATCAGCGCGGCGAGCATGGCGGCGTACCGCGCCCTCGTCTACGAGACGCCCGGCTTCGTCGACTACTTCTACAGCGCGACGCCGATCCGCGAGATCGCCGAGCTCAACATCGGCTCGCGCCCCGCGTCACGCAAGGCGAGCCGGGCGATCGAGGACCTGCGCGCGATCCCGTGGAGCTTCAGCTGGGGCCAGTGCCGCGTCGCCCTGCCCGGCTGGTACGGCTTCGGCCTCGGCGTCGAGGCGTTCCTCGGTGCCGGCAGCGAGCGCGAGTCGCGCCTCGCCGTGCTGCGCCGCATGGCGACGCAGTGGCCGTTCTTCGGGACGCTGATCTCGAACCTCGACATGGTGATCGCCAAGAGCGACATGGCGATCGCCGCGCGCTACGCCGGCCTGGCCGAGGACAAGAAGACCGGCAAGCGAATCTTCGCGCGCATCGAGGCCGAGTGGGAGCGAACGAGCAACGCGCTCACGCTCATCACCGGCGAGACCGACCGGCTCGCCGGCAACCCGTCGCTGGCGCGCTCGATCGAGCACCGCTTCCCGTACCTCGACCCGCTCAACCACCTGCAGGTCGAGCTGATGCGGCGTTATCGCGCGAGCCGCAAGAACGATCCGGGGCTCGAGCGCGTGCAGCGCGGCATCCACATCTCGATCAACGGGCTGGCGGCGGGGCTGAGGAATACGGGCTAGCCGCGGCCGGCGGCGTCGTTCCTGCTCTTGGCCTCGCGCGCGACGGTGAGCCACGGCTCGGCGTTGGCCGGATCGAGCCGCGCCCACTGGAGGGCGTTGCCCAGCTGGCAGCTGCCTGCGGCTTCGCGCGCCACGGCGGCGCAGGAGCGGTACGCCCAGGCATAGACCTGCGGATCGGTCGAGTTGACGGCGAGCCGCG
>JADGRJ010000336.1 GCA_017881025.1 Rhizobacter sp. | reverse complement strand
CTTCGCGTTCGCGATGCAAGGCCTCGGCTCGAGCGCGATCAGCCTGGCCGGAACGAGCGAGCAGAAGCAGCGCTACCTGCCGCGAGTCGCGCGCGGCGAGGCGCTCGCCGCGTTCGCGCTCTCCGAGCCCGACGCCGGCTCCGACGTCGCGGCGATGGCGTGCGCGGCGCGCGGCGACGGCGATTCCTACGTGCTCGACGGCGAGAAGACCTGGATCTCGAACGGCGGCATCGCCGACTTCTACGTCGTCTTCGCCAGGACCGGCGACGCGAGCGACCCGGCGGCCAAAGGCGCGCGCGGCATCAGCGCCTTCATCGTCGATGCCGACACGCCGGGCTTCGAGATCGCCGAGCGGATCGACGTGATCGCGCCGCATCCGCTCGCGCGCCTGCGCTTCACCGGCTGCCGCGTCCCCGCCGCACGGCGCATCGGCGCCGAGGGCGAGGGCTTCAAGATCGCGATGCGGACGCTCGACGTCTTCCGCACCTCGGTCGCCGCCGCCGCGCTCGGCTTCGCCCGGCGCGCCTTCGACGAAGCGATGGCGCGCGCGACCTCGCGCAAGATGTTCGGCGGCGTCCTCGCCGACTTCCAGCTCACGCAGGCGAAGCTCGCGCAGATGGCGACGACGATCGACAGCGCCGCGCTCCTCACCTACCGCGCCGCCTGGCTGCGCGACGAGGGCGCCAACGTCACGCGCGAGGCGGCGATGGCCAAGCTCGCCGCCACCGAAGGCGCGCAGCAGGTGATCGACGCCGCGGTGCAGATGTGGGGCGGGCGCGGCGTGCGGAGCGGCGAGACGGTCGAGCGGCTCTACCGCGAGATCCGCGCGCTGCGAATCTACGAAGGCGCGAGCGAGGTGCAGCAGCTCATCATCGGCCGCGACCTGCTCAAGGCGCACGGCAAGAACACGAACAAGGACAAGCCATGACGACCAAGCAAGCGCTCCTGCCCGAAGGCTGGCCGCGGCCCAAGGGCTACGCGAACGGCGTCGCCGCCAGCGGCCGCCAGGTCTACGTCGCCGGCCAGGTCGGATGGACGCCCGAATGCGTGTGGACGAGCGACGACTTCGGCGAACAGGCCAAGCTCGCGCTCGCCAATGTCGCCGCTGTCCTGCACGCCGGCGGCGCCAGGCCCGAGCACATCGTCCGCATGACGTGGTACGTGACGAGCAGGCGCGAGTACCTCGCCGCCGGCCGCGACATCGGCACGGCGTTTCGCGCCATCATCGGCCACTACGACATCGCCATGACCGCGGTCGAGGTGAGCGCGCTGATGGAAGATCGCGCCAAGGTCGAGATCGAGGTCACCGCGGTCGTCCCCGACTGACCGCCGCACGCAGCCAGCAGGAGAACATCACATGGCCACCGCGAAGGCAAGCTTTCACTGGGACGACCCGCTGCTCCTCGACCAGCAGCTCACGGACGACGAGCGCGCGGTGCGCGAGGCGTCGCGCGCCTACGCGCAGGACCGGCTCCTGCCGCGCGTGCTCGACGCGTTCCGCAACGGCACGACCGACGTCGCGATCTTTCGCGAGATGGGCGAGCTCGGCCTGCTCGGCTCGACGATCCCCGAGCAATACGGCGGCGGCGGCATGAACTACGTCTGCTACGGCCTGGTCGCGCGCGAGGTCGAGCGCGTCGACTCGGGCTACCGCTCGATGATGAGCGTGCAGAGCTCGCTCGTGATGGTGCCGATCAACGAATTCGGCACCGAGGCGCAGAAGCAGAAGTACCTGCCCAAGCTCGCGCGCGGCGAATGGATCGGCTGCTTCGGCCTCACCGAGCCGAACCACGGCTCCGACCCGGGCAGCATGGTCACGCGCGCGAGGAAGGTCGCCGGCGGCTACTCGCTCACCGGCAGCAAGATGTGGATCACCAACTCGCCGATCGCCGACGTGTTCGTCGTCTGGGCCAAGGACGACGAGGGCGCGATCCGCGGCTTCGTCCTCGACAAGGGCGCCAAGGGACTCACGACGCCGCCGATCCACGGCAAGGTCGGCCTGCGCGCGTCGATCACCGGCGAGGTCGTCATGGACGAGGTGTTCTGCCCGGAAGAGAACGCCTTCCCCGAGGTGCGCGGCCTGAAAGGCCCGTTCACCTGCCTCAACTCTGCCCGCTACGGCATCGCCTGGGGCGCGCTCGGTGCGGCAGAAGACTGCTTCCATCGCGCCCGCCAGTACACGCTCGACCGCAAGCAGTTCGGCAAGCCCCTCGCCGCCAACCAGCTGGTGCAGAAGAAGCTCGCCGACATGCTGACCGAGATCGCGATCGGCCTGCAGGGGTGCCTGCGCCTCGGCCGCATGAAGGACGAAGGCACGGCGTCGACCGACCTGACGTCGATCATGAAGCGCAACTCGTGCGGCAAGGCGCTCGACATCGCCCGCGCGGCGCGCGACATGCTCGGCGGCAACGGCATCAGCGACGAGTTCGGCGTCGCCCGCCATCTCGTCAACCTCGAGGTCGTCAACACCTACGAGGGCACGCACGACGTGCACGCGCTGATCCTCGGCCGCGCGATCACCGGGATCGCCGCGTTCTGAGAGCGAGCACGCATCGCCGGCACGCGAGCGACATGCCGACCACCGCCCACGTCGACACCTTCGCGCGCGATCACCTGCCTGCGTCCGGGGCGCAGCCCGAGTTCCGCTTCGACCTGCCCGAGCTGCAGTTCCCCGAGCGCCTGAACTGCGCCACCGAGCTGCTCGACCGCCACGTGAAGGAAGGCCGCGGCGACCGGCGCTGCGTCAGCGCGCCCGGCGGCCCGTCGTGGAGCTACGCCGAGCTGCAGAAGCAGGCCGACCGCATCGCCCACGTCCTCGTCGCCGAGTGCGGCCTCGTTCCCGGCAACCGCGTGCTGCTGCGCGCCGCCAACAAGCCGATGCTCGTCGCCTGCTGGTTCGCGGTGATGAAGGCGGGCGGCATAGCCGTCGCGACGATGCCGCAGCTGCGCGCCAAGGAGCTGGCGCAGATCATCGGCAAGGCGCGGACGACGATCGCCCTCTGCGACGCGGCGCTGCGCGCCGAGCTCGACGCGGCCGCGGCCACGGGGGCGCCGTCGGCGCCGGGGCTCGCGCGAATCGTCTGCTTCGGCGACGCCTCGGCGGCCGACGGCCTGGAGGCGCGCATGGCGCTCCACGACGCGCCGTTCACCAACGTCGACACCGCCGCCGACGACACGTGCCTTTTCGCCTTCACGTCGGGAACCACCGGCCAGCCGAAGGCGACGATGCACTTCCACCGCGACGTGATGGCGAGCTGCGTGTGCTTCCCGAAGCACGTGCTTCGCGCCGCGCCCGACGACGTCTTCATCGGCAGCCCGCCGCTCGCGTTCACCTTCGGGCTCGGCGGCCTGACGGTGTTCCCGATGCACATCGGCGCTTCGACGGTGCTGCTCGAGAAGGCCGGCCCGCCCGACCTGCTCGAAGCGATCGTCACCCAGCGCGCGACCGTGCTCGTCACGGCGCCGACCTCGTACCGCGCGATGGCCGCCGCTGCGCGCGAGAAGAAGATCGGCACGCGCGACGGCGGGCCGCTGCGCAAGTGCGTCGCCGCCGGCGAGTGGCTCCCCGCCGCGACGCGCGCGCTCTGGAAGGAGGCGACCGGCATCGAGATCATCGACGGCATCGGCGCGACCGAGATGTTCCACATCTTCATCGCCGCCGACGAGGCGCACGCGCGGCCCGGCGCCACCGGCCTCGCCGTGCCCGGCTACCGGGCGCGCGTCGTCGACGACGAGGGCAACGAAGTGCCCGCCGGCACGATCGGGCGCCTCGCGGTGCAGGGCCCCACGGGCTGCCGCTACCTCGACGACCCGCGCCAGGCCGACTACGTGAAGGGCGGCTGGAACTACACCGGC
>JADGRJ010000335.1 GCA_017881025.1 Rhizobacter sp. | reverse complement strand
CGCGAGCGAGAAGCGCCACAGCGGCGAGATCCGCGTCGTCGTCGAGGCGGGGCTACCGCTCAGCTACCTGCGCCGCAAGGCGACGCCGCGCGATCGCGCCGTCGCGCTGTTCGGCAAGCTCGGCGTGTGGGACACCGAGCGCAACAACGGCGTCCTCGTCTATCTGCTGCTCGCCGAGCGGGCGATCGAGATCGTCGCCGACCGCGGCCTGAACCGCGTCGTGTCGACCAACGAGTGGGCGGAGATCGCCGCGTCGATGCAGAGCGCCTTCCAGGCGGCCGACTTCGAAGGCGGCTTGCTGCGCGCCGTCGACGCCGTCGACGCGCTGCTCGTTCGCCACTTCGCGGCGCGACCGGGCGACGTCGACGTCAACGAGCTGCCCGACGCGCCGCTGTTGCGTTAGCTCTGGCCGCCCGGGCGGCAGCTGCGCCGGCTAGGCGAGTGGCACTTCCTGTTGCACCGCGCGGGCGTCCTCGCGCGCCGCCATCCACGCCGTCACCGCGGCGCGTCCGCCGGCGTCGAGGTGCAGGCCGAGCTTGGTGCGGCGCCAGAGCACGTCGTCGCCGCTCCTTGCCCACTCGTTCACGCGAAGGTGTTCGAGCTCGCCGGCGAAGACGCCGGGCGCGACCTCGGTGCCGAGGCCGGCATCGAGGAGGCGCACCGCGCGCGTCCCGTAGAGCCGCGCCAGGCGGCGCACGAGGCCCGGCGCGACACCGGGATGACGTCGCGCGAGCGCGTCGACGAAGCGCGCAAAGGTCGCTTCGACCGCGGCAGCCGGTGGCACGTCCGCAGCGAGGAAAGAGCGCAGGTCGCCGCCCGGCAGCGGCGCGCTCGCCGTCCACGCGCCGCGCAGCGAGACCTCGGTCAGCTTGGGCGCGAGCAGGTCGGCGGCTTCCTCGGCGAGCTTGCGAAAGGTCGTGATCTTGCCGCCCCAGACCGAGAGCAGCGGCGCGCCGCCATCGGCGTCGAGCTCGAGCCGGTAGTCGCGCGTCACCGCCGCCGGATTGCCCGCTTCGTCGTCGAGGAGCGGCCGCACGCCGCTGTACGTCCAGACGACCTGCGCCGGCGTCACCGCCCTGGCGAAGTAGTGGCTTGCCTGGGCGCAGAGGTAGGCGATCTCGTCGCTGTCGGCGTGCGCGTCGCCGATCGCGCCGTGGTGCTCGACGTCGGTGGTGCCGATGAGCGTGAATTCGCCCTCGTAAGGGATCGCGAAGATGATGCGGCTATCGGCGTTCTGGAAGATGTACGCGTGGTCGTGGTCGAACAGCTTGCCGACGACGATGTGGCTGCCCTTGACGAGGCGCAGGTTGACCCGGTCGGCGGCGTGCGCGTGTGCCATCAGGAACTCGGCGGCCCACGGCCCGGCCGCGTTGACGAGGCTCTTCGCCGCGACCTGCAGCATGCCGCCGCGCGCGCTCTCGAGGCGGACCTGCCAATGCTCGGCGCCGCGCACGGCGTCGACGCAGGCGGTTCGCGTCAGAACGGTCGCGCCGCGCTCGGCGGCGTCGACGGCGCAGAGCGCGACCAGCCGCGCGTCGTCGACCCAGCCGTCGGAATAGACGAAGCCGCGCCTGAACTCGGGCTTCAGCGGCGCACCGGCCGGATAGGCGCGCAGGTCGACAGTGCGCGAGCCGGGCAGCACCTCGCGGCGGGCGAGGTGGTCGTAGAGAAAGAGGCCGAGCCGGATCATCCACACCGGCCGCATCGACGGGTCGTGCGGCATGACGAAGCGCATCGGCCACATGATGTGCGGCGCACCCATGAGCAGCACCTCGCGCTCGGCGAGCGCCTTCCTCACGAGCGAGAACTCGCGGTACTCGAGGTAGCGCAGGCCGCCGTGGATGAGCTTGGTCGACGCCCCCGAGGTGTGCGCGGCGAGGTCGTCCTTCTCGCACAGGAGGACGCGCGCGCCGCGGCCGGCGAGGTCGCGGGCGATGCCGGCGCCGTTGACGCCGCCGCCGACGACGAGCACGTCGACTTCGCGGCGGGCGGCGGTCGGGATCCGGTCGGCGGCAGTCGTCGGCATCGCGACTATTCTTGCATCGGCCGCTGGAGGAGACGCCGACGATGCCCCACCCCCCGAAACACCTGCTCGCCCTCGACCAGGGCACCTCGAGCTCGCGCGCGATCGTGTTCGACGCGCACGGCCAGATCGCGGCGATCGCGCAGCGCGAGTTTCGCCAGATCTTTCCCGAGCCCGGCTGGGTCGAGCACGACCCGCGCGAGATCTGGAGCTCGCAGCTCGCGACCGCGCGCGAGGCGCTCGCCAAGGCCGGCCTCGGCGCGACCGACATCGCCGCGATCGGCATCACCAACCAGCGCGAGACGACGATCGTCTGGAACCGCGCCACCGGCGAGCCGATCGGCAACGCGATCGTCTGGCAGGACCGGCGCACCGCGCCGGCGTGCGAAGCGCTCAAGGCGCGCGGCCTCGAGCCGCTCTTCCGCGAGCGCACCGGCCTGGTCCTCGATGCCTACTTCTCGGGCACCAAGCTCGCGTGGCTGCTCGACCACGTCGACGGCGCACGCGCCGCGGCCAAGCGCGGCGAGCTCGCCTTCGGCACGGTCGACACCTGGCTGATGTGGTTGCTCACGGGCGGCGCGGCGGCGGCGACGCGCTCGTCCGCGGTCCACGCCACCGACCCGAGCAACGCGTCGCGCACGCTCCTCTTCGACGTGCCGCGCGGCGCCTGGAGCGACGAGCTGCTGCAGGCGCTCGACGTGCCGCGCGAGGTGCTGCCCGAGGTCCATCCATCGAGCCACGTCTTCGGCCACACGACGGCCGACCTGTTCGGCGCGCCGATCGCGATCGGCGGCGTCGCCGGCGACCAGCAGAGCGCGCTCTTCGGCCAGGCGTGCTTTCGCCCCGGCCAGGTGAAGAACACCTACGGCACCGGCTGCTTCATGCTGATGAACACGGGCGACCGCTTCGAGGTCTCGACCAACGGCCTGATCGCGACCAGCGCGGCGCAGCCGGGACCCTCGCCGCAGTTCGCGCGCGAGGGCAGCGTCTTCATCGGCGGCGCCGTCGTCCAGTGGCTGCGCGACGGCCTGAAGGCGATCCAGTCGAGCAGCCAGGTGCAGCAGCTCGCCGAAAGCGTTCCCGACAACGGCGGCGTGATGTTCGTCCCCGCCTTCACCGGCCTCGGCGCGCCGCACTGGAACCCCGACGCACGCGGCACGATCGTCGGCCTGACGCGCGGCTCGACGATCGCCCACATCGCCCGCGCCGCGCTCGAATCGATCGCCTTTCAGAGCGCGGCGCTGCTCGACGCGATGAGCAGGGACGTCGTCGCCGGCGGTGGTGCTCCGGTCGCCGAGCTGCGCGTCGACGGCGGCGCCTGCGTGAACGACCTGCTCATGCAGTTCCAGGCCGACCTGCTCGGCATCCCGGTGATCAGGCCGAAGGTGATCGAGACGACGGCGCTCGGCGCGGCCTATCTCGCCGGCCTCTCGTGCGGCATCTGGTCAGGCACCGCCGAGCTTGCCGCGCAGTGGCAGGCCGAGCGGACGTTCCACCCGACGATGTCGCGGGCGCGTGCCGGCGAGCTGATGCAGCGCTGGGAGCACGCGGTGGCGCAGGCGATCGCCTGAGGAAGCCTCGGCCACCGGCGCGGACGCTGGCTCTGGACGGCCGACCGTCGCAGGCAGATAGTCGTGCGCTTCTCCGGAGGTGCCGCCTGATGCCGGCGACGCGCTGCGTCACACCACCGGCGCCGGCGGCTCGTTGCAGATCGCGCCGATGCGAACGACCGCAGCCGTCTCGAGGCCTTCGCGCAGGAGGCGCAGCGCGACCGGCTGGCCGGCGGGATAGACGTCGATCGGCAGGTCCTCGAGGTTGAGGATGGCGTCGCCG
>JADGRJ010000334.1 GCA_017881025.1 Rhizobacter sp. | reverse complement strand
CTTGAGCTCGTCGATGTCGGCGCCGTCGTTGTGCTCGGCGTTGGCGATCGCCGATTCGAGCGCCTTCTTGATGATCCCGGCGGCCTTCTTCTGCGTGAAGTTGAGGATGTTGATCGCCTGGTCGACCTTCTTGCCGCGGACGAGGTCGGCGACGAGCCGGCCCTTGTCGGCGGAGAGGCGAACGCCGCGAACGATCGATCTGGTTTCCATGGTCGTGGCCATCCTTACTTCTTCGCCGCCTTCTTGTCGGCCGGGTGGCCCTTGAAGGTGCGGGTGAGCGCGAACTCGCCGAGCTTGTGGCCGACCATCTGGTCGGTCACGTAGACCGGCACGTGCTGCTTGCCGTTGTGCACGGCGATCGTGATGCCGATGAAATCGGGCAGGATCGTCGAGCGGCGCGACCAGGTCTTGATCGGCTTCTTGTCCTTGGTGGCGCTCGCCTTCTCGACCTTCGCCGCGAGGTGATGGTCGATGAACGGGCCCTTCTTGAGCGAACGAGTCATGGAGGGACCTTCTTACTTCTTGCGGCGCGCGACGATCATCGTCTGCGTGCGCTTGTTGTTGCGCGTGCGATAGCCCTTGGTGAGCGTGTTCCACGGCGAGACCGGCGCCTGGCCCTCGCCGGTGCGGCCTTCGCCGCCGCCGTGCGGGTGGTCGACCGGGTTCATGGCGACGCCGCGCACCGTCGGGCGGATGCCCTTCCAGCGCTTGGCGCCGGCCTTGCCGTAGTGGCGCAGGCTGTGCTCTTCGTTCGAGACCTCGCCGATGGTGGCGCGGCAGTCGATGTGGATCTTGCGCACTTCGCCTGAGCGCAGGCGCACTTGCGCGTAGGTGCCTTCGCGCGCCAGCAGCGTGCACGCCGTGCCGGCCGAGCGCGCGATCTGCGCGCCCTTGCCAGGCAGCATCTCGATGCAGTGGATGATCGAGCCGACCGGGATGTTCCTGATCGGCAGCGTGTTGCCGGCCTTGATCGGCGCCTCGGCGCCCGACAGGATCGTCGAGCCGACCTCGAGGCCGCGCGGCGCGATCACGTAGCGGCGCTCGCCATCGGCGTAGCAGACCAGGGCGATGTGGGCGCTGCGATTCGGGTCGTACTCGATGCGCTCGACCTTCGCCGGAATCGCGTCCTTGTTGCGCACGAAGTCGACGACGCGGTAGTGGTGCTTGTGACCGCCGCCCTTGTGGCGGATCGTGATGTGGCCGTTGTTGTTGCGGCCGGCGTTCTGCATCTGCGGCTCGAGCAGCGACGCTTCGGGCCGGCCCTTGTACAGGTGCGGATGCGAGACCTTGACGACCGCGCGCCTGCCCGGCGACGTCGGCTTGATCTTGATGACGGGCATTACGCGCCCTCCCCGGAGAAGTTCAGCTCCTGGCCCTGGGCCAGGCAGACGTAGGCCTTCTTGACGTGGTCGCGGCGGCCCGATCCCTTGCCGAAGCGCTTCGTCTTGCCCTTGTGCTGGACGGTTTGCACGGAATCGACGGTGACCTTGAACATCAGCTCGACGGCCGCCTTGATCTCGGGCTTGGTCGCGTCGCGCATGACCTTGAACAGCACCTGGTTGTGCTTCTCGGCGGCCATCGTCGCCTTCTCGCTGACGATCGGCGCGATCAGGACCTGGGCGAGCCGGCTCTCGGCGTGCGCGGAGCGAGCCGGCGCCACAGGCTTCGCGACCTTGGCCTTCTTCGCAGCCGGCTTCTTCGCGGCGGCAGCCTTCGGCGCGGCCTCTGCTTCTGCGGCGGCTGCGGCCCGCTTGGTCTTCGATTCCTTGGCCGGCTTCGCCTCGGCGGACTTCTTCGCCTTGGCGTCGGTCTTCGGGTCGGCCTTGGCCTTCGAGGTGTCGGGTGCCGTGCTCATGACAGCATCTCCTTCAGTTGCTCCATCGCGCCCTTGGTGACGAGCACCTTCTTGTAGTGCACGAGGGCGAGCGGGTCGGCGTAGCGCGGCTCGACGATGAGCACGTTGGCGAGGTTGCGCGACGCCATGATCAGGTTGTCGGCCATCTGGTCGGTGATGACCAGCACCGAGTCGAGGCCCATCGACTTGAACTTCTGCGCCAGGCCCTTGGTCTTGGGCGAGTCGACGCTCAGCGACTCGACGACCGCCAGGCGCCCTTCTCGCGCAAGCTGCGACAGGATCGCCGACATGCCGGCGCGGTACATCTTCTTGTTCACCTTCTGGGTGAAGTTCTCGTCCGGGCTGTTCGGGAAGATCCGTCCGCCGCCGCGCCATAGCGGCGACGAGGTCATGCCGGCGCGAGCGCGGCCGGTGCCCTTCTGGCGCCACGGCTTCTTGGTCGAGTGCTTGACCATCGCCCGGTCGAGCTGGGCGCGCGTGCCCAGGCGCGCGTTGGCCTGGAAGGCGACGACGATCTGGTGCACCAGCGCTTCGTTGTAGTCGCGCGCGAACACCGTGTCCGGCGCGTCGAACTTCGCCGTCGCCTGGCCTTGTTCGTTGAGGAGTTCGAGTTGCATCAGGCGGCTCCCTTGGCGGAAGTCTTGGCGGGGGCGCCCTTGGGCGGCGCCTTCACGGCGGGACGGACCACGACGTGGCCGTTCTTCGCGCCCGGGACCGCGCCGCGCACGAGCAGCAGCTGGCGCGCTTCGTCGATGCGGACGATGTCGAGGTTCTGGGTCGTGCGCGTGACGTTGCCGAGCTGGCCCGACATCTTCTTGCCCGGGAACACGCGCCCCGGGTCCTGTGCCATCGAGATCGAGCCCGGCACGTTGTGCGAGCGGCTGTTGCCGTGCGAGGCGCGCTGCGACTTGAAGTGGTGGCGCTTGATCGTTCCGGTGAAACCCTTGCCGATCGTCGTGCCCTGCACGTCGACGAGCTGGCCGACGGCGAAGACGCCGACCGGAACCTGAGCGCCGGGCTTGTATTCGGCGGCGACGGTCTCGGCGACGCGGAATTCCTGCACCAGCTCGCCCGCGACGACGCCGGCCTTGGCCAGATGGCCCGCTTCGGGCTTGCTGACGCGCGAAGCCTTCTTGTCACCGAAGACGACCTGGAGCGCGGCATAGCCGTCGGTCGCGGCGGTCTTGACCTGGGCGACGCGGTTGTTCGAGACGTCGAGGACGGTGACGGGAATCGCATCCCCGTCGTCGGTGAAGATGCGCATCATCCCCACCTTGCGGCCCAGGAGCCCGAGCCGCTCGTCGACGTGAGCGCCCTCATTCGACCGAGTGGTCATAAATGTTCTCCAGCCACGCGAGCGCGGCCTTTGTTGCAACGCCCGACAGCGATTGGCCGGGCTGACTTTGGAAGGTTTTCCTGTCGTCGCGGCTTCGAAGGCCGGGGCCTGAGGCGCGATCGCGGGAAAGCCAGCTAGTTTATCAGAAGGCCTCGGGTCCACCAAGCGGCGTACCCGAGGCAGGAGTTACTGCAGCTTGATCTCGACGTCGACGCCGGCCGGCAGGTCGAGCTTCATCAGCGCATCGACGGTCTTGTCGGTCGGGTCGACGATGTCCATCAGGCGCTGGTGGGTGCGGATCTCGAACTGGTCGCGCGAGGTCTTGTTGACGTGCGGCGAGCGCAGGATGTCGAAGCGCTGCATGCGCGTCGGCAAGGGCACCGGGCCCTTGACGATGGCGCCGGTGCGCTTGGCGGTATCGACGATCTCGAGCGCCGACTGGTCGATCAGCTTGTAGTCGAACGCCTTGAGGCGGATGCGGATTCTTTGCTGGGTAGCCATGATGTTTCTTTCAAAGAGCGATGCCGGCTCGCGCCGGCGGGAGTTGGCGCGGCGCGCGGTCCTATTCCAGAATCTTCGCCACCACCCCGGCGCCGACGGTACGGCCGCCTTCTCTGATGGCGAAGCGCAGGCCTTCTTCCATGGCGATGGGGTTGATGAGCTTG
>JADGRJ010000333.1 GCA_017881025.1 Rhizobacter sp. | reverse complement strand
GGCGAGCGTGTTCGGCGCCGACAGCGTCGCGCTCGGCAGCGACTGGCACCTCACCGTCGGGGCACGCTACGACCGCACGACGGTCGCCAACCGCGACGCGCTGCGCAGCGCGCCGAACCCGGCCTCGCTCGACGGCGACCACGTGTTCGCGCGCCTCAACCCGGCCGTCGGCGTGAACTGGAACCCGAGCCGCGCCGTCCAGCTCTACGCCGGCTACAACGAAGGCAGCCGCACGCCGACCGCCATCGAGCTTGGCTGCGCCAATCCGGCGCAGCCCTGCAAGCTGCCGAACGCGCTCGCCGGCGATCCGCCGCTCAGGCAGGTCGTCACGCGCACGGTCGAGGCCGGCGTGCGCGGCGAGCTGGCGCCGGCGACGACCTGGCGCGCCGGCGTGTTTCGCGCCGTCAACCGCGACGACCTGCTGTTCGTCAGCAGCGACGCCTCCGGCCAGGGCTACTTCCGCAACTTCGGAAAGACGCGACGCCAGGGCATCGAGCTCGGCGCGGCGACTCGCGCGGGCCCGTGGTCGGCCGACTTCGCGTGGACGCTGCTCGATGCGCGCTTCATGAGCGGCGAGCGGCTGAACGGCGCGGGCAACAGCAGCAACGACGCCGGCCCGGGGCTCGCCGGCGCGATCGACGTCGCGCCCGGCGATCGCCTGCCGCTCGTGCCGCGCCAGATCCTCAAGGCCTCGCTCGAGCTCGCCACCGACGCGCGAACGAACCTCGCGCTCGACCTCGTCGCGACGTCGGGCGCGCCGGCGCGCGGCAACGAGAACGGCCGCCACGTCGCCGACGGCGTCTTCTATCTCGGGCCGGGAAGGTCGGCGGGCTACGCCGTCCTCAACCTCGGCGCGACGATGCAGGCGACGCGCTCGCTCACGCTCTTTGCCCGCGTCGCCAACCTGCTCGACCGCCGCTACGCCACCGCCGCGCAGCTCGGCCCGACCGGCTTCGACAGCACCGGCCGCTTCGTCGCCCAACCCTTGCCGCCAGACGACCATGGACGCCTGCCGCTGCGCAGCTCGACCTTCTATGCGCCCGGCGCGTCGCGCCTCTTCTCGGCGGGCCTTCGCTATGCGTTCGACTGATTCGCCGGCGGCGGCGAACGCGCCCGCCCCGGCACGACGGCGGGCCGTCTCCGCCGGGAACGTTATTCTCCCGGCCATGTACATGCGGTTCTTCGGCCTCAAGCAGCAGCCGTTCTCGCTCGCGCCGGACCCGCGCTATCTCTACATGAGCAAGCGCCACCGCGAGGCGCTGGCGCACCTGCTCTACGGCGTCGGCGGTGGCGGCGGCTTCGTTCTGCTCTCGGGCGAGATCGGCGCCGGCAAGACGACCGTCTGCCGCTGCTTCCTCGAGCAGATTCCGAAGCGCTGCAACGTCGCCTACATCTTCAATCCGAAGCTCACCGTGATGGAGCTGCTGAAGACCGTCTGCGACGAGTTCCACATCCCGCTGCCGCCGGCCGACGCGCCGGTGCCGACCGTCAAGACCTACGTCGACGCGCTCAACGGCTTCCTGCTCCAGACCCACGCCGTCGGCCAGAACAACGTCCTCATCATCGACGAGGCGCAGATGCTCTCGGCCGACGTGCTCGAGCAGCTGCGCCTCTTGACCAACCTCGAGACCAACGAGCGGAAGCTGCTCCAGATCGTCCTCATCGGCCAACCCGAGCTGCGCACGATGCTCGAGCGGCCCGAGCTCGAGCAGCTCGCGCAGCGCGTCATCGCGCGCTTCCACCTGAACGCGCTCTCGGCCAAGGAGACCGAGCACTACATCCGCCATCGCCTCTCCGTCGCCGGCATGACGCGGGCGATCCCGTTCGACGCCAAGGCGCTGCAGCGAATCCACGAGATCACTCGCGGCGTGCCGCGCCGGATCAACCTGCTCTGCGACCGCGTCATGCTCGGCGCCTATGCGCACGGCCGGCACAACATCGACATCCCGATGATCGAGAAGGCCGGGCGCGAGGTGTTCGGCCGCTCGACGGCCGCGGCACCGGATCGCTCGCGCCTCGGCAGCCGCGCCGGCGTCGGCCTCGTCGTCGCCGCAGGCCTGGCGCTGGCGACGTTGATCGCGTTCGCGATCTACGGCGGCTGGCGCCAGCTCGCGGCGCCGACGTCGCTCGCGGCGGCGAGCCCGGGATCGGCGGCGGCACCGAGCGCGAGCGCAGCGCGGCCCACGCCGCCGGCAGCGTCCTCCGTCCCGGTACCGGCCGCGACGCCACGACCGACGAGCCCGACCGCGAGCTCGCCCGGCGCGATGAGCTCGAGCGCGGCGACGCTCGCCGGCGCGCCGACCGCGATCGCGGCGGCGCTCCCGGTGTCGGTGACGACGGCGCGCGCGTCGCCGGCACCCGTTCCGGCGCCGGCGGCGTCGCTGGCCGATGCGGTGCGGCCCGTCCCGACCGGACCGCTCGACGCGGTCGCGTTGCGGGCGCGACTGCACACCTTCGGCATCGACGAGAAGACGGCCTGGCGCAACCTCCTGCCGATGTGGGGCGTCGAGGGCTACAGCGGCGATCCCTGCGCGGCGGCGGCGCGGCGCCAGATCCGCTGCTCGAAGTTCAGCGCGACGCTGCCGATGCTGAGGAGCCTGGCGCGCCCCGGCCTCGTCTGGCTGCGCGACGACACCGGCCGCAGCGCCACCGCGCTCCTGGTCGGCCTCAACGAGACGAGGGCGACACTGCGCGCGGGGGACGAGACGCTCGCCGTGCAGACGGCCGCGCTCGCCAAGGTCTGGCGCGGCGAGTTCGCGACCGCCTGGCGCGTGCCGCCGGGCTACGTCACGGCGGTCGCCGAGGGCGCGTCCGGGCCGATCGTCGACCGCCTCGCAACCCAGATCGCGGGCTTCGCCGGCGAGCCGGCGCCGGCGCCCGGCCAGACGATGGACACCGAGCTGCTCGCCAAGGTCGGCAAGTTCCAGGCGGCGCACGGCCTGCCGTCGGTCGGCAAGGCGGGTCCGACGACATTCATGCAGCTCAACCGCGTCATCGGCATCGACGAGCCCCGGCTCGCCGTCGACGCGCCGCACTGACCGCCCGCAAGCGAAGCCATGTCGTACATCCTCGATGCCCTGCGCCGTGCCGACGCCGAGCGCGAGCGCGGCGCGGTGCCGAGCCTGCAATCGCAGCAGCACACGATCATCGAAGACGAGGCCGCGACCGCGCGGCCGCGCTCTCTGGTCTGGGCGGTCGTCGCGCTCGCGGTCGCCTTGCTCGCCGCCCTGGCGTGGAACTTCCTCGGCGGTCCGGCCACATCGGCACGGGCGCCGGTCGAAGGGTCGATCACGGCCCCGGCGCCGGCGCCGCTGCCGACGCCTCAGCCCGCGCCCGCCGTGCCGAGCACCGCGACGCCGACCCTGGCGACGCCCGACACCGCAACCGGCGCGACCACCCACGCGCCGACCACCGCGACGGCGACCGCTCCACCGACGACACAGCCGACGGCACCACCGCCAGCGATCGCCGTGACCCCGCCGGCGACGCGGGCGACCGCCGACACCCGGCGCGCCGCGCCCAAGCGAGTCGGCGCGGCGAGCACCGCCGGCGCGACCGGAACGGCCAACGCAGCACCGGCGGCGGGTGAGGCCCGCGTCTATTCGCAGGCCGAGCTGCCCGAGGAGATCCGGCGCGACCTGCCGAAGCTCGTCATCGGCGGCTCGAGCTATTCGGGCGACGCGGCGAGCCGGATGGTCATGATCAACGGCCAGGTCTTCCACGAAGGCGATCGCCTCGCGCCCAACCTCGTCCTCGAGCGCATCCGGCTGAAGTCGGCGGTGCTCGTCTTCAAAGGCTGGCGCTACGAGGTGGTGTTCTAGATGCGAGGCGGCGTTGCCGGCGCGCTCGCGCTCGACCCGCCGCCCGCCGT
>JADGRJ010000332.1 GCA_017881025.1 Rhizobacter sp. | reverse complement strand
TCTCCAGGCAGTGCCGCACGATGCGCTCCAGTCCCGACGGGACATTGCGTGCCGTCTCCGTAAGATCGGCCGGCTCTTCGTGCAGAATCGCGCTCATGGTGTCAGCGGCGCTATCGCGATGAAACGCTCGCTTACCTGAAACCATCTCGTAGAGAATCGCGCCAAAGGCGAAGATGTCAGACTCGGGCACCGCCGGCTTGCCTCGCACCTGCTCGGGCGACATGTAGCCGACTGTTCCTAACACCATCCCGGCTTCAGTTGCCATCTGCACGGTCATGGCATCGCCGCTTTCGCCAGCGCCCGGCTGGCGGACCATCTTGGCCAATCCGAAGTCCAGGATTTTCAACCGGTCATCGTTGGTGAGAAACAGGTTCTCTGGCTTCAGGTCGCGATGGACGATGCCCTTACCGTGTGCCGCCGCGAGCCCATGCGCGAACTGCAGGGCGTAGTTGATCGCCTTCCTGAGCGGAATCGGCGCCTTCTGCAATCGCGCCCGCAGCGTTTCGCCCTCCAGCAATTCGGACACCACGTAAGGCGTTCCCTGGTCGTCGCCAATGTCGAAAATCGAAAGAATGTTGGGATGGTTCAGCGCCGCCGCAGCACGTGCTTCCTGCGCGAAGCGCTGCAATCGCTCATGGTCGGTGGCAAACGACGTCGGCAGGATCTTGATCGCTACCGTGCGGTCGAGGCGCGAGTCGTGGGCGCGATACACCTCGCCCATTCCACCTGCGCCGAGGGGGGACAGAATTTCATAAGGGCCGAGACGACTTCCGGTGGCGAGGGGCAGAGGTGTTGCATGATTCTATCCCAACTCGCTCTGCCGATAACCACGGCGAATCGCCACGAGCGAAAAGCACCTGGCGATCAGCGAACGGAGGTTCGTTGGAGGCGCAGGTAGGAATCGAACTGAGCCGGTTAGCAGGCGTGAGCGGAGCGGGAGCCTGCTGGCGAAATCCCGAGCCCAGCGAGAGACCACTTTTGCACAAAGCTCAGCACGAAAAATTGGAGGCGCGGGTGGGAATCGAACCCACGCATAAAGGTTTTGCAGACCTCTCCCTTACCACTTGGGTACCGCGCCTCATCCGGTAGGGCTACATCGAAAACCCTCGCGCGGCGGCGAGGGTCAAAATTCTGGAGCGGGAGACGGGGGTCGAACCCGCGACTTCGACCTTGGCAAGGTCGCACTCTACCACTGAGTTACTCCCGCTCGGCCTTTTGATTATAACGAATCCGTGAATACCGCGGCAAATGCGGCGCGCCACATCAGTCGTGTTGCGCGCGGCTCCACTGCGGATCGAGTTCCGGGGGAACGATTGATCCATCGCGCATGTGGATGATGCGATCGCCATATTCCGCGGCTTCGGGATTGTGCGTGATCATCAGCACCGTCTGTCCGAGTTCCTTGTTCGACTGCCGCAGCATATTGAGCACGATGGCAGAGTTCTCGGAGTCGAGGTTGCCCGTAGGCTCGTCGGCCAGGATGATGGCGGGCTTGTTGGCCAGGGCACGTGCCAGTGCCACCCGCTGCTGTTCGCCGCCGCTCAGTTCCGAAGGACGGTGGTCCATGCGCCTGTCGATGCCCAACAACTGGGTGATACGTTCGATGTGCTCGCGGTCGTGGCCGGCCTTGACCCCCGCAATGTCCTGCGCGATATCGATGTTGCCCTTCGCTGAAAGGGTCGGCAGCAGGTTGAACTTCTGGAAGACGAATCCGATTTTCTGCTTGCGTACGCGAGTGCGCGCCGCGTCGGAAAGAGAAGTGAAATCGACTCCATCGATCGACACCCGTCCCGTATCGGCGTGTGTCAGGCCACCCAAGATGTAGAAAAGGGTTGACTTACCGCTGCCGGACGGGCCCACGATGCTGACAAACTCGCCCTCCTCGACTTCGAGGGAAACCCCGCGCAGGGCCTGCACATCGACTTTGCCGATGCGATAGGTTTTGCGCACATTCTCGGCTTGAATCATCACTGACATGCGAATCTTTAATCCTACACGATTCGCGTGGCGCGCCTCCGGTTACAGCGTTTGCGCCCCTTGCGCGTCGACGTACAACGCATAGAGCGACTGGCTGGCGGCCATGAACAGGCGGTTGCGCTTGGCGCCGCCGAAGCACAGGTTGGCGCATGTCTCGGGCAGGTGGATCTTGCCGATCAGCTTGCCCTCAGGCGCGAAGACTTGCACGCCATCAAAGCCGGGGCCACCCCAGCCAGTGCCGGCCCAGACGTTGCCGTCCGTATCGCAGCGGATGCCGTCGGCCGTGCAGGAGCCGGTGTCAACGAAGACACGGCCGTTGGTGAGGCGTGTGCCGTCCACGACGTCATGCACGCGAATGTGATGCGGGTAGCCGGGATGATGCGACGCCCCGGTATCGACCACGTAGAGCTTCTTCTCGTCAGGCGAGAAGCAGATGCCGTTGGGCTTCTCCATGTCGCCGGCGACAACGGTCAACTCGTGGCTCTTCGGGTCTATGCGATACACATTCGCGGGCAACTCGAACGTAGCCTTGTGTCCTTCGTAGTTGCTTAGGATTCCGTAGCCCGGATCGGTGAACCACACCGCGCCGTCAGAGTGAACCGCGAGGTCGTTGGGCGCATTGAGCAGCTTGCCCTGAAAGCGGTCGGCCAGCACGGTGATTGCGCCGTCGTATTCGGTGCGGGCGACGCGTCGGGAATCGTGCTCGCAGGTGACGAGGTGTCCCTGGCGATCGCGGGTGTTGCCGTTGCTGTAATTCGACGGGTTGCGGAAGACGCTGACCTCGCCGGTGTCTTCGAGCCAGCGGAGTATGCGGTTGTTAGGAATGTCGCTCCACAGCAGGTAGCGGCCGTCGCCGAACCAGACCGGGCCTTCGGCCCAACGGCAGCCGGTATAGAGCCGCTCGATGGCGGCGTTGAACACCACGTACTTGGCGAAGCGCGGATCAACGATCTCGATGGCCGGATCGGGATAGTGTACCGGCGCGTTCACGTCGGGATTGGCAGCGAAAGACGTGGGTTCGAGGGCCATGCTTGCAGCCGCAGTGGTGGCGAGGTTGAGGAAGTCGCGTCGTTGCATGGGTAGACTCGATTGCCGCAGAGGAGACGGCAAGGCCAACCATCGTAACACTGGTGCAGGCGGCGAGGAGCTAGTCCATCCGGAGGCCCATGAACTCGCGGACACTGTCAGCCACGTTCTCGGCCGACGGCGGATCGTAATTCGATAGCACGATCATCGTGTAGCCGCCGGGCATGCCGGCTTCCAATACGCCGTTGACGCCGGGTGATCCCCCGGCGATGCCCATGCCGCGCATGATCGCGAAGGGCTTGCCCGGTGCAACCGGGGCGCCCGCCTCAAAAGCGGGGTTCAGAATCTTACCGTCGGCCACGGCGTTGGCGAACTTCAGCAGGTCGCCGGTGGTGGAATAGCCGCCACCTGCTGACGAGCCGCGCGCCGGCAGCGTGTACACGTTCTGCCGCCACGACGCCGACTCGACCGCGCCGCGCCTGGTGTAACCAGTCGCACGGTTGCTGACAATCTCATCGACCTCAGAGAAGTCGGTGTCATTCATTCCCAGGGGATGAAAGATGTTCTGCCGTACGTAGTCGTAATAACTCTGGCCCGTGATCTTTTCGATCACAGCGCCCAGTACGATGTAACCGCCATTGGAGTATTTCCGCTGTGTGCCCGGCTCAAATTGCAGTGGCTCAGACGCGAACAGCGGCAGGTAGTCGGAGATCGTCCGGAACTGGTCTTTAGCGGACTTCTCAAACTTGGGGCCGAAGAAATCGCCAATGCCCGACTGCATGTTGACTATCTGGCGCAGCGTGATCTTCTCCGCCGCCTCTTTGTTGGGATAGTCGGGCAGGTACTTGATGAGTTTGTCGTCAACTGACGCGA
>JADGRJ010000331.1 GCA_017881025.1 Rhizobacter sp. | reverse complement strand
GAGGCGCTGGAGTCCGAGCTCGATATCCCGCTTCTCGACACAGTCAGAGCGACGGTATGGGCGGCGGTGCGCGCGGTAGGCGCCGACCCAGCCTCAATACGCGGTTAAGGGCAGTTGTTTGGCTGGCGCTGACGCAAAGGCAGTATGTAGTCGCGCCGCACCAAGCGCGCGCAAAGGGTCCAAAAGCGACTGAAAACGTGGGCCCCTGCGCGGTCGGTCAAGCGCTTTTCGACGATCGCCCATGCGTCGGGTAGCAATGGGACCGTTTGATCGTTTCCGGCCTTGTTCCTTGGATCCTTGCGATCGCGGATGACGACGGTCCGCGCAGCGCGATCGACATCATCGACCTGCAGGCGACAAATCTCGTCCTGGCGCATCCCACTGGCGAGGGCGAATCGGCAGAGCGTCTCCATGTCGATGCGCTGCCGCCGATTCGCGCGCCAGCGACCGTAGAGAGCCTCGAGCTCGGCGTCCGTGGGCTCGCGGTCCCGCTCCGCGCCCCGCGTGCTCAGGCCGCGGTGCTTCAGGCTGGCGCGCGCGTCCACGGCGAGCCGCTCCGGGATGTCGAGGTGTCGAGCATGACGGCCCCACTTCAGCACGGCCGAGAGGAACGAGAGGTCGGCCGCAATCGTGACGCCGCCGGCGCCTTGCTTCATCCGGCGATCGATGAAATCGCGCAGGGTGACGGCCGACAGCGAGGCGAGGGGGGTCTTGCCGATCTCGCGCCTCAGCATTGCCAGCGTCGCGGCCTTGGTGCGTCCCGGCACCTTGGCCACGGTTTCGGTGTACTTGTCGATCAGGTCAGCGACCGTGGATCCCCTGGGTACTGGAATGAAGCCACCGGCGGTGATGTGGTCCGCTTGGCTCTCGATCGCGCTGGCCCAGTCCTTTGCCTCGCGCTTCGTCCTGAAGCTGGCGGCTCGATACATGCCACGGCGCCGCACTTGCACACGCCACTTGCCGCTCGCCAGCAGGGAGAATGTCGGCATGGAACTCCTCGATTGCACACGATCGTGTCGTCTCGTGTGCAAATCCTGTGCGTCTCATTGATTCCTGGACGCACCGAATCATACCCAACCTGTGCACCTCGTGTGCACTTAATTGCACACAGAGGTGATCTCGGTTACATTTAGATTGATAAATATCCTTGTGAATCAAGAACATAGCGCATGGCGATTGTGCATCGCGCCGATGATGGACTGGACCGACCGCCATTGCCGGTATTTCCATCGCCTGCTCACGACGAGGGCGCGCCTGTACACCGAGATGGTGACGACCGGCGCCCTGCTGCACGGCGACGTCGCTCGTCATCTCGACTTTGATCCGGTCGAGCAGCCGGTGGCGCTCCAGCTCGGCGGCAGCGATCCGTCCGACCTCGCCGCGTGCGCGCGCCTCGGCGCGCGCTGGGGCTATGCCGAGATCAACCTCAATTGCGGTTGCCCGAGCGAGCGCGTCCAGCGCGGCGCGTTCGGCGCCTGCCTGATGGCCGAGCCGGCGCTCGTCGCCGCCTGCGTGCGGGCGATGCGCGACGCGGTGGCGATCCCGGTGACGGTCAAGCACCGGATCGGCATCGATCGCTTCGACAGCTACGCCTTCGTTCGAGATTTCGTCGGCACCGTCGCCGACGGCGGTTGCGAGGTGTTCATCGTCCATGCCCGCAACGCCTGGCTGCACGGCATCAGCCCGAAGGAAAACCGCGAGCTGCCGCCGCTTCGCCACGAGGTCGTCGCGGCCCTCAAGAAGGACTTCCCGGCGCTCTTCTTCGTCGTCAACGGCGGCGTTCGCAGCGGCGACGACATCGAGGCGCATCTCGCCAGCGTCGACGGCGTCATGGTCGGCCGCTCGGCCTATCACCAGCCGTGGGATCTCGTCGAGTGGGACGCGCGCTTCTTCGCCGCGCCAAGCGGCGCGATGTCGCGCGATGCGGTCGAGGAGGCGATGGTCGAGTACATGGAGCGGCTGGTCGGGCGCGGCGAGCCGTGGTCGCACGCCTCGCGTCACATCCTCGGCTTGCGCAACGGCCAGGCCGGAGCGCGCCGCTGGCGCCAAGTGTGGTCGGATTCACGGCTGAAAGGCGAGGCGCCGGCGACGGTGTCGCGGCTGGCGCGTCAGGCGCGCGCCGGCGCCGTCACGCCGGGCGCCGCGAGCTCCGCGCCGGCCACGCCGCCAGCACCACGCCCGCCAGCGCCAGGGCGAACGCGGCCGCTTGCGACGTCGTGAACTCCTCGCCGTAGAAGAAGGCACCGACCGCGGCTGCGCTCACCGGCAGGAAGACCGTGAAGATGCCGGCCGACGATGCCGGCACGTGCTTCAGGCCGGTCATCCACAGCCAGACCGTGACGACGCTCGCGGCGATCGAGTAGACGAGCAGCAGCCACCATGACGATTCCGGGATGAACGACGGCGAGAAGCCGCGCAGCTGCCAGAGCGCGAACGGCGCCACCAGCACCAGGCCCCAGAGGTTGATGAGCGCGCTGATCCGCTTCGGCCCCACCGACGCCGAGAGCTTCTTGCCGATGACGACGTAAAGCGCCTCGCACGTCACCGCGCCGACGAGAAGGGCGCTGCCGACCAGCGAGCCGCTGGCCAGCTCGCCCTCGGCGTCGCGTGCGAACGCGACGAGGGCGATGCCGGCGATCGCGCAGGCGATGCCGGCGGCGACGCGCAGGCCGACGCGCTCCTTCAGCAGCCACCACGAGAGCAGGGCGACGACCGCGGGCAGCGCCGCCATGATCACGCCGGCGGCAAGCGCCGTGCTCTGGCGGATGCCGAACAGCATGCAGATCGAGAAGAGAAAGTTGCCGAAGAACGATTCGAGGAAGAGCAGGCGATGGCTGCGCCGGTCCAGCGCGGCCTCGCCGGGCGGCCGGCGCAGCCACGGCGCCATCGCGATCGCGGCGATCGCGAAGCGCATGCCGGCGAGCAGGAAGACCGGGAAGACGATGACCAGCGCCTTCGAGAAGCCGACGTAGGCGCCGACGATCGCCATCGCCGCGGCGAGGCAGAGGTAGGCGAGGCCGGTTCGCGCGGGCGACGTGTTCATGCGGTCCTCGGGCGTTGCGCCGCGGCGGCGTCGAGGGCGCGGCGACGTTCGTTGCGGGCGATCACGAAGCTGGCGGCGACGACGCCGACGGCGACGACGGCGATGATGATCGTCGCCACCGCGTTGACGCTCGGGTTGAGGCCGAGGCGGGCGCGCGAGAAGATGACCAGCGGCATTGTCGTCGCGCCGGGGCCGGACAGGAACGCCGACAGCACGACGTCGTCGAGCGAGAGCGTGAAGGTGAGCAGGAAAGCCGACAGCAGCGCCTGGCCGATCATCGGCAGCGTCACCAGCCAGAACACCTGCCACGGCCGCGCGCCGAGGTCGAGCGCGGCTTCCTCGAGCTGCGGGTTGAGCGTCTGCAGGCGGGCGCGGACGACGACGGTCGCGTACGCCATGCCGAGCAGGAGGTGGCCCAGCCAGATGGTCAGCATGCCGCGCTCGGGAAAGCCGACGCCGAACGCCGCCTCGGTCGCGCGCTGCAGCGAGACCAGCATCAGCAGCAGCGACAGGCCGATGATGACCTCGGGCATGACCAGCGGCGCGGCGACCATGCCGGCGAAGAGCGTGCTGCCGAAGAAGCGCCGGTATCGCACCAGCGCGAACGCCGCGAGCGTGCCGAGGACGACCGACGCGCACGCGGTAGCGAACGCGATCTTGAGCGAGAGCGCCAGCCCGGCGAGGAGCTCGCGGTCGTCGGCGAGGGCGGCGTACCAGCGCAGCGTGAAGCCGCGCCAGACGTTGGCGACCGGCGAGTCGTTGAACGAGTAGACGACGAGGGCGACGATCGGCACGTACAGGAAGGCGTAGCCGAGCGCGAGCCAGGCGCGCGCGAACGAT